>JAJUGK010000001.1 GCA_029268205.1 Nocardioidaceae bacterium
GTCGTGCCCTCGATCTTCTCGTAGTGCTCGAGCTCGGTCTGGAACAGCCGCACCAGCTCGACGGCGAGTCCGGCGGTGCCCGCGATGCCGACGACGCTGTACTCGTCGGCCGGGAACACCTTCTCGATGTCGCGCTGGGCGATGATGTTGCCCATCGTCGCGCGGCGGTCGCCGGCCATGACGACGCCGCCGGTGAAGGTCGCGGCCACGATCGTGGTGCCGTGCGGCGCCAGATCGGCGGCCTCCCCCGCCGGCAGCCGCCGGCCCGGCAGCAGGTCGGGAGCCGCCTGGGAGAGGAAGTCGGCGAACGACGACGATCCGGGGGTGAGGAAGGCGGGGTCGAGGTCGGGCGCGCTCACTGGCCGCCCTTCTGGATGAACGACTTCACGAAGTCCTCGGCGTTGGTCTCCAGGACGTCGTCGATCTCGTCGAGGATCGCGTCGATGTCCTCGTCGAGCTGTTCCTTGCGCTCCGTGGTCGCCTCCGACGGGGCCGCGTCCTGCGCGACCTCCTCGGACTCGCTGGAACGACGGGGCTGCTTCTGCTCCTGCGCCATCGTCAACTCCTTCGTAGTGCCTGGTCCGACCCTACTGGGGCGAGGTGAGTGCGCGGACGAGCTCCTCGGCCGTGGCGCTGCGGTCGATCAGCTCACCGACGTGGGCGCGGGTCCCGCGCAGCGGGTCGGTGGTGGGGACGCGCTGCAGGGACGGGTGCCCGGGGAGGTCGAAGATCACCGAGTCCCACGACGCGGCCGCGATCCGGTCGGCGTACTTGTCGAGGCAGCGACCGCGGAAGTAGGCGCGGGTGTCCTCCGGCGGGTCGCCGACGGCGCGGTCGACCTCGTCGTCGGCGAGCAGTCGCTCGATGCGGCCCATGCGCACCAGCCGGTGGTAGAGGCCCTTCTCCGGCCGGATGTCGGCGTACTGCAGGTCGATCAGGTGCAGCTTCGCGTCGTCCCAGTCGATGCCGTCGCGGTCGCGGTAGGACTCCAGCAGGCGGAGCTTGGCCACCCAGTCGAGCTCGGCGGCGCAGGAGTGGACGTCGGTCTCGAGCCGGGTGAGCACGGACTCCCAGCGGGCCAGCACGTCGCGGGTCTGCTCATCGGCGTCGGCGCCGAACCGGTCCTCGACGTACTTGCGGGCGAGGTCGAGGTACTCCATCTGCAGTTGCACGGCGGTCAGCCGCCGGCCGTCGTGCAGGCGGACGAGCGTGCGCAGCGACGGGTCGTGGGAGACCGCCCGCAGCGCCTGGACGGGGTTCTCGACGCTGAGGTCGCGGTCGATGAACTGGTCCTCGATCATCGCCAGCACCAGGGAGGTGGTGCCGACCTTCAGGTAGGTCGACACCTCGGCCAGATTGGCGTCGCCGATGATCACGTGCAGCCGGCGGTAGCGCTCGGGGTCGGCGTGCGGCTCGTCGCGGGTGTTGATGATCGGGCGCTTCAGCGTGGTCTCCAGCCCGACCTCGACCTCGAAGTAGTCGGCGCGCTGGCTGATCTGGAACCCCTGCCCCTTGCCGTCCTGGCCCAGGCCCACGCGGCCCGCGCCGCAGACGACCTGCCGGCTCACGAAGAACGGCGTCAGGTGGGCGACGATGTCGGCGAACGGCGTCGACCTCCGCATCAGGTAGTTCTCGTGCGCCCCGTAGCTGGCGCCCTTGTTGTCGACGTTGTTCTTGTAGAGCGCGATCGCGGCGGCACCGGGACTCTGGCCGGCCAGTTCGGCCGCGCGCCGCATCACCTGCTCGCCGGCCTTGTCCCACAGCACCACGTCGCGCGGCGTGGTCACCTCCGGCGTGGAGTACTCCGGGTGTGCGTGGTCGACGTAGAGCCGGGCGCCGTTGGACAGGATCACGTTGGCCAGCCCGAGGTCCTCGTCGGTCAGCTGGGACGGGTCGGCGGCGTCCCGGGAGAGGTCGAACCCCCGCGCATCGCGCAGTGGCGACTCCTCCTCGAAGTCCCAGCGCGCACGCCGCGCGCGGACGGCGGCGCTCGCGTAGGCGTTGACGACCTGTGACGAGGCCACCATCGGATTGGCCTGGGGTTGGCCCTGCACCGAGATGCCGTACTCGACCTCGGTGCCCATCACGCGACGTACGGTCATGGGCTAGAGGTACTGGCCGGTGTTGGAGACCGTGTCGATCGACCGGCCGGGCTCGGTGCCCTGCTTGCCGGTGACGAGGGTGCGGATGAACACGATCCGCTCCCCCTTCTTGCCCGAGATCCGCGCCCAGTCGTCGGGGTTGGTGGTGTTGGGCAGGTCCTCGTTCTCCTTGAACTCGTCGACGCAGGCCTGCAGTAGGTGGGCGACCCGCAGTCCGCGCTGGTCGTGGTCGAGGAAGTCCTTGATCGCCATCTTCTTCGCGCGGTCGACGATGTTCTGGATCATCGCGCCGGAGTTGAAGTCCTTGAAGTACAGGACCTCCTTGTCACCGTTGGCGTAGGTCACCTCGAGGAAGCGGTTCTCGTCGCTCTCGGCGTACATCCGCTCCACCGTCGCCCGGATCATCGCGTCCACGCAGGCCTCGCGGTCGCCGCCGAACTCGGCGAGGTCGTCGGCGTGCAGCGGCAGCCGCGGGGTGAGGTACTTGGAGAAGATGTCGCGCGCGGACTCGGCGTCGGGCCGCTCGATCTTGATCTTCACGTCGAGCCGCCCGGGCCGCAGGATCGCCGGGTCGATCATGTCCTCGCGGTTGGAGGCACCGATGACCAGGACGTTCTCGAGCGTCTCCACCCCGTCGATCTCGCTGAGCAGCTGCGGGACGATGGTGTTCTCCACATCGGAGGAGACCCCGGATCCGCGGGTGCGGAACAGCGAGTCCATCTCGTCGAAGAACACGATCACCGGCGTGCCCATGCTCGCCTTCTCGCGCGCCCGCTGGAAGACCAGCCGGATGTGCCGCTCGGTCTCGCCGACGTACTTGTTGAGCAGCTCGGGACCCTTGATGTTGAGGAAGTACGCGCGCGCCTCGGCGCCCTTGCCCTCCGCGCCGGTGCGGGCGGCGACCTTCTTGGCCAGCGAGTTGGCCACCGCCTTGGCGATCAGGGTCTTGCCGCAGCCGGGAGGTCCGTAGAGCAGCACGCCCTTCGGCGGCTTCAGCTCGTGGTCGACGAAGAGATCGGGGTGCAGGTACGGGAGCTCGACCGCGTCGCGGATCTGGTCGATCTGGTTGCGCAGGCCGCCGATCGACTCATAGTCGATGTCGGGGACCTCCTCGAGCACCAGCTCCTCGACCTCCGACTTCGGCACCCGCTCGTAGACGTACCCCGAGCGGCCGTCGAGCAGCAGCGCGTCACCGGCCCGCAGCACGGTGCCGCGCAGCGGCTCGGCCAACCGGACCACCCGCTCCTCGTCGGCGTTGCCGACCACGAGGACGCGTTCGCCGTCGGCCAGGAGCTCCTTGAAGGTCACGATCTCGCCGACCTTCTCGTAGGCCAGCGCGGAGACCACGTTGAGCGACTCGTTGAGCATGACCTCCTGACCGGGGGTCAGCTCGTCGCGCTCGACGGCGGGGCTGACGTTCACGCGGAGCTTGCGCCCGCCGGTGAACACGTCGATCGTGCCGTCCTCGTGCGCGGCGAGGAAGGTGCCGAAGCCGGCCGGAGGCTGCGCGAGCCGGTCGACCTCGTCCTTGAGCGTGGTGATCTGGTCGCGGGCGTCACGCAGGGTCTGGGCGAGCTTCTCGTTCTGCGCGGTGAGCGCCGACAGCGACCGCTGCGCGTCGGCGAGACGCAGCTCCAGGGAGTCCGCACCGCCGCGCTCGGCCAGCCGGCGGCGCAGCACTCCCACCTCCGCCTCCAGATCGGCGACCTGGCGCAGCAGGTCCTCGGTGCTCCGGCTCGAGTGCCGGTCCGGTCCCATCCCTGTCGGCATGGCGTCCACCTCCGCTGGCTCGTGTCCTCGACCCTACCCGCGGCTTCCCCACCGGACCCGGCATATCAACCTCGCGCGGGTCACCGATTGGTCACGGATCCGGAGTCGTCTCGGGGGCTGGGACACCCGCCGGGCGCGGACCGGTGTAGTCCGTGCCGTACGCGCCCGGCGCCGGACGGCGCTTCTTGGCGGGGGCGCGCTCCCCCGGGGCCATCCGGCGGGCGGTCACGAGGAACCCGGTGTGGCCGTTCATCGAGTGGCTCGGGCGGACGGCGAGGCCCTCGACGTGCCACTCCCGCACGAGCGTCTCCCACGGCTGCGGCTCGGTGAACTCGCCGTGCGCGCGCAGCTCCTCCACCACCCGGCTCAGCTGGGTCGTGGTGGCCACGTAGCAGCAGACGATGCCGCCGGCCCGCAACGCGGTGGCGACCGCCGGAATGCACTCCCAGGGGGCGAGCATGTCGAGGACGATCCGGTCGACCGAGCCCGGGGCCTCCACCTCCGGCAGCGCCTCGGCGAGGTCGCCGACCGTCAGGGTCCAGGTGGCGGGGAGGTCGCCGAAGAACTGGTCGACGTTCTTCTCCGCGATCGCCGCGAAGTCCTCCCGTCGTTCGAAGGAGGACACCCGCCCCTCGGCACCGACCGCGCGCAACAGACTGCAGGTCAGCGCGCCGGACCCGGCCCCGGCCTCCACCACGACCGCCCCGGGGTAGATGTCGGCCATGGCGACGATCTGCGCGGCGTCCTTGGGGTAGACCACGGCGGCGCCGCGGGGCATCGAGACGACGTACTCGCTCAACAGGGGCCGGAAGACCAGGTAGTCGGCACCGAGGCTGCTGGTGACCGTGAACCCCTCCTCGCGCCCGATCAGCTCGTCGTGGGCGATCGAGCCGCGGTTGGTGAAGTACTGCTTGCCCGCCTCCAGGCGCAGGTTGCGGCGACGGCCCTTGGCGTCGGTCAGGCGCACCCACTCACCGGAGCGGAGGGGGCCACGGCGGACGCCTGAGGGCGCGGACGGCTGCTCGGTACTCACCCGCGGGAGCCTACGAGGTCGGGTGTCGGCACCGCGCCCTAAGGTCGGCCGCATGACGACCGTGGCGCCGACGCTGTCCCCCTCCCGGGCCGCCGACTTCGTCATGTGCCCGCTGCGCTACCGGTTCCGGTGCATCGACCGGCTGCCCGAGCCGCCGTCCCCGGACGCCGTGCGCGGCACACTGGTGCACCTCGTGCTGGAGCGGCTCTACGACCTCCCGGCCGCCGACCGCACGCCGGCCGCGGCGGTGCGCCTGGTCGACCCGGCCTGGCGCGACCTGGTGGATCTGGAGCCGGAGTGCGCCGAGCTGCACAGCGACGACGCCGAGCGCGAGCGCTGGTTGGACTCGGCCCGCACGATCGTCGAGCGCTACTTCGTGCTCGAGGACCCGACCCGGCTCGAGCCGGCCGAGCGCGAGGTCCTCCTCGAGCACCCGCACGAGTCCGGGGTCGTCCTGCGCGGCGTCATCGACCGGGTCGACGAGGCCGCCGACGGCACGCTCCGGGTCGTCGACTACAAGACCGGCCGGACCCCGGCTGAGCGCTATGAGGCTGCTGCGCTCTTCCAGCTCCGCTTCTACGCCCTGCTCCTGTGGCGCACCCGCGGCGTGGTGCCGGCGCTGCTCCAGCTCTACTACGTCGCCGACGGCACGATCCTCACCATCGCGCCCGACGAGGCCGACCTGCGCCGCACCGAGCGCCGGGCGCTGGCGATCCGGGAGGCGATCCGCACCGCGGAGGAGACGGGGCGGTGGGAGCCGGGCGAGCGGCCGCCGTGCTCGTGGTGCCCCCACCAGGCGCTTTGCCCGCGGTGGGGCGGGACGCCTCCGCCCCTCACACCGGGGGCGTCGCCGCCGCCGTGACCTCGGGCGCCTCACCCGGCGCGAGCACCGCCTCGGGCTCGACCGCGTGCGGCGTGATCTCGCCCCGGTCGATCTCCTCGGCCCAGTGGCAGGCCACCCGGTGCCCGGGCCGCAGCTCGCGCAGGGCCGGCCGCTCGTCGTCGCAGCGGGTGGCCTGGCGGAATGGGCAGCGCGTGTGGAACCGGCACCCGTTCGGGGGGTTCGCGGGCGAGGGCAGATCCCCGGTCAGCAGGATCCGCTCGCGGCTCTCCTCCACCCGGGGATCGGGGACCGGCACGGCCGACATCAGCGCCTTGGTGTAGGGGTGCAACGGCGCCTCGTAGAGGTCGTCGGCGTCGGCCTCCTCGACGAACGCACCGAGATACATCACGGCGATCCGGTCGGAGACGTGGCGGACGACGGCGAGGTCGTGCGCGATGACGAGGTAGGTCAGACCCAGCGCGTCCTGGAGCTCCTCGAGCAGGTTGAGCACCTGGGCCTGGATCGAGACGTCGAGGGCGGAGACCGGCTCGTCGGCGACCACGAAGCGGGGCTGCATCGCGACCGCGCGGGCGATGCCGATGCGCTGGCGCTGACCGCCGGAGAACTCGTGCGGGTACTTGCGGGCCGCCGCGGCGGGCAGACCGACGCGTTCGAGCAGATCCCGCACGTGGGTCTGCCGGTCGAAGTCGATGCCGTGCGCCCGCAACGGCTCGGTGAGCAGCGTCTCCACGCTCTGTCGCGGGTTGAGGCTGCCGAGCGGGTCCTGGAACACCATCTGCATGTCCTGGCGCTGCCTGCGCAGGGCCTCGCCCTTGAGCGGGGCGACGTCGACCCCGTCGAACTCGACGGTGCCGCGGGTCACCGGCGCCAGGCGCAGGAGCGCCCGGCCCAGGGTCGACTTGCCGCACCCCGACTCACCGACCAGGCCCATGGTGGACCCGGCGGGGATGTCGAGATCGACGCCGTCGACCGCCTTGACGGCACCGACCTGACGGCGCAGCAGCGCGCCGCTGCGGATCGGATAGTGCACGGCGAGGTCGCGGACGCGCACCAGCGGTGCGCCGGCGTCGCTCATCGGGTCTCCTCCCGCTGCGGGGCCGCCAGCGGGTGGTGGCAGCGCAGCAAGCGCTCGTCGGTGTCGGGGGCCAGCGCCGGCGGGTCGGTCCAGCAGTCGTCCTGGACGTTGCCGCAGCGCGGCGCGAAGGCGCAGCCCTCGGTCCACGGGTGGGTCTGGGTCGGCGACCCCGGGATCGGGGTGAGCGCGGTGCCGCGCGGGGAGTCCAGCCGGGGCACGCTGGCGAGGAGCCCACCGGTGTAGGGGTGCCGGGGTGCCGCGAACAGCCGGTGCCGATCGGTGGACTCCACGATGCGGCCGGCGTACATCACGTTGACCTGGTCGCACAGGCCGGCGACCACGCCCAGGTCGTGGGTGATCATCAGCAGCGCAGCGCCGGTCTCGTCGACCAGGTGCCGCAACAGGTCGAGGATCTGCGCCTGGATGGTCACGTCGAGCGCGGTGGTGGGCTCGTCGGCGATCAGCAGGCGGGGTTCGCAGGCCAGAGCCATCGCGATGAGCACCCGCTGCCGCATGCCGCCCGAGAGTTGGTGGGGGTACTCCCCCAGTCGGCGGCGCGGGTCGGGGATCCCGACCGAGCCGAGCAGGTCGGCCGCTCGCCCCTCCGCCTGCTTGCGGCTCATCCCCAGGTGGTGCTCGAGGATCTCGGTGAGCTGCGTGCCGATGGTGACCACCGGGTTGAGTGAGCTCATCGGGTCCTGGAAGACCATCGCGATCTCCCGCCCGCGCAACCCGGCCAGCCGTCGTTCGGGGAGCGCCAGCAGGTCGCGGCCGCCGAAGCTGATCTCGCCGGTCACGTCCACGCCGCGGGAGGGCAGCAGGCCCATGACGGCGAGCGAGGTGACCGACTTCCCGCTGCCCGACTCCCCCACCAGGCCCACGTGCTCACCGGGTCGCACGGTCAGACTGACCTGGTCGACCGCCCGTGCCGGGGTCCCCCGCCGGCCGGTGCCGAACGACACCGCCAGGTCGCGGATGCGCAGCAGCGAGCCGTCGTCGTTCAGGGTCATCGTCTGCTCCTCGGGTCCAGGGCCTCGCGCAGGGACTCCCCGAGCAGCGTGAAGCCGAGCGCCGTGACCGCGATCGCGAGTCCGGGCAGCAGGGCGAGCTGGGGCGCGACCTGGAACCGGTCCTGTGCGGCGACGAGCATCCGTCCCCACTCGGCGACCGCGGGGTCACTGCTGCCCAGGCCGAGGAACGACAGCGCCGCGACCTCGATGATCGCCGTGGCGAGGTTGAGGGTCGCCTGGGCGAGCGTCGGCCCCAGCGCGTTGGGGAAGATGTGGCCGAGCACGATGCGGCGCCGTCTGATGCCGATCGCCTCGGCGGCCAGGACGTAGTCGCTGCGCGCCTGGGAGAGCATCGAGCTGCGCAGCAGTCGCGCGATGATCGGGACCTGGGCGGCACCGATCGCGATCATGATGGCGTAGGCGTTCTGGCCGAGCACCGCGGCGATCGACACGGCCAACAGCAGGCTGGGCACCGAGAGCAGGATGTCGACGATCCGCATGATGACGGTGTCGACCCAGCCGCCGAGACCGCCGGCGAGGATCCCGAGGAAACCGCCGGCGGTGACGCCGATCGCGGTGGCGACGACGCCGTAGACCAGGGACTGCCGGGCGCCGTAGACCAGTTGCGTCCACAGGTCGGACCCGAACCGGTCGAGGCCGAGCCAGTGCTCGCTGCTCGGACCCGGGACGCTGCTCGGGGTCACCTGACCCGACCACTGCCCGGTGCCCGGGGAGTACGGGGTGAGCAGGGGCGCGGCGACGGCGACCAGGAGGAAGCCGGCGATGATGGCCAGGCCCACCAGGGCGGTCGGTTGCCGCCGCAGCTGCCGGAACGCGGCCCGGGTGATGCTGACGCCCGGCTCGTGGTCGGCGCCGGTCCCGCTGGCGGCGCCCGCCGGTGGCAGAGGGATGGTCATGACACCCGCACTCTCGGATCGATGATCCCGTAGGCGACGTCGACGGCGAGGTTGATCAGCGCGTAGGTCAGCGCGATGAACAGGATGTAGCCCTGCAGCACCGGATAGTCGCGCTGGGTGATCGACTCGAAGAGGTAGCGCCCGATGCCGTTCCAGGCGAACACCGTCTCGGTGAGCACCGCGCCGGAGAGCAGGAGGCCGGTCTGCAGGCCGATCGTCGTGACCACGGGGAGCAGCGCGTTGCGCAGCACGTGCCGACGGCTGATCAGCTTGCCGGGGAGCCCCTTGGCCTTGGCGGTCCGGACGAAGTCCTCGTCGATGACCTCGGCGACCGCGGCGCGGGTGATCCGCACGATGATCGCCAGCGGGATCGTCCCAAGGGCGATCGCCGGCAGGATGAGATGCGTCAGGGCGTCCAACGCGGCGTCCCACTCCTGGGTCAGGAGGCCGTCGAGGACATAGAAGTTCGTCACGTGTGTGGCGTCGATCCGGGCGTCCTGGCGCAACCCGGTCGGCAGCAGGCCCAGCCAGTCGGCGAAGACGAGCTTGAGCAGGATCGCCAGGAAGAACACCGGCGTGACCACCCCGAAGAGGGAGCCGGACACGACGAAGGTGTCCAGCGCCCGGCCGCGGTGCCGCGCCGCGAGGTACCCCAGCGGTACCCCGACCACAACGGCGATGAGCAACGCGGCCAGGGCCAGTTCGATCGTCCCCGGGAACTTCTCCAGGAACGTCGAGGTGACGGGTCGGCCGTCACGGATCGACCGGCCGAAGTCACCTTGGAGCAGCGACCCGACGTAGCGGAAGTACTGCTCGAGCACCGGTCGGTCGAAGCCGTAGGTCTCGGTGACCCGGGCGATGCTCTCGGGGGTGGCACGCTGCCCGAGGAGAGCCCTGGCGGGATCCCCGGGCAGCGCGCGCACCCACAGGAACAGCAGGATCGACAGGCCTGCCAGTACCGGCACCAGCAGCGCGAGCCTGCGGAGGATGAATCCGATCACTGAGGGGGTCAGTCTCCCAGCGAGACGGTGTTGAACACCTCGTCGTTGACCGGGCTCTGCTGGAACCCGGACACGTTCGGGGCGAACGCCAGCGACGGAGCGCCGTGGGCGAGCGGCACGCCGGGCAGGAACTCCATCACGTCGGCGTTGATCTCGGCGTAGAGCGGCTCCTGCTCCTCGGTGGTCGCCATCCCCCGGGCCTGCGCCAGCTTCTGGAACAGCTCCCGGTTGGTGAAGCCCCACTCGTCCTGCTGGGTGCCGAAGAACGTGCCGAGGAAGTTGTCCGGGTCGTTGTAGTCACCGGTCCACCCGAGCAGGTGGATGCCGTGGTCCGCCGAACCGGTGATCCGGTCGAGGTAGTCGGGGCTCCACATGTCGGCCTCCGGCTTGACCTTCAGTCCGACCGCCTCGAGCTGCGAACGGAGGACGTTGAAGGTGTCCGCCGGCTGGGGCATGTAGGGCCGGCTGACGTCGGTCGGGTAGTTGAAGGTGATGGTCGCCCCGGCAACCCCGGCCTCCTCGAGCAGCTGGCGCGCCTTGTCGGGGTCGTACTCGTAGGTCGGCACGTCCTCGGACCAGCCCAGCACGGTGTCGGGCATGAACTGGGTGGCGACCGCGGTGCCCTCGGGCAGCGAGGCGGCGACGACGGCGTCCTTGTCGATCGCGTGGGCGATCGCCTGCCGGACGCGGATGTCGTCGAACGGCTTGGTCTTCTGGTTGAACGCGAGGTAGAGAACCGTGAACGGGTCGCGGTCGACGACCTGGAAGTCGGCGTCCTTCAGCGGCTGCAGGTCCGCCGGTGCGATCAGGTCCGCGCCGTCGACGTCGCCGTTGCGGACCGCGGTGGCGCGGGCCTGCGGGTCGGCGATGGCGAGGATCCGCAGCTCGTCGATCTTGGCCTTCTCGCCCCAGTAGTCCTCATAGGGCTTCAGCGTGACCGAGTTGCCCTGGTCCCACTCATCGAGGACGAACGGGCCGGTGCCGGTCGGGTGGGCGGTGGCGTACGGCGTGGTGTTGACGTTCTCGGCCGCGTCGTCGTGGTGCTCCTGCAGCGCCGTCGGGCTCTGCATCGAGAACGCCGGGAGCGACAGCGCCGCGATGAAACCGGCGTACGGCGTGGTCAGCTTGATCTCGGCCGTCTGCTCGTCGGCCGCGGTGCAGCTCTCGTAGACGGCGTCCTTCGGGGCGGTGGCGAAGCCGCGGAAGAGCTTGCCGTAGTAGTAGGCGAGGTCGGCGGACTGCGCGGACTCGGGGATGTTGTACCACCGGTCGAAGTTGAAGCAGACGGCCTCGGCGTCGAACGGGGTGCCGTCGTGGAAGGTGACGTCCTCGACCAGGTCGAAGGTGTAGGTCAGGCCGTCGTCACTGACGTCCCACGACTCCGCCAGCAGCGGCGCGGGGTCGGCGGTGCCGGGCTCCGTGCCGACCAGACCCTCGAAGATCTGGCGGGCGACGCGGAACGTCTCCCCGTCGGAGCCGTAGAACGGGTCGAGGGTCTTCGGCTCGGCCGAGCCGGCGAAGACGAAGGTGCCGCCGCCCTCGGCGTCGCCACCCTCCCCTCGCTCGCTCTCGGCACAGCTGGAGAGCACCAGCGCGGACGCGGCGAGCGCCGCGGTCAGGGCGAGCCCGCGGCGTGGCCGCAGGGCGGAGCGCAGGACAGACATGGCGATCCTTCCGAGATCTCAGCGCGACGTCGGGACTAACGTCGCGGGTGGGGGACACTACCCGCAGTCCATCCCGTCCCGGCCGTTCGCGCAGCACCCCCGAGGTCGCGAATCGTTAACGATTCGCCAGGGCGAAGAGCCGGTCGACGTCGACCCCGAGCAGACCGCCGTCGTGGATCACCCGTCCGGGGCCCGGGAGCACCGGGACGTGGTTCGGGACGCACAGCACCCGGCAGCCGGCCGCCCCGGCCGACCGTGCGCCGGTGTTGGAGTCCTCCACCGCCAGGCACTCCTCCGCGCGCACGCCGAGCAGCCGAGCCGCCTTGAGGTAGGGCTCCGGGTGGGGTTTGCCGTGGGTCACGGTGTCGCCGGTGACGACGGCGGCGAAGGTGTCCTCGGGCAGCGCGGCGAGCATCGGCTCGACGAAGCGGGCGTACGACATCGTCACCAGGGCACAGGGCACGCCCAGCTCCCCCAGCTCGGCGAGCAGCTCCCGCACCCCGGGGCACCACGGGACCTCCTGCTGCATCCGGGCGGTGACGCGGTCGAGCAGCTCCTCGACGATCTGTGCCGGTTCGAGCGGAACGCCCGCGTGCTCGGCGATGTAGCGACCGGAGTCCAGCAGGTCGTTGCCGACCAGCTTGAGCGCGTGCTCCTCACTCCAGGTCCCGCCGTGCTCGGCCGCTAGGTCGAACTCCGCGGCGATCCAGTACGGCTCGGTGTCGACGAGGGTGCCGTCCATGTCCCACAGCACCGCCGCCGGACGGAAGGTCTCCGGCACGCCTCAGTCCTCGGGCTCGTAGGCGAGGTTGGGGGCGAGCCAGCGCTCGGCCTCCTGCCGGGTCCAGCCCTTGCGGCGGGCGTAGTCCTCCACCTGCTCCTGCGAGATCCGCCCGACGACGAAGTACTGGGACGCAGGGTGCGCGAAGTACCACCCGCTCACCGATGCACCGGGCCACATGGCCATGCTCTCGGTCAGCTCGATGCCGGTGCGCTCCTCCACATCGAGCAGCTCCCACAGGGTGCGCTTCTCGGTGTGCTCGGGGCACGCGGGATATCCCGGCGCGGGGCGGATGCCGCGGTAGCGCTCCTTGATCAGGTCGGCGTTGCTGAGCTCCTCGTCGGGCGCGTAGCCCCACAGCTCCCTGCGGACCCGTTCGTGCATCCGCTCGGCGAACGCCTCCGCGAGCCGGTCGGCGAGCGCCTCCAGCAGGATGGCGGAGTAGTCGTCGAGCTGCTCCTTGAACTCCAGCACCTTCTGCTGCGATCCGAGGCCGGCGGTGACCGCGAACGCCCCGACCCAGTCGTCCGGCCCGCCGTCCTTGGGCGCCACGAAGTCGGCCAGCGACTTGTGGGGTACGCCGTCGCGGTGCTGGCCCTGCTGGCGCAGCTGGTGCAGTACCGCGCGCACCTCGGTGCGCGTGTCGTCGGCGTACACCTCGATGTCGTCGCCGACGGATGCGGCCGGGAACAACCCGACCACGCCACAAGCACGCAACCACCGCTCGGCGACGATCCGGTCGAGCATCTCCTGGGCGTCGTCGTAGAGCCGCCGTGCCGCCTCCCCGGTGGTGGGGTTGTTGAGGATGTCGGGGAAGGAGCCCTTCATCTCCCAGGCGTTGAAGAACGGCTGCCAGTCGATGTATTCCCGAAGCTCGGCGATGCTCTCGTCGTCGAAGACGGTGATGCCGGGATGCCGGGGCGCCGGCGGGGTGTAGTCGCTCCAGTCGATCGGCGTCCGATCGGCACGGGCGTCCTCGAGGCGCACCAGGGGGCGCTGCTGGCCGCGGGCCGCGTGCCGCTCCCGCAGCGAGTCGTAGTCGGCCGCGACCTCGGCGAGCAGCGCGTCACGACGTCCTTCGGAGAGCAGCGACGATGCCACCGGCACCGAGCGCGAGGCGTCCTTGACCCAGATCACGGGGTGGCTGTATTTCGGGTCGATCTTGACCGCCGTGTGGGCGCGCGACGTCGTCGCCCCGCCAATCAGCAGCGGTGTCGCGAGTCCCTGACGCTCCATCTCCGTGGCGAGGTTGACCATCTCGTCGAGCGAGGGCGTGATGAGGCCGGAGACACCGATGAGGTCGGCATCGTGCTCGCGGGCGGTGTCGAGGATCTTCTGAGCCGGCACCATCACCCCGAGGTCGATGACCTCGTAGTTGTTGCACTGCAGCACGACCCCGACGATGTTCTTCCCGATGTCGTGGACATCGCCCTTGACGGTCGCCATGACGATCGTGCCGTTGCTCCCGCGGTCGGCCACGCCGGTCTCGGCCTTGCGGGCCTCGATGTACGGGATGAGGTAGGCCACGGCCTTCTTCATCACCCGGGCGGACTTCACCACCTGCGGCAGGAACATCTTGCCCGCGCCGAACAGGTCGCCGACGACGTTCATGCCGTCCATCAACGGGCCCTCGATCACCTCGATCGGCGCGCCACCGCGCGCCTCGACCTCCGCGCGGAGTTCCTCGGTGTCGCTCTCGACGTGCGCGTCGATGCCCTTCACCAGGGCGTGGGTGATGCGCTCGGCCGGCGGCAGGCTCCGCCACTCCTGCGCCTCCTCCGCGACATCCTCGCCGGCGCGGTTGTGCTCCTCGGCGATCTCCAGCAGGCGCTCCGCAGCATCGGGACGCCGGTTGAGCACGACGTCCTCGATCCGCTCGCGCAGCGCGGGGTCGACCTGGTCGTAGACCGCGAGGGCCCCCGCGTTGACGATGCCCATGTCGAGACCCGCCCGGATGGCGTGGAAGAGGAACACCGCGTGGATCGCCTCCCGCACCGGGTTGTTGCCCCGGAAGGAGAACGAGACGTTGGAGATGCCGCCGGAGACCAGCGCTCCGGGGAGGTTGGCCTTGATCCAGCGGGTGGCCTCGATGAAGTCCAGCCCGTAGGAGGCGTGCTCCTCGATGCCGGTCGCCACAGCGAAGACGTTCGGGTCGAAGATGATGTCCTCGGGCGGGAAGCCGACGTCCTCGGTGAGGATCCGGTAGGCGCGCGCGCAGATCTCCTTGCGGCGCGCCAGGTCGTCGGCCTGACCGTCCTCGTCGAAGGCCATCACGACGACCGCAGCGCCATAGCGGCGGCACAGACGGGCGTGTTCGACGAATGCCTGCTCGCCCTCCTTCAGCGAGATGGAGTTGACGATGGGCTTGCCCTGGACGTACTTCAGGCCCGCCTCGATCACCTCCCACTTGGAGGAATCGATCATGATCGGGACCCGACTGATGTCGGGCTCGGAGGCGACCAGCCGCAGGAACCGCTCCATCGCGGCGACCCCGTCGATCATGCCCTCGTCCATGTTCACGTCGATGACCTGGGCGCCCGCCTCGACCTGCTGGGCGGCCACCGACAGCGCGGTGTCGTAGTCGCCGTCCTTGATCAGGCGGCGGAACCGCGCGGAGCCGGTGATGTTGGTCCGCTCCCCGATGTTGACGAACAGCGAGTCCGCGTCGACCGTCATCGGCTCCAGGCCCGACAGGCGCAGGGCGGGTGCGATGGTGGGTGCGATCCGTGGCGCGCCGGCATCGGCGACCCGACGGATCGCGGCGATGTGTTGCGGGGTCGTCCCGCAGCACCCGCCGACGATGTTGACCAGGCCGTCGGAGACGAAGCCCTCGAGGATCGCCGCGGTCTCCTCCGCAGCCTCGTCGTACTCCCCGAAGGCGTTCGGCAGGCCGGCGTTGGGGTAGCAGGAGACGAAGGTGTCGGCGACCCGTGCGAGCTCGGCCAGGAAGGGGCGCATCTCCTTGGCCCCCAGCGCACAGTTGAGCCCGACCGCGAGCGGCTCCAGATGACGTACGGAATGCCAGAACGCCTCGGTGGTCTGCCCGGAGAGCGTGCGGCCCGATGCATCGGTGATGGTGCCCGACACGATCACCGGCCAGGTCCGACCCAGCTCGTCGAAGAGGCCGCGGATGGCGAAGATGGCCGCCTTCGCGTTGAGGGTGTCGAAGATCGTCTCGATCAGCAGCAGGTCGGCCCCGCCGTCGAGGAGGCCACGGACCGCGGTCGTGTAGGCCTCGACGAGTTCGTCCCAAGTGACGTTGCGCGCACCGGGGTCGTTGACGTCGGGCGAGATCGATGCGGTCCGCGTCGTGGGCCCGATGGCGCCCGCGACGTAACGCGGCCATTCCTCGGTGCTCGCCGCCTCCGCTGCGACGCGGGCCAGCCGGGCCGCCTCGTAGTTGATCTCGTAGGCGAGCTCCTCCATCCCGTAGTCGCGCAGGGGGATGGCGGTCGCCCCGAAGGTGTTGGTCTCGATGATGTCGGCGCCGGCGGCGAGGTAGTCCTCGTGGATGGCGGTGACCAGATCAGGCCGGGTCAGGGTCAGCAGATCGTTGTTGCCCTGGACGTCGAGGTGCCAATCGGCGAACCGCTCACCGCGGTAGCCCTGCTCGTCGGGGCGGTCCCGCTGGATCGCGGTCCCCATCGCCCCGTCGATCACCAGGATCCGTCGGTTCAGCGTGGCGCGCAGCGCCTCGGTGGCATCGGGACGGTGGTGGGGTGTGGACACCGCTCCAGGGTAGGCACGGGCCGTGACCGGCCCGGGGGGTGCGCCGCATGGTGACATCCGTCGGGTCCCCCGGGCCGGGCACCTAATCTGGGGGTGTGATCGAGATCGAGGAAATCCCCCCGTTGCGCGCACCCGTCCTGGTCGCCGCCTTCGAGGGCTGGAACGACGCCGCCGACGCGGCCTCGTCGGTGATCGACCACCTGATCGACGTCTGGGACGCGCAGGTGGTGGCCGCCATCGATCCCGAGGACTTCTACGACTTCCAGATGAACCGTCCCGTGGTCGGCACGGACGAGGCCGGCATGCGCCGGATCACCTGGCCCTCGACCCAGCTCTCGGTGGCGCGGATCCCGGGTGCCGCCCGCGACGTGGTGCTGCTGCGCGGCATCGAACCCAACATGCGCTGGCGGCAGTTCTGCGCCGAGCTCCTCGCCGCCGCCGACGAGCTCGGTGTCGAGCTGGTGGTGACGTTGGGCGCGCTGCTCGCCGACACGCCCCACACGCGACCGATCCCGGTCACGGGGACGGCATCGGAGCCGGCGCTGGCCGATCGCCTCGACCTCGACCAGTCCCGCTACGAGGGCCCGACCGGCATCGTCGGCGTCTTCGAGGACGCCTGCAGCCGCCTCGACTTCCCCTCGGTGTCGTTCTGGGCGGCGGTGCCGCACTACGTCGCGCAGCCCCCGTGCCCGAAAGCCGCACTGGCGTTGCTGGGCCACCTCGAGGACCTGCTCGAGATCCCGATCCCGCTGGGCACGCTCCCCGAGGACGCCCGGGCGTGGGAACGCGGCGTCGACGAGCTCGCCGACGAGGACGAGGAGATCGCCGACTACGTCCGCGCCCTCGAGGAGAGCCGGGACACCGCCGACCTCCCCGAGGCCAGTGGCGAGGCCATCGCGCGCGAGTTCGAGCGCTACCTCAAGCGGCGCAACGATCCCCGCACCGACTGACCCGCGCAGACCGGCCCGCACCTACAGCCGCACGCCCAGGACGGCATCGACCACGCGCCGGACCTGGTCGCCGCCGCCCGCGCTGCCGGCGACCCAGCCGTCGACCGCTAGCCGCGAGGGCGGGGCGTCGAGATCGTCGCGCCCGGCGGCGGGGGAGGCGGCGGGGGTGTACCCCGCGGACCCGCCGGGTCGCTCGGCCACGGCCGCACGCCACCGCGCGAGCCGGGCGTCGGCCGCCTCGAGGAGGCCGCCGGTCCACTCCCAGTCGCTGCGGTAGTGCTGGGCGAGCAGCGCCAGCCGGATCGCCGCGGGGTCGCTGCCGCCGGCGCGGAGCCGGGAGACGAACTCCAGGTTGCCCAGCGACTTCGACATCTTCTCGCCGTCGAGGGCGACCATGCCGGTGTGGACGTACGCGCGGGCGAACCGCTCACCGCCGACCGCCACCTGGGTCTGCGAGGCCGACATCTCGTGGTGCGGGAAGATCAGGTCGCTGCCCCCGCCCTGCACGTCGAGCGGGCCACCGGCGTGGGCGCGCGCGATGGCCGAGCACTCGATGTGCCACCCCGGGCGGCCCCGCCCGAGGGGGGAGTCCCAGGCGGGCTCGCCGGGCCGCTCGGCGAGCCAGAGCAGGCAGTCGAGCGGGTCCTTCTTGCCGGGGCGATCCGGGTCGCCGCCGCGCTCGGCGAAGATCGCCATCATCTGCTCGCGGGTCCAGCGCGACACCTCGCCGAAGGTGACGTCGGAGGTCACCGAGAAGTACAGGTCGTCATCGACTGCATAGACCGCGCCGGCGGCACGCAGCTCCTCGATCATCTCGACGACGATCGGGATCGACTCGACGACCCCGACGTAGGCGGCCGGCGCGAGCACGTTCAGCGCCTCCATGTCGCCGCGGAACAGGTCGGTCTGCCGGTGGGCGAGGTCCTGCCAGTCCTCCCCGTCGCGGGCCGCGCGCTCCAGCAGCGGGTCGTCGACGTCGGTGACGTTCTGGACGTACTGCACCCGGTGGCCGGCCGCGCGCCACGCGCGGTTGAGCAGGTCGAAGGCGACGTAGGTCGCGGCGTGGCCCAGGTGGGTGGCGTCGTACGGCGTGATGCCGCACACGTAGAGCCGGGCGGTGCCATCGGCCGGGGTGAGGTCGACCCGGGACCCGGTGGCGGTGTCGTGCACCCGCACGGGCAGGTCGGCGACCGCCCCTGCCAGGTCGGTGACGGACGGCGGATCGACACTGGGCCAGGCGTGCATGGGAGGAGTCTAGAGAGCGGTCCTCAGAAGGCGGGCCACGGGATCGCCGGCCACTCGCCGCTCGGGAACGGCAGGGAGCCCTCGCGGAGCAGATCGTCACAGCGTCGTCGGCAGGCCCGGACCTCGTCGGGCGTGACGTGCGCCGACAGGCTGGTGGCCAGGTCGTCGGCGGCGTCCGCGAGCCGGTCGCGGAGGCCGGCGACCGCGGCGCGCTCCGCGTCGGTCAACGACTCCCCCGCCCAGCCCCACAGGACGGTGCGGAGCTTCGGGTCGACGCTCATCGAGACCCCGTGATCGACGCCGTAGCGCCGGCCGTCCGTGCCCGCCAGCACGTGCCCGCCCTTGCGGTCGCCGTTGTTGATGACGACGTCGAAGACCGCCATCCGGCGCAGTTCGGCGATGTCCTCGTGCACGAGGTCGACCGGCCGCCCGTCCCCGTCGAGGGCCGAGAGCACGTGCCGATAGCCGGGCGGCACACTCCCCGCGGGCACCAGGTCGACCGGCTGCACGGAGTCGTCGGTCTCGACGTACAACTGCAGCATCCCCGGCCCCGCCGGGCCGTCGGCCAGCGTCGTGGGCGGCACGATCCCCCACCCGAGCGCCTCGCTGAGCAGGTGGGCCGCCACCTCCCGCCCCGCGAGCGTGCCGTCGGGGAAGTCCCACAGCGGGCGCTCGCCGGCGATCGGCTTGTAGACGGCCCGGACCCCGGCGACCTCGACCAGGACGGTCGTGTTGGAGGCGGGCAGGATGCGTCCGACGACGGCCATCTCCGCTCCGGCGCGCGTCGCCTCCGCGAGGGCCGCCGGATCAACCACCGGAGCGCTTGAAGCCGTTGGCGCGCGGACACAGGTGACCCTCCGGGTCGACCGGGCCACCGCAGAAGGGACACGGTGCGCGCCCCGCGGCGATGACCCGCTCGGCGCGCTCGCAGAACGCGCGCGCCTGCCCGGGCCGCAGGCGGACCAGGAGGACCTCCTCCGGCTCCGGCTCGTCGATCTCCTCCTCAGGCTGGTCGGGCGCGACGACCGACTCCTCGGTGAATGGGAAGACCTCCACCACGACGGTGGCGTCGGTGGGATCCCAGGCCAGGGTCATCGTCCCCGCCCGGAACTCCTCGACGATCGGCTGCTCGAGCGGGAGGTCGTCGGCGAGGTCGCGGGGGGCGACGGCGGGCACCACGACGTCCTCACCGGCCTGCATCACCTCGTCGAGCAACTCGTCGATCCGGTGCGCGAGCGCGGCCACCTGCTGCTTCTCCAGGGCCACGGTGGTGATCCGCGTGCCGGCGCGCGCCTGGAGGAAGAACGTGCGCTGCCCGGGTTCGCCGACGGTGCCGGCCACGAAGCGCTCCGGCGGGTCGAATCGGTGGATGACCGGCATGGGATCGACTCTAGGCCCACCGCACCAGTGCGCGGACCGCGCCGCTCAGGTGCCGGTCGTGCCGCCGACCACGGCGTCGCCGTCCGCCGGGCGGCTCCGGCGACGGCGCCGCGTGGGCGGTGCGAGATGGGCCAGGGATCCCGCGTGGGTGTTGCTGGCCAGCACGAACGCCCGGTGCGGGGTGTAGCGCACGATCGAGAGCGACCCGGGGTCGACCACGATCCGTTGGAACTCGTCGAGGTGCAGGCCGAGCGCGTCGGCGAGGACGGCCTTGATGACGTCGCCGTGGCTCACCGCCACCCAGATCGCATCGGCGCCGTGCTCCTCCTCGACGGCGCGGTCCCAGCGACGGACGGCCTCCACCCCGCGCGCGGACATCGCCGCCAGCGACTCCCCGCCCGGGAAGACGGCCGCCGACGGGTGCGCCTGCACGGTGCGCCACATCGGCTCCTTGGTGAGCGCCCGGATCTGCTGCCCGGTCCAGGAGCCGTAGTCGCACTCGGTCAGGCCCTTCTCACGGGTGATCGGCACCTCGTGACCGAGGCCGCGCACGAGCTCCGAGGCCGTCTCCCGGCAGCGCGCGAGGGGGCTGGTCACCACCAGGGCAGGGCGGAGCCCGACCAGCCGCTCCCCCGCGGACCGTGCCTGCTCCCGACCCCGGTCATCGAGGCGCACGCCGCGGGTGCGTCCCGCGAGGATGCCGGCGGTGTTGGCCGTGCTGCGGCCGTGCCGGGCCAGGATGACGGTGGCCATGGCCGAGCAGCCTAGTCCTCAGGCGGTGAGCACCCCGCCGCCGAGCAGGCCCAGCACCGCCGCGCCCAACAGCACCCGGTAGACGACGAACGGGGTGTAGGACCGGGTGGAGACGTAACGCAGCAGCCAGGCGATGGCGGCGTACCCCACGACGAACGCGATCAGGGTCGCGACGATCGTCGGGCCCCAGCCGTACGGGTTGGTGGCGCCGGACACGTCCTTGAGCTTGTAGACCCCCGCGCCGACGACGGCGGGGATGGCCAGCAGGAAGGCGAACCGGGTCGCGGCCTCGCGGTCGAGGCCGAGGACCCGGCCCATCGAGATGGTCGCGCCGGAGCGGGACACCCCGGGCACCAGGGCCGCGGACTGGGCCAGCCCCATGAGGATGGCATCCCGCAGCCGCAGGTCGTCGGTGCGCCGGGTGAGCGCTCCCCAGCGGTCGGCCACGCCGAGGACGAGGCCCATGGCGATCAGCATCGTCGCTACCAGCCACAGACTGCGGAACTGGCGGTCGATCAGGTCCTCGAGTGTGAGCCCGAGAACCACGACGGGGATGGATCCGATGATCACGTACCACCCCATCCGCGAGTCGAGGTGTCCGCGCCACTCGGGGCGGAACAGCGACCGCACCCAGGCGTTGCCGATGCGCCAGATGTCGTGACGGAAGAACAGCAGCACCGCGATCTCGGTGCCGATCTGCGAGACGGCGGTGAACGCCGCGCCGGGGTCCTCCCACCCGAACAGCTCGGGGAAGATCCGGAGATGGGCACTGCTGGAGATCGGCAGGAACTCGGTGAGCCCCTGGAGCAGACCCAGCACGGCGGCCTGGAGGTAGTCGAGCACCGCGCAAGGCTACGGCGAGCCGCTCCCCCGCCGCGAACCGGTGCCCGCTAGGTTTCGACCCATGCAACAGCGCACGCTCGGCCGATCCGGTCTGCGGGTCTCCCGTCTGGGGCTGGGCACGCTCACGTGGGGACGCGACACCGACGAGCACGAGGCCCGCGACCAGCTCCGCGCCTTCGTCGAGGCCGGCGGCACCCTCGTCGACACCGCCGCGGGGTACGGCGACGGGGCGAGCGAGGAGCTCCTGGGCTCGCTTCTCGGCGACGTCGTGGCGCGCGACGACCTGGTGTTGGCCACCAAGGCCGGCATCGGCCGGGTCCGCGGCGAACGGGTGACCGATCTCTCCCGCGGTCGGATGCTCCGTACGCTCGACGAGTCGCTGCGCCGCCTCGGGGTCGATCACGTCGACCTGTGGCAGGTCCACACATGGTCCGACGAGGTGCCGCTCGAGGAGACCCTCGGGGCGCTCGAGACTGCGGTCACCAGTGGTCGCGCGGCCTACGTCGGCGTCTCCAACCACGCCGGTTGGCAGCTCGCCCGCTCCGTCACGCTGCAGCAGGGCGGGTGCGCCCCGGTGGTCGCCCACCAGGGCGAGTACTCGCTGCTCAACCGCTCCGTCGAGGCGGAGATCGTGCCGGCCGCACTCTCCCTCGGCGTCGGGCTCCTCCCCTGGTCGCCGCTGGGACGTGGCGTCCTCACCGGCAAGTACCGCACCGGGACCCCCGCCGACTCCCGCGCCGCATCGCCGCACTTCGCCGGCTTCGTCGGTGCCTACCTCAACCCGACCGCGCAGCGTGTCGTCGAAGCGGTCGCGGCGGCCGCCGACGGGCTGGGCTGGTCGCTGACCGAGGTCGCGCTGGCCTGGGTGCGCGACCGGCCCGGCGTCACCGCGCCGATCCTCGGCGCCCGCACGGCGGCCCAGCTGCAGGGGTCGCTGAGCGTCGAGGACTGTGTGCTGCCGCAGGAGATCGTCGACGCGCTCGACGATGTGTCCACCGAGGAGGGATCGTGAGCAAGCGACTCGACAAGGCAGCCAAGGCGCAGGCGCGACGCGCCCTCGGTCCGGGGGTGGAGTACGAGTTCGAGCGGCTCGTCCTCTCCCGTGACCACTCCCGCTCGTTCGTCACCCGCCTGCTGGTCGACCGGGCCGAGCGCGGCGGATGGGAGCTGGTGCGGGTGCGGGTCGCCGCCGACGGCACCCGCCGGGTGGTGCTGCGCCGCCGCATCATCCGGCAGCGGCGATACCCGCAGCTGGTCGGCTGAGTCTGCTCGGACGCTCCGAGGCTCAGAGCTCGCCGAGGAACCGGTCGAACACCCGCGAGCCGAACTCCAGGGAGTCGACGGGCACGCGCTCGTCGACGCCATGGAACAACGCGGTGAAGTCGAGGTCGGCGGGCAGCCGCAACGGCGTGAAGCCGTAGGACTGCATGCCCAGCTTGCGGAAGTGCTTGGCGTCGGTGCCGCCGCTCATCAGGAACGGCGCGACGAGCGCGTCGGGGTCCTCCGCCAGCAGTGAGCGGTGCATCGCGTCGACCAGGTCGCCCTCGTACGGCGACTCCCACGGCTGCTGGTGGCTGACGAAGTCGATGTCGACGTCGGGGCCGCAGAGCTCGGCGAGGGTGGCGAAGAACTCGTCCTCGTAGCCGGGCAGGAACCGGCCGTCGACATGGGCGGTGGCCTCGGTGGGGATCACGTTGACCTTGTAACCCGCGCCGAGCATCGTCGGGTTGGCGGTGTTGCGGATGACCGCGCCGAGCATCCGGGCCGCGCTGCCGAACTCCTCGATCAGCGACTCGGCGTTCTCCGGGGTCGCCTCGGTGCCGGCGAGCTCGCCGATGCTGGCCAGCAGCACCTTCATGGTGGGCGTGAGCCGCACCGGCCACGGGTGGGCGCCGATGCGGGCGACGGCGGCCGCGAGCGAGGTGACGGCGTTCTCGGTGTTGATCATCGATCCGTGGCCGGCCCGGCCGCGGGAGGTCAGGCGCATCCAGGCCATGCCCTTCTCGGCGGCCTCCACCAGGTAGACGCGCCGGCCGCGCACGGTGGCGCTGAACCCGCCGACCTCGCCGACGGCCTCGGTGCAGCCGGCGAGCCAGTCGCGGTGCTTCTCGACCAGGATCTCGGCGCCCTTGTGGCCGCCGGCTTCCTCGTCGGCGGTGAAGCACAGCACGATCGGCCGGTCGGGGACGGCACCGGCACGCGCCCGGGCGCGCACGGTGGAGAGGAGCATCGCGTCGAAGTCCTTCATGTCGACCGCGCCGCGCCCCCAGACCGCGCCGTCGTGGATCTCGCCGGAGAACGGGTGGACCTGCCAGTCGGCGGCGTCGGCGGGGACGACGTCGAGGTGTCCGTGGAGCAGCACCGGGTCGCCGTCACCGGTCCCCCAGCGGGCCAGCACGTTGGCCCGCCCGGGCTCGCCCTCGATGATGGTCGGCTCGATCCCGACCTCGCTGAGGAGCGCCGCGACGTGCTCGGCCGCCTTGCGTTCCCCGGGTCCGGTGTCGTCGCCGTAGTTGGTGGTGTCGATCCGGATCAGGTCCCGGCAGATCTCCACCACCTCGGCGGCGGGGTCGTAGGCCTGCTGGTCGCTCTCTCCCGCGTGCTGCTGCTCCATGGCCCCATGGTGGCGCATCGCGGCAAGATCCGCCTCAGCGGCTGCTGCGCGCCGTGCGCCCCTTGACGATACCGACCATCTCCTGGCACAGCGCGTCGTCGCCCGCACGCGGCCAGGCCAGGGCCACGGTCGTGGGCTCGACCCCGTCGACCGGGCGCCAGATCAGGTCCTTGCGCTGGTGCGCGCGGGCGACCGCCTGCGGGACGACGAGCAGTCCCTGCCCCCCGGCCACGAGCGCGGCCCGGTCGCGGGCCGAGAGGTGCGGACCGAGGTCGTCGGCGGTCAGCAGCTCGTCGCGCACGTCGTCCACCCCGACCGCCTCGTCGTCGGCCAGCGCGGCCAGCACGTGGTCGCGGGGTGCGAGCACGACCGGGCGCTCGTCGTACATCCGCACCACATGCAGGTCGTCGGGCGTCAGGCCGCCGGCCGGCTCCACCGGGAGCCGGACGATGCACATCCGGCAGCGGCCCTCGGCGAGCGCCGCCACCTGCTCGTGCTCCTCCAACGGCACCACCGCGAGCGCGGGACGGCGGATCCGCTCCGCCCACACCCTGGTCCAGCGGCGCGCGACGACGCCGGGAACGAGTCCGAGGGCGAACGTCGTCGTGGGCTCTGCGTGAGGGGACACCGCTGGATCGTAGGCTCCGCCCATGGTGCTGATCGCCTCGGACCTCCTCCGCGTGGCCGCGGTGGTCAGTCTCGTCGCCGGCACCGTCGCCTACGGCTGGGTCGGTGCGGCGCTGTTCCTCCTGGTGCTCGGGGGCACCTTCGTCCCCCGCGCGGTGGGCGCGTCGCCGTGGTTGGACACCGCCTACTGCGCCACGCTGATCTTCGGTGCCTGGGCGGCCCAGCTGGACTGGTACGTCACCGTCGAGTGGCTCGACGTCGTCGTGCACGCCGCGGCCACGGGCCTGATCGCAGCTGTCGCCTGGCGGGTGCTCGAGGTCGTCGGTGGCGTCGGGTCCGCACCCTCGCCGGTCGCGGTCGTCGTCACCGCGGCGATGGCGACCGCCCTGGCGGCAGTGTGGGAGGTCCTGGAGTGGATCGGTCACACCTGGATCGACTCCCGCATCCAGGTCGGCTGCGACGACACGATCGGCGATCTGGCCGCGGGGATGGCCGGGGCCGTGGTGGCCGGGGTGGCCGTCGGCCTGGCCCGGCGCGGGGACGTGGCCCGGTGACGCGGCCCCCGGTGTCGGTGGTCATCCCGGTGCGCGACGACGCCGCCGAGCTGGCGGTCTGCCTGGCGCACCTGGCCCGCCAGACCGTGACCCCGTTCGAGGTCGTGGTCGTCGACAACGGTTCCGGTGACGACACGGCGGCGGTCGCGCGGGCGCACGGCGCGCGGGTGGTGCCCGAGCCGCGTGTCGGGATCCCATACGCCGCCGCGACCGGGTACGACGCGGCAGGCGGCGCGGTGATCGCGCGGCTCGACGCCGACTCCCGGCCCCGGCCCGACTGGGTCGATCAGGTCGGGCGCGCGCTGGCGGTGCCCGGGATCGACGCGGTCACCGGGCCGGGACGCTTCCACGACCTCCCGCCGGTCGTCCGCCGACTCGCGGCGCTGCTCTACCTCGGTGCCTACTTCGTCCTCGGCACGTTGGCGATCGGCCGGGTGCCGCTGTGGGGGTCCAGCATGGCGATGCGGCGCACCGCCTGGGACCGCGTGCGTGACCGGGTGCACCGGGAAGCCGACGTGCACGACGACATGGACCTCACCTTCGTCCTCGGGCCGCGCGCGCGGATCCGCTTCGACCGCCGGCTCGGGGTGGACGTCTCGGCGCGCTCGCTGCGCGGCGGACCACAGTTGCGCCGTCGGTTGGAGCGGGCGGTGACGACGTTGCGGCTGAACTGGGCGCAGATCCCGCCGTGGGAACGTTGGTGGAGCCGCCTCCGCACCCGGTGATCAGCGGAGGGTGATCCAGATCAGCAGTTGGGTGAGGAGGAACCCGGTGACGAAGTTCAGCCAGAGGAACCGCCTCCAGCCCGTGTTGGCGCGCTCGCAGTCGGCGTCGGTGATGGTGAGGAACGGCGCGAGGTTGGCGACGTACGGCAGCACCAGGACGCTTGCGAGCGACGCCGGCCAGGGCAGGACGAGCAGCAGGAGTCCGGCGAGCAGGTAGGCGCCCAGCGCGACCCGGGTCGTGGTGCGGGCGCCGAGGACCGTACCGATCGACCCGATCCCGGCCTCGCGATCGGCGGCCACATCCTGCACCGCCCCGAAGGCGTGCGACCCGATGCCCCACAGGAAGAAGCCGCCCAGGGCAGCCACGACGGTCGGGTCGAGGTCGACCTCGCCGGCCCGGCCCGCGGCGAGGGCGAGCCCGTAGGCCGCCGGACCGACGAAGTGGGTGCTGGAGGTGAGCGAGTCGAGGAAGGGCCGCTCCTTGAACCGCAGCCCGGGCGCCGAGTACGCGACCACGGCGAAGACGCTCACCGCGAGGACGAGTGCCGCCGGCACCGTCCCCCACCACAGCAGCACGGCGATGAACGGGATGTTCGCCAGGGCGGCCGCCCAGAGGGTCGCCCGGTGCAGGCCACGGTCGAGCACGACGCCCTCGACGCCGCCCTTGCGGGGGTTGCGCAGGTCGGACTCGTAGTCGAAGACGTCGTTCACGCCGTACATCAACAGGTTGTAGGGCACCAGGAACCACACACACCCGACCCAGAACGCCGCGTCGGTCCCGCCGCCGGCGAGCAGGTAGGCCGCGCCGAAGGGGAAGGCGGTGTTGACCCACGACAGCGGTCGCGACGAGGCCACGACCTGTCCGACGCGCCTCACCGCTCGCGCCGCCCGCTGAGCAGGAGGACCACGGACGGCACGAGGACGGCGGCCGCGACCGGCCAGGCGAAGTCCTCGATCGGTGCGAGCCCGACGTGGATCCCCGCCAGCGCGTCCTCGTCGAACCGGAACAGGTCGGCCGCGATCATCGCGGAGTCGAATACCGCGGTGAGGACCACCAGGCACCCCGCAGTGAGACCGGTCGCGGCCCACCAGCGGCGCGAGGGCCGGCGGACGACGACGGCCACCGCCAGCGCGGGCAGCGTCAGCGCGACGAAGAGCGCGGCGAGTCCGAGGTAGCTCATCGGTCTACCCCCGCCGGGGCCTGTGCCGGTGTCGACGGGGCTGCCCCGAGCACCCGGCGCCACAGCCCGTGCAGCACACCGGTGAGGTAGCTGAGGAAGGTGATGAAGAACAGCTCCTCGATCGGGAGGTGCGCAGCGACGTCGAGGCCGGTCATCGCCGGCGACTCCCCCTTGCTGTAAAGAGCCAGCTCGAGCGCGACCAGGTCCCAGACCAAGAAGAAGACGAAGCCGGACGCAACGGCGAGCAGCGCGATGCGGGGCCGGTCGAACAGGAACAGTCGCCAGCGTCGGTCCACCAGTCCCATGCACACCGTCGAGACGACGATGAACCCCAGGTAGAGCAGGCTCATCCCACCTCCGTCGCCACGCGCCGGAGCGGGGTCGTGGACGGTCCGGTCGAGCGGTCCCCGCGCAGCCGCTTGAGGACGAGCTCGGCGCTGATGAGGCACATCGGGAGACCGATGCCGGGAATCGTGCTGGAGCCGGCGTAGAACAGCCCGTCGACCCGTGACGAGGCGTTGCGTCCCCGGAGGAAGGCGCTCTGGCGCAGGGTGTGCCCGGGGCCCAGCATCCCCCCGGACCACGCGTTGAGGTCGGCGGCGAAGTCCCCGGGACCGACCGTGCGCCGTACCCGGATCCGCTCGGCAAGGTCGGGGATGCCCGCCCATGCCGCGATCTGGGCGATCGCGGCGTCGGCGGCCGCCTCGACAGCCGGGGCTCCCGCACGGTCGATGCCACCGCGGCCGAGGTCGACGTCGGCGGGCACCGGGATCAGTACGAAGACGTTCTCGTGGCCGGGCGGGGCAACGGAGGGGTCGGTCGCCGACGGCTTGCAGACGTACGCCGACGCCGGGTCGGGCACCCGCCCCGGTCGCCCGAGCACGTCGGTGAAGTTCGCCTCCCAGTCGGCGGTGAAGAACAGCGAGTGGTGCGCGAGCTGGGGCAGGGCGCCCTCGACGCCGAGATAGACCAGCACCGCCCCGGGACCGGGGTCGCGGCGCCGCCACCAGGCCACCGGGTAGGTCTGTAGCTCGGGCGGGAGCAGCTCGGTCTCGAGGTGGTGCAGGTCGGCGGCGCCGACCACCACGTCGGCGGGCAGGGTCCGCTCGTCGCCGCTCCGGTCGCGGTAGGTCACCCCGCTCACCCGGGCGCGCCGACGACGTACGCCCGCCGCCCGGCGCGTCGGGACGGTCCTGATCGACGTCACCCGCGCGCCGGTGTGGATGCGCACGCCGTGGGCGCGGGCGAGGTCGGCGATCGCCCCGATCAGCCGCGTGAAGCCGCCCTGCGGGTAGAGCACCCCGTCGGCGAGGTCCATCCAGCTCATGAGGTGGTACATCGCCGGCGTCCGCGACGGCGCGGACCCGAGGAAGACCGCGGGGTAGCCCAGGATCTGCCGCAGCCGGCGGTCGGTGAACCGCGCCGCGACGTGGGACTCCAGCGACCGCGCCAGCAGTGGGAGCAGGTGCGGACCGCTGCGGAGCACATCGGCGTTGGCCACCGATCGGGGGTGCTCGAAGCTGGTGTAGAGGAAGTGGGCGACGGCGGCGTCGTAGGTGCGCTTGGCCGAGTCGAGGTAGTCCTCGAGCGCCGCGCCCGCTCCGGGCTCGACGCGTTCGAACAGCGCGACGCTCTCGGCCCGGTCGCTGCGCACCTCGAGTGACTCGTCGTGGCCCTCGAAGAAGACGCGGTAGCCCGGATCGAGCCGGGTGAGGTCCAGCTCGCGGGCCGCGCTGGTGCCGAGCAGGCCGAAGAAGTGCTCGAACACCTCGGGCATCAGGTACCACGACGGTCCGGTGTCGAAGCGGAACCCGTCGCGCTCCCAGCTGCCGGCACGGCCGCCGACCTCATCCCGCTGCTCGAGCAGGTCGACCGACCGGCCATCGGCAGCGAGCAGCGCGGCGGTGGCGAGCCCGGCGATGCCTCCGCCGACGACGGCGACCCGCTCGCCGTACCGGCTCATGCGACCCCTCTGGTCAGGGCACGGGCGATGACGCGCGCCTTGTGCGGACCCGGCACGCGGACCCGCTCGGCGCGGATGCGGGCCGGCGGCGTACGACGAAGCCGGCGCGACAGCTCCGCGAAGAGGGCATGCGCGGCGCAGACCGCACGGCGGCTGCTGGCCGGGAGCTTCGCGACGGCCACCGCGGCGGCGGCGAGGTCGGCGTCGATGTCGTCGAGCAGCCGGTCGCGGGTCGCGACGTCGAAGTCGGCGGAGGTCAGTCCGGGGAAGTAGGAGCGGCCGAGGTCGTCGGCGTCGGCGGCCAGGTCCCGCAGGAAGTTGACCTTCTGGAAGGCGGCGCCCAACCGCTGCGCACCCTCGCGCAGGTCGGCGTACTCCTCCTCTGCGTGCGGGCGTCCCAGGAGGAACGCGCGCAGACACATGAGACCGACGACCTCCGCGGAGCCGTAGACGTAGGCGGCGAAGCTCTCCTCGTCGTGGACCCGGCGGGAGAGGTCCATCCGCATGGAGGCGAAGAACGGGTCGACCAGGTCGGCACCGATCCCGGCTTCCCGCGCGGTGCGGGCGAAGGCGTGCACGACCAGGTTGGCACTGTGTCCCGTCGCCAGGGCCTCGTGCACCGCGGCCTGGAGTCCGTCGAGCAGTCGCGCCTGCTGCGCCCGGTCACCGTCGGGCCGCGGGGCGTCGACGATCTCGTCGGCGACCCGCACCAGGGCGTAGATGTTGCGCACGTGCGCCCGCGTCGGCTCCGCGAGCAGGCGGGAGGCCACCCCGAACGACGTCGAGTACCGCTTGATCACCAGGGCGGCCGACGCCTCGGCCACCCGGTCGTAGAGCAGGTGTGAGGTCGTCACCGCCGGGGCCGGCCGCACCGCCCGTGGGCGCAGCGGCGTCGGCCCGGCCGGAGGGGTCGCGCCGGGCGGCTCGGCGGCATCGTGCGTCATGGGGTTCCTCTCCCCCGGCGACGGGCCGCTCACGCCTGCGTGGCGCAGCCCCGTCGCCCGGCTGGCATGACGTGTGTCACACCCTACGACGACGGCGCCCGCAGCACGGTCACCGCGAAGTCGGAGCCGTCGGTGAACGGCTCGAGGTCCCAGGTCGCGAACCGGTGCTCGAGCACCAGCCCGACCGACTCCGCGTCGGCGTCGAACTGCGCGTAGGAGTAGACCTCCGGGTCGCGGCGGAAGCCGATCACGATCCGGCCGCCCGCCCGGGTGTGCGACCGCAGCCGGTCGAGCACCGTGCGCTCGGTGCCGGGCGCGAGGAAGACCATCACGTTGCCGGCGCTGACCACCAGGTCGAACGGCTCCCCCGGCAGGTCGAGGGCCGCGAGATCCTGCACGTGGTAGGCCGGCCCCGGGTGGTCGACCCGCGCCGCGGCGACGAGTTCCGGGTCGACATCGACGCCGACCACGTCATGGCCCCGACGGTGCAGGGCGCCGGCGACCCGACCCGGCCCGCATCCGGCATCGAGGACGCGCGCACCGCGGGGCAGCATCGCGTCGACGGTGCGGGCCTCCCCCTCCAGGTCGGTGCCGTCGGCGGCGAGTCGGCGGAACCTGTCGATGTACCACTGCGAGTGGGAGGTGCCGGCCTCGACGGCCTCGGCGGAGCGGTGCTGGAACCAGCGCGGGGTGGTGGTCATGGGGCCATCCTCGCCGACCACTCGCGCGGACCCCCCACGCCGGCCCGGCACACCGGCCCGCAATGCCGCCGCAGAATGCAGAACGGCGCCGGTCTCCCGGCGCCGTTCCGACTGGTGTCCGAGGGGGGACTTGAACCCCCACCCCCTATACGGGGACTAGCACCTCAAGCTAGCGCGTCTGCCTATTCCGCCACCCGGACAAGGGTGTTGGCGCTCTCCCGAGCGCGCCGCGCAACTGTAGCAAAGCACTGCCCCAGCAGTGGAATCGGGGGCGCGGCGCTCACGCCGGTGTTGGCTCCTCCAGCTCCGCGCGATGCGCAGCGAACCACCGCCCCAGCTCACGGGCACTCGCATCGACGCGCTCGGGCCACTCCCAGGCAGTGTCGTCGGCGGCGTCGGAGACATGCTTCACCAAGGTGCAACGGGCGCCGAAGGACGCGGCGGCGAAGGCCACGGCGTACCCCTCCATGTCGACCAGGTGCGCCTGCGCGGCGAGACGGGTACGGACGTCGGTGTCCGTCACGAACGTGTCCCCGCTCGCCAGCGCGACGGCCGGGTCACCGCCAGGGAGCGTGAAGGACTCGCGGGGGTCGTAGCCGAGGGTCCGGATCGCCTCCGCGTTGAGGTCGTGATTGCGGACGACGCCGGGGCGGAAGAGCCCCTCCAGGCCGTCGCGCAGCGCGCCGGCGGTGCCGAGGTTGACGACGTGGGTCGCCGCCGGGTCGGAGCGGGAGGCCAGCTCGCGGGTGACCGCCACGGCCGCGGCGGTCTTGCCCAGGCCGGTGAGGACCAGCGGCAGGTCGTCGGGCAGGTAGGTCGCCTCGGCCTTCGCGGCGACGACGAGGACGATGTCGAGATGCGCGGGCACCGCGGTCACCAGCCCGTCGGGAGGGGCCGGCCCTCGTGGAACCCGGCGGCGGACTGGACGCCGACCAGGGCGCGGTCGTGGAACTCCTCCAGCGTGCGCGCGCCGGCGTACGTGCAGGCCGAACGGACCCCCGAGCAGATCTCGTCGATGAGGTCCTCGACACCGGGACGCTGCGGATCGAGGTACATGCGCGAGGAGGAGATCCCCTCCTCGTAGAGCGCCTTGCGGGCCCGGTCGAAGGCGGAGTCGGCCGACGTGCGGTGGGCGACCGCCCGCGCCGAGGCCATCCCGAAGCTCTCCTTGTAGGCGCGTCCGTCGGGGTCGCGGTAGAGGTCCCCGGGCGACTCGTGGGTGCCGGCGAACCACGACCCGACCATCACGGCGCTCGCGCCGGCGGCAAGTGCGAGAGCGACGTCGCGCGGGTGGCGCACTCCCCCGTCGGCCCAGACGTGCGCACCGAGCTCGCGCGCGGCGGCGGCGCACTCGAGGACCGCGCTGAACTGCGGGCGGCCGACGCCGGTCATCATCCGGGTCGTGCACATCGCACCCGGGCCGACGCCCACCTTGATGATGGACGCCCCGGCCTCGACCAGGTCACGTACCCCGTCGGCGGAGACCACGTTGCCGGCGGCGACCACCGCGTCGGGCGCGGCCTCGCGGACCAGCTTCAGTGCCTGGATCATCCGGTCCTGGTGGCCGTGGGCGGTGTCGACGACGAGCGCGTCGACACCCATGGCGGCCAACGCGGCTGCCTTCGCGCCCACGTCGCCGTTGACCCCGACCGCCGCCGCGATCCGCAGCCGTCCGGACCCGTCGAGCGCGGGGCGGTAGATCGTCGAGCGCAGCGCGCCGGTGCGCGTGACGACCCCGACGAGTCGACCGTCGGCGTCGACGGCGGGCGCGAGGCGGCGGCGAGCCTCGTGCAGGGCGTCGAACGCGGCGCGGGGGTCCAGCTCGGCGGAGATCGTCACCGGGTCGGGCGTCATCACGGCGCTGACCTGGGTGAACCGGTCGACGCCGGTGCAGTCGTCCTCGGCGACGATCCCGACCGGGCGTCCGTCGGCCACGACGACCGCCGCGCGGTGGGAGCGCTTCGGCAGCAGTGCCAGCGCGTCACCGACGGTGGCGTGCGGGTCGAGGACGATCGGGGTCTCGACCATGGTGTGCCGGGCCTTCACCCAGCCCACGACGTCGGCCACGACCTCCAACGGGATGTCCTGCGGCAGCACGGCCACGCCGCCGCGGCGGGCGACCGTCTCGGCCATCCGCCGCCCCGACACGGCCGTCATGTTGGCCACGACCAGCGGGATGGTGGCACCGCTGCCGTCGCTGGTGGCGAGGTCGACGTCGTAGCGGGAGGCGACGTCGGAGCGTCGCGGCACCATGAACACGTCGTCATAGGTCAGGTCATGCGGCGGTTTGCCGTCCAGGAACTCCACGCGCGCCAGCCTACGGCCGGACCTGAGTACCCCTACTCAGCGCAGGTCGGGTCGTCGTACGGATCCGAGCCGGCTCGGTGGGCGCGAGGGTGGAGCCATGACCACACCACCTCCCACCAGGACCACCCAGGCCTTCTTCGTGCAGGCCGGACTGTCCTTCGCCATCGCCCTGGGTTCGGTGACCATCGGGATCGCCTACCTGCCCGTCGACGGGTGGATGCGGGCCTTCCTCGCCCTGGGCGCCGTCTTCCTCACCACCTCGACCTTCACCCTGGCCAAGTGCGTCCGCGACGCCCAGGAGACCCAGCTGGTCACCGCGCGTCTCGACCAGGCGCGCGTGGACAAGCTGCTGGCCGAGCACGACCCGTACGGCCCGCTGGCCGCCTGAGCAGCGGCTACTTCAGCTGCGCCGACGAGAGCCCGAGCACACGGCGGGCGACGATGAGCTGCTGGATCTGCTGGGTGCCCTCGAAGATGTCGAGGATCTTGGAGTCGCGGCTCCACTTCTCCAGCAGCTCGGCCTCGCTGTAGCCCACGGTGCCGCACAGCTCGACGCAGCTGAGCGTGACGTCGGACCCCACGCGTCCGGCCTTCGCCTTCGCCATGGACGCCTCGAGCGAGTTCGGCTCCCGGTTGTCGGCCATCCACGCCGCCTGCATCATCAGCAGCCGGGCGCCCTCCCAGTCGGACTCCAGCTGCAGCAGCTTCGCGGCGGCGGCGTGCTGGGTGTGGGCCGGGCGGTCGTAGTCGACGACCACCCCGGCCCGCTCCAGCAGGTCCTTGGTGAGGTCGAGGGCGGCCCGGGCGCAGCCGACCGCCATCGAGGCGACCAGCGGGCGGGTGTTGTCGAAGGTCGCCATCGCGCCGGCGAAGCCCTGCTTGACGTCGATCTCCGGGGAGCCGAGGAGGTTCTCCGCCGGGACGCGGCAGTCGTCGAAGATGATCACCGCGGTGTCGGAGGCGCGGATCCCGAGCTTGTGCTCGAGCCGCTCGACCCGCATGCCGGGCGTGCCCTTCTCGACCACGAACGACTTGATCGCCGCGCGGCCCAGGGTCTTGTCGAGCGTCGCCCAGACCACCACGGCGTCGGCGCGCTCGCCGGAGGTGACGAAGATCTTCTCGCCGTTGAGGACGTAGTGGTCGCCGTCCTTGACCGCGGTCGTGGTGATGTTGGCCGAGTCGGACCCGGTGCCCGGCTCGGTGATGGCCATCGCGGCCCACACCCCCTTGAACCGCTCCTGCTGCTCGGCGTTCGCCACCGAGGCGATCGCGGAGTTGCCGAGCCCCTGGCGCGGCATCGAGAGCAGGAGGCCGACGTCGCCCCAGCACATCTCGGCGATCGACATGACCGAGGCGAGGTTGGAGCCGTTCTTGACGCCCTGCTCGGACTCCTTCGCCTGCTCGTCCTCGTCGCGCCGTACGCCGGCGGCGCCGGCGCCCTCGGAGGCACCCGACTCCGCGAGCCCGTCGATCATCGCCGCGAGCATGTCGAGTTCCTTGGGGTACTCGTGCTCCGCGCGGTCGTAGTGGCGCGAGATCGGCCGCAGCATGTTCATCGCGACCTGGTGGGCCTGCTCGGTGAGGGCCCGGAACTTCTTGGGGTCTTCGAGATTGATCATGGTGTGTCCTGACTGGTGAGGCGGCGCCTCAGACCAGCACTGCTCCTTCCGCCAGTCCGATCGCGCGCAGGTCGCGGTACCACCGCTCCACGGGGTGCTCCTTGACGAAGCCGTGGCCGCCGAGGAGCTGGACGCCGTCCAGGCCGATGCGCATCCCGTGGTCGGCGCACGCCCTGCGGGCCAGCGCCACCTCGCGGGAGAAGTCCTTGCCCTGGGCGGCGCGGGAGGCCGCGCGGTAGGTCAGCAGCCGCATGGCCTGCAGCTCGATCGCCATGTCGGCGACCATGAAGGCCACCGACTGCCGGTGGGCGACCGGCTCGCCGAACGCCTCGCGCTCCTTCACGTAGGGCGTCACGTAGTCGAGCACCGCTTGGGCCGTCCCGACCGCCAGCCCGCACCAGGCGAGCCGCGAGAGCCGGACGCACTCGGCGTAGGTCGACCCGTCGGTCGCGCCCAGCAGGTTGCCCGCCGGGACCCGTACGCCCTCGAGGTGCAGCTTGGTCAGGGCACCGGCCCGGACGCCCATCGACGGGTCGGCCTCGATCCGCACCCCGGCCGTCGCAGACTCCACGAGGACCAGCACAGGCGAGCCCTCGAGCGTGGCGCCGACGACGAACAGCTCGGCCTCGGCGCCCCGCGGCACCAGCGACTTCACCCCGTCGAGGACGAGGTCGTCGCCCTCGCGCCGCGCGACCGTGCCCGGGGTGAGCGCGTCGTAGAGGACCGTCGGCTCGGCGAGGGCGAGCGCGGCCGCGGGGACCTCGTCGCCGGTGAAGGCCGGCAGGTAGGTCTGCTGCTGCGCCTCGTCGCCCCACAGCGACAGCGCGGTCGCGACCGCGCCCGGGGCCATCGCGGCCACGGCGATGCCGAGGTCACCGCGCGCCAGCGCCTCGGTCACGAGCACACCGGCGACCGCCGACCGCTCCTCGGAGATGCCGCCCAGCGCCTCGGGGACGCCGAGCAGCGGGATCCCGATCTCGGTGGCGGAGGCGAGGACATCGGAGGGGGTGGCGCACGCCTCGTCGGCCTTGGCAGCCGCGGGGCGCACCACCTCGGTCGCGAGCTCGGTGACCACGTCGACGAGCATCTGCTCGTCCTCGGTCGGGGTCAGGTCGAAGACCCGGTCGGCGCGCGCGGCTGCGGGTCGCACGCCCGCCCCGCCCTTCGCCCCCTTGCGGGCGAAGGTCCGACTGGCGGCACCGAGCGCCTTGAACCCGCCACGGGTGGTGGTGAACACCGCCTGCTCGGTCGTCCGGCGCAGCCCGAGGCGGTCGAGCAGCGGGCTCTGCGCGAGGACGTTCAGCGCTGCGACGGCGTAGCCGATCGGGTCGCGGGACTCCTTGGACGACAGCCCGTGCTTCCCGCCGGGCCGGAGGCTCTTCGTCAACGACATGGTCGCAATGTAACTCGGAGTTACACCGGCTGTCACCCATTCCGGCGCGTGGGGCCGATCACGGGTCCGGCCCCGGGGTCCTAGGCTCGACGCCATGGCGCCCCGCACCCCCTCGCCCGACGTCCACGCCCCGTACGGTCCGCTGCCCGAGGGCGGCACGGTCCGCCCGATCACCCGGTGGGGCACCGCGGTGATGCATCGGCCGAACCTGCCGGTGACCGCCTTCGACGAGGACCTGCGCACCCTGGCCGCCGACATGGTGGCGACGATGTACGCCGCCGACGGCGTTGGCCTGGCGGCCTGTCAGATCGGTGTCGATCTGGCCCTGTTCGTCTTCGACTGTCCCGACGAGGACGGCCGCCGCCACGTCGGCGTCGTCGCCAACCCGGTGCTGGAGCTCCCCGAGGGGCGGGAGCGCCGACTCGCCGACGAGGACGAGGGATGCCTGTCCTACCCGGGCGCCTACGCGCCGTGCGCGCGGCCCGACTTCGCGATCGTGGAGGGACAGGGGCTCGACGGTTCGCCGGTGCGGTTCAGCGGCGACGGGCTCCTCGCGCGCTGCCTGCAGCACGAGGCCGACCACACCCGGGGCATGGTCTTCGGCGACCGGCTCAACCGCCGCGACCGCAAGCGACTCGACAAGCAGCACGCCGAGGCCGCCCCGTCGTTCGCCGACGACTGGCCAGTCGGCTGAGCCGCCTCAGGACCGCCGCGTCACCACGTAGCAGGCGATGGCCGCAGCGGCGCCGACGTTGAGCGAGTCCACACCGGCCGCCATGGGGATCACCGCGCGCCGGTGGGCGGTGCGCTGCCAGCGCGCCGACAGGCCGTGCCCCTCGGTGCCGAGCACCAGCGCGACCCGCTCCTGACCGACGACCGCCTCCTCGAGGGGGACCGCGTCCTCGGCCAGGGTCAGCGCCACGGTCGTGAAGCCGCGCTGCTCGAGGTCGACGAGGGCGTCGTACCAGTCCGGGATCCGGGTCCACGGGACCGAGAAGGCCGCACCCATCGCCACCTTGACCGCCCTCCGATACAGCGGGTCGGCACACCGCGGCGAGAGCAGCACCGCGTCGACCCCGAGGGCCGCGCAGGTGCGCAGGACCGCGCCGACGTTGGTGTGGTCGACGATGTCCTCGAGGACGACCACCGTGCGCGCCCCCTGCAGCACGGCGTCGACCGACGGCAGCGGCGTGCGGTGCAGCGAGGCGAGTGCCCCGCGGTGCACGTGGAAGCCGGTGACCTGCTCGACCAGGCGTTCGTCGAGGACGTAGCAGGGGGCGTCGGTGGTGGCCAGCACGTCGCCCAGCGACTCCACCCAGCGTGGCGCCATGAGCAGCGACCGCACCGGGTAGCCGGCGGTCACCGCGCGCCGGACGACCTTCTCCCCCTCGGCGAGGAAGAGGCCGTGCTCGCTCTCGATGCTGCGCCGCAGCGTGACGTCGCGCAGGTCGCGGTAGTCGGCCAGCCGTTCGTCCGCCGGGTCCGCGACCTCGATCAGCCGCGCCACCGTCACCCCTCCCCGTCGGGCCGGGCGAGACCGACCACGTCGCCGACCACGATGATCGCGGGCGGCCGGAGCCCGGCTGCCTCGATCGCCGCGCCGAGACCCTCCAGCGTCGTGACGACCTCGCGCTCCACCGGCATCGTGCCGTCCGCGATCACGGCGACCGGGGTATCGGCGGCACGACCGTGCTCGACCAGTGCCGCGGCGATCGCGGCGGCGTTCTGCACCGCCATCAGCAGCACGAGCGTGCCGCGGGTGCGGGCCAGCGCCTCCCACTCCACGAGACTGTCGGGATGCCCGGGCGGCAGGTGTCCGCTGATCACGGTGAACTCGTGGGTCATCCCGCGGTGGGTGAGCGGGATCCCCGCCCGGCCGGGCACCGCGATCGCGCTGGAGAGCCCGGGGACGACCTCGACCGGCACGCCCGCCGCCCGGCACGCCTCGATCTCCTCGAACCCGCGTCCGAAGACGAAGTTGTCCCCGCCCTTGAGCCGTACGACCCGCTTGCCCGCCCTGGCCCGCTCGACCAGGACGCGATTGATCTCCTCCTGCTGGGCCGCCCGGCCGCGCGGCAGCTTGGTGACATCGACGAGCTCGACGTCCGGGGCGAGCTCGCCGAGCAGCTCCCGCGGCGCCAGCCGGTCCGCGACCACGACGTCGGCCTCGGCAACGGCGCGCCGGGCGGCGAGCGTCACGAGCTCGGGGTCACCCGGGCCCCCGCCCACCAGCGTGACGCCGGGGGCCCGCGCCTCCGCCCGCACGTCGACCAGGCCGTCCCGCAGCGCGCCGAGGAGCTGGTCGCGGATGGCGGCCGAGCGTCGCGGCTCCCGGTTGCCGAGCACCGCGACGGTCATCCCGGCGTACCTGCCGGAGGCCGGCGTCCAGGCGGTGGCGGCCAGCCCGTCGTCGCTGCGCACGCAGAAGATCCGTCGCTCCTCGGCGGCCTCGCTCACCGCGACGTTGACCTCGGCGTCGTTCGTCGCGGCGATGACGTACCACGCCCCGTCGAGGTCCGCGGCCCGGAACCCCCGGCGCTCCCAGCTGATCTCGCCGCCTCCGGCGAGTCCTTCGAGGGCGGGCGTGACGTCGGGCGCGACCACGGTGACCTCCGCGCCCGCCGTGAGCAGCGTCGGCACCCGCCGCTGGGCGACGTGGCCACCCCCGACGACCACGACGCGGCGCCCCTCGAGCCGCAGGCCCACCGGGTACGGCGGTGCGTGCCCCGCGGGATCGCCGGGTCCGGTCACTCCACGCTCAGCCACCCGTCCCATTCTTCCGCACCCGCCGATCCGCCGGCAGCGGTGCATGAGCCGTGGACAGGTGGGCCAGGATGGGAGCTGTCCTGTCCGTGACCCGACCAGGAGGACCGATGACCCTCGAGCGCCCCGTCGCGCCCAACCCGTACGACCTGCTGCCCGCCGTGGCGTCGTTCACCGTGACCAGTGCGGACGTCACCGACGGTCAGCCGCTCAAGCAGGACCAGGTCGCCGCCGGCGGCAACACCTCCCCGCAGCTGAGCTGGAGCGGTGCCCCGGAGGGGACGCAGAGCTTCGTCGTCACCTGCTTCGATCCCGACGCGCCCACGCCGTCGGGCTTCTGGCACTGGGTGCTCGTCGACATCCCCGCCGAGGTGACCTCCCTGCCCGCGGGGGCGGCCGCGGGCGAGCTGCCGGCCGGGTCCTTCCACGTCCGCAACGACGGCGGCGACGCCGGGTTCATGGGGGCGGCTCCCCCCGAGGGCGACCAGGTCCACCGGTACTTCTTCGTCGTCCACGCCGTGAAGGAGCCGACCCTGGGCGTCGATGCCGACGCCTCGCCGGCGGTGGTGTCGTTCAACCTGGCGTTCAAGACCCTGGGGCGCGCGATCATCCACGGCACCTACCAGCACTGAGGTCGGTGACCGGCGACGAACCGGGGCCTCCTCCCCGAGGAGGATGACGGAACCGGGGTTCCGGGCTAGTTTGCCCAGACCTGTCCATGACTCACGTCACGACTCGAAGGGTGAGCTGTGCCCGGATCCCTGACCGACCGCTTCCTCGCGCGCCTGATCGACGGGGTGATCCTCGCCGTCGTCGTGTGGGGAGTGGTCTCCTCGCTCCTGACCTCGATCATCATCGGCGGCGCCCTCGGCTACCGCAGTAGCGCCTACTTCGTGCTCGGCACGGTGCTGGCGCTGCTGGGGCTGGCGATCAACCTCGGCTACTACGCGCTCCTGGAGACCCGCACCGGCCAGACGGTCGGCAAGATGGTGCTCAAGCTGCGGGTCCAGGGCCCCGACGGCCAGCTGCCGACGCTGGAGCAGTCGTTGCGCCGCAACGCCTTCCTGGCCGTGGGCGTCGCCGGCACCGTCGCCGCCGACATCCTCGGCATCATCCCCGGCATCGGGGGTTTCCTGGGCGCGCTCGCGTCGCTGGTGTTCGGTCTCGGCGCCCTCGCGCTGGTGATCTACATCGCCTACACGATCAACGAGGACGCCACCGGTCGCCAGGGCTGGCACGACAGGTTCGCCGGCGGCACCCGGGTGCTCAAGGAGGCGACCCAGCCGATGCAGACCCCGCCGCCGGCCCCGCCCGCCGCGTAGGCGGACACAGCTCGGCGTAGGCGGCCGAGGCGAGCAACTGCTCGAGGACGGTCGCCGCGCCGGGCGCCAGGTCGAGGTCGCGGTCCCGCACCCGCTGCGGGTCGACGAAGAGGATCTGCCGCCCCTCCCCCAGTCGGACGTCGGCGTCCGTCGCCGACGTACGGCCGATCCACACCTGCCAGCGGTCCCGCAGCCGCGGGTCGCGCTTGGGGGCATGGGTGGTCTCGAGCTCCCGCCACAGATGGAGGTCGGGGGCCTCCCCGGGACCGAAGCCGGTCTCCTCCCACAGCTCGCGCCACACGGCGTCGGTCCACTCCTCGCCGGGATCCACGTGGCCGCCCACCAGGCCCCACTGCAACGGCGCGAGCGGTGCGTGCTCGTCGCGCTCCTGCAGCAGCAGCCAGCCGCGGTCGTCGACGAGGATCGCGGTCGCGAGCCGACAACTCGTGCGGGCGCAGTCAGCGGCACTCGCGCCGGCTTCGGGAGGGGCCATCGGGCCACCCTAGTGACGGAGTTCGCGGATCCGGCGCGGCCGACGCGGATCGCTGTTAGCGTCCCGGAGCCATCGAGTCCATCCAGCACGAAGGAGCCCCCGATGAGCGGCACCACCCCTCCCCCTGGTGAGTTCAACACTCCATACCCCGCGCCCGACAATCGCCCGCCGCAGGATGCCAAGGGATTCTTCGGGGCACTGTTCGATCTCAGCTTCGCGACGTTCATCACGCCCAAGGTCGTCAAGGTCGCCTACGCACTGGCGATCGCCATCATCGGAATCGCTCTCGCGATCTGGCTGGTCGGGGCTCTCGTGGCGGGCGAGATCGGCTTCTTCCTGCTGGTCCTCATCCTGGGACCGGTGGCGGCGCTGTTCTACCTGATCCTCATCCGCATGAGCCTGGAGTTCTTCGTCGCACTCATCCGCATGAGCGAGGACGTCCACCGCCGGCTCCCGGGCAGCTGACGCGATCCTCAGTCGAGCACGAAGCTCACCAGGGCGACCACGCCCACCACGATGATCACCAGCCGCAGCAGCCACGGCGGGAGCCGCCGGCCGACGGATGCGCCGATCTGTCCGCCGATCACGGCGCCCACGGCGATCAGGCCGGCGATCGCCCAGTCGACCTCGGCGATGATGATGAAGAGCACGGCGGCGACGCCGTTGACCAGTCCGGCGAGCACGTTCTTGGTGGCGTTGTTGCGCTGGATGGTCTCGTTCAGACCGATCCCGAGGATCGCCATCAGCAGAACGCCCTGCGCGGCGCCGAAGTAGCCGCCGTACACCCCCGTGAGCAGCACCAGCACCCAGACCCACGACGACCCGTTCTCCGGGACGGCCCTGCCTCCGCCGGCGCGGTCCACCCAGGCTTTGACCCAGGGTTGCACCGCCACCAGCAGGACGCCCAGCCCGATGAGGACGGGCACGATCGCCCGGAAGGCATCCTCGGGCAGCACCAGCAGGAGGAGCGCGCCGATCACCCCACCGATCAGGGACGCGCTGCCGAGGCGGATCAGTCGGCCACGCTGGCCGCGTAGCTCGCGGCGGTAACCGATCGCACCGGAGACCGAACCGGGGGCCAGCCCGACGGTGTTCGACACGTTGGCCACGACCGGGGGGACGCCGAACGCGAGGAGGGTCGGGAACGTCACGAGCGTTCCCGACCCCACCACGGTGTTGATGGTGCCGGCGGCGAGCCCTGCGAGCAGGATCGCCGCCATCTCCAGGATGCTCACGCGGGCGGAGCGTTCCCGCCCTCGTCGCTCGGGTCGGCCGACTCGACAGCCGGGTCAGCGCCCGACTCGTCAAACTCGCCCGACTCGGCAGGCTCGGCAGCCGCTTCGCCCGCCTTCCGGGCCGAACCCGGGTTGCTCGCCTGCTGGGCTGCGGCGATGGCGGCGGCCACCTCGTCGTGGGCGCTGCTGACGTCACCGAGGCCGTCGACGTCGAGGTCCTCCACGCTCGGCGGCGGCGTCCCCATGTCGACCCGGCGGACCGGGCCGTCCACCTCGTCGGGGATGCCCTTGAGGCTGTTCATGGTCGAGCCGAGCCCCTCGAGCGCCTTCCCGATCTCGCTCGGCACGATCCACACCTTGTTGGCGTCGCCCTCGGCGATCTTCGGCATCATCTGGAGGTACTGGTAGGCCAGCAGCGACTGGTCGGGCCGACCGTCGTGGATCGCCTGGAACACCGTCTGGATGGCCTGTCCCTCACCCTGCGAGCGAAGGATCGCCGCCTCGCGGTCGGCCTGGGCACGCAGGATCTGCGCCTGTCGGTCGCCCTCGGCGTTGAGGATCGCAGCCTGCTTGTTGCCCTCCGCGGTCAGGATCGCCGACTGCCGCTCGCCCTCGGCGGTGAGGATCGCCGCGCGCTTGTCGCGGTCGGCCCGCATCTGCTTCTCCATCGAGTCCTTGATCGACGGCGGCGGGTCGATGCCCTTCAGCTCCACGCGGTTGACCCGGATGCCCCACCGGCCGGTGGCGTCGTCGAGCACACCGCGCAGGCCGGAGTTGATCGAGTCGCGGCTCGTCAGGGTCTCCTCGAGGTCCATCCCGCCGACGATGTTGCGCAGGGTGGTCATGGTCAGCTGCTCGATCGCCTGGATGTAGTTGGCGATCTCGTAGGTCGCCGAGACCGGATCGGTGACCTGGAAGTAGATGACGGTGTCGATCGAGACGACGAGGTTGTCCTCGGTGATCACGGGCTGCGGCGGGAACGAGACGACCTGCTCGCGCAGGTCGATGACGTAGCGCACCTTGTCGACGAACGGCACGACGATGTTGAGGCCGGCGTCGAGCGTCGTGCGGTACTTGCCGAACCGCTCGACGATGCCGGCGCGGGCCTGCGGGATGATCCGCACGGTCCGGGCCAGCGCGACGACCGCGAAGAACGCGATCACCACCAGGATGATCAACACTGCGGGCATCGTCGCCCCCTCTCAGCGGACCGCACGGCCCGCGCTCTCTTCCGACGTGGATCAGGCGTGGATCAGGTCTCGAGCTCCGGCACCGGGTGGACCAGTGCGGTCGCGCCGCGGATCTCCAGCACGTCGACCGTCGTGCCCTCGGCGATCTCCAGGCTCTCGTCGTAGGGGCGGGCGGTCCAGACGTCGCCGTCGATCCGGATCTGCCCCTCGTGCACGGTGATCCGGCTCAGCGAGATCCCCTGCCGGCCGACCAGCGCGGCGTGCCCCAGGGTCAGCTCGGGACCGCTGTGCAGCCGCTTGGCCATGCTCGGGCGCACCAACCACAGCATCGCCACGGCCGTGACGATCGCCAGCCCCGCCTGGAGGACGAGCGGACCGCCCAGCGCAGCGGTGATGCTGCCGCCGAGCGCGCCGATGGCGAGCATGACGAGGACGAACTCGAGGCTGAACAGCTCCGCGACGCCGAGCAGCACAGCCAGCACCAGCCAGCTCTCCCACGCGTGGTCACGGATCCAGTCCATGACCTCACCCTACCGAGCGCGGCAGAGGGGACTCAGGCGGTGACGAGGTACCGGTCGATGTCCTTGGTCAGCGCCATGAAGATCTCGTGGTTGAGGCGGAACGCCAGCTTGACCTCCTCGAGCGCCGCCGCCCGGCGCGCCGGGGACAGGTCGAGGCCGTCGAGCCGCGCCCGGTAGCCGTCCTTGTAGGGCTTGGGCTTCTCGATCCCGGCGAAGCGGTAGAAGGCGGTGCCCTCACCGTCGACCAGACCGTAGGTGCGCGCGATGATCCGTCCGATCGCCTGGCCGCCCGAGAGGTCGCCGAGGTAGCGGGTGTAGTGGTGGGCGACGAAGAGCTCTCCGGCGCTCGCGGTGTGCCGGAGCCGGTCGACGTACGCCGTCACCGCCGGATCAGTGGAGACCCGGGTGCGCCAGTCGGGTCCGGCGAAGAACTCCAGGTCCTCGGCGAGGGCGGCGGCGCGCTCCAGCAGCGGGTCCCACACCTCGGCGGCCACCGGGTCGGGCGCCGCGGCGTCGCCGACCAGGGACCGGCCGACCTCCTCGAGCGCGTCGTAGACCGGCGCCAGGGCGAGCAGGTAGGCGGCGTAGCCGTCCCGCGAGATCCGCCCGTCGAGGAGCGCCGACATGAACGAGGAGGTCTCGGCCTCGGTGTGCTCGGCCTGCGACCCCTCCCGCAGCAACTGGGAGAACGGGACCTGGTCGACCGCGGGGGCGGCGGTGTCGATCGTCACGGGCGGATGCCTCTCTGCGGAGTCGGCGTCCGGGCGCGATCCCGGACGGCGTGATGGTGACAGTGTGTCATATCAATGTGACGACGTGTCATGTTGACAGGTCGTGAGATCTTAGGCAACCCTTAGTGAGCCCAGGCTAACCTGGTCGAGTCGCTTCCCACGTCGCCGTGCACACCGCGGCCGTCACGAGAAGGTTGCCCGTGTCTGCACGCCTGCTCCTGCCCCTGCTCCTGGCGACCGCGTTGACGCTCTCCGCGTGCGGCGCCCAAGGGACGTCCGATGGCGGCAGCGGGAAGGCACAGGCGGCCCCGGTCCGCACGGAGTCGCTCGCCGAGGCGACCGTGCTCGACGACCCGAAGCGGCACGCGGGAACCGCGATCGTGGCGCTGCCGGATCGGCCGCTGCAGCCGATCACCGACGACCCGCAGCCGTCGTTGCCGGCGACGGTCACCGACGTCCAGGGGACCGAGGTGACGATCACCGACACCAGTCGCGTGCTCGCGCTCGACCTCAACGGCACCCTCGCCCGCCTGGTCGCCGAGCTCGGCATGCTCGACTCCCTGGTCGGCCGGGACACCTCGACGACCTTCCCCGAGGCGCGGGGCCTCCCGCCCGTCACCCGCTCGGGTCACGACCTGAGCGCCGAGGCGATCCTCGACCTCCAGCCGACCCTGATCATCACCGACACCAGCCTCGGCCCGTGGAACGTGCTGCTGCAGATGCGCGAGGCCGGTATCCCCGTCGTCGTGGTCGACCCGAAGCGCTCGACCGACAATGTCGACGCGCTCGCCGAGCAGGTCGGCGCGGCCCTGGGACTGCCCGCGGAGGGCGAGCAGCTCGGTGCCCGGCTCGCGTCCGAGGTCGCCGAGATCCGAGCCGAGATCGACGCCGTCGCGCCCAGTGACCTCACCGGCAAGCTGCGCACCGTCTTCCTCTACGTGCGCGGGCAGGCGGGGGTCTACCAGCTCCTGGGTGGCGGCACCGGGGCGGACAGCCTCATCGATGCCCTGGGCCTCTACGACATCAGCGCGGAGATCGGCTGGAACGGCGCCCGGCCGGTCAACGATGAGGGCATCCTCGCCGCCCAACCCGACCTGGTGCTGACCATGGCCAACGGACTGGACTCGGTCGGTGGGATCGACGGTCTCCTGGCGCGCTATCCGGCCCTGGCCGACACCCCGGCGGGACGCAACCGGCGCGTCGTCGCCATGAACGACGCCGACATCCTCGGCTTCGGCCCGCGGACGGCCGACGTCCTCGAGGCCCTGGCCCTGGAGATCTACGCCCCGGCGGACGCCTCGTGAGTGCACCCCCGACCCCCCGCACGGCGCCGATCCCGGCGCCGGCCCCTTCGATCGCCCGCAACACACCGGCTGCGCTCCCCCGGCGCCGCGGCGTCGGGCTCCTGCTCGTCGTGCTCGGGGTCGGGCTGGTCGCACTCGCGCTCATCGCCGCCGGCCGCGGCCAGCTGGCCATCGCCCCGGCCGAGGTGCTCGGGTCGGTGCTGGACCGGATCGGACTCGGTGGCATCGGCGGCCTGCCCGCAACGCCCGAGCACCCCAGCGGCGAGGTCGCCCTGTGGTCGATCCGGTTCCCACGGGTCGCCATGGCCGCGCTGGTCGGAGCATCGTTGGCCGCTGCCGGCGCGCTCATGCAGGGCGTCTTCGGCAACCCGCTGGCCGAACCCAGCGTCGACGGTGTCAGCGCGGGTGCCGCCGTCGCCGCCGCCGCGGCGATCGTGACCGGCGTGGAGGCGTTCGGGCCGTGGACGGTGGCCGTCGCCGCCTTCCTCGGCGGACTCGTGACCACGCTGCTGGTCTACGCCCTGAGCCGCTACGAGGGCCGCACCGAGGTGGTGACCCTCCTGCTCACCGGCATCGCCGTCAACGCGGTGTGTTCGGGACTGCTCGCACTGCTGATGTTCCTCGGCGACACCCAGTCCCGGGAGCAGATCGTCTTCTGGCAGCTCGGCTCGCTCAACGGCACCCGCTGGGTCTACGTCGCGGCGGTCGCGCCGGCGGCGATCGTCGGCCTGCTCGGTGCGGTGGCCCTCGCGCGGCGCCTCGACCTGCTGGCACTCGGCGACCGCTCCGCGCGGCACCTGGGCGTCAACACCGAGCGCACGCGCATCCTGATCATCGTGCTGGTCGCGCTGCTGACCGCGGCCGCGGTCTCCTTCGCCGGCATCATCGGCTTCGTCGGTCTGATCGTGCCGCACCTCGTTCGCATGCTCGTGGGCCCCTCGCACCGGGTGCTGGTGATCGCCAGTGCGCTCGGCGGTGCCGTACTCCTGGTGCTCGCCGACCTGGTCGCACGCACCGCGGTGGCGTACGCCGACCTCCCCATCGGGATGCTCACCGCTCTCGTCGGTGGTCCGGTGTTCTTCTGGTTGCTGCGTCGCGCCCGCGCGCAGGCTGGAGCCTGGGCATGACCGCGGCCGGGCTCGTGGGCGTCGCCGCGCTCGAGGCCCGCGGCGTCGTCGTGCGCCGCGGCGGTCGCGCGGTCGTCGACCGGGTCGATCTCGCGGTGCACGCCGGCACCGTCACGGCCCTCGTGGGACCCAACGGAGCCGGCAAGTCGACGCTGCTGTCGGTGCTCGCCGGCGACGTCCGGCCCGATGCCGGCGAGGTGGTGGTCGACGGCCGTCCGCTCGGCGACTGGAAGTCCGGCGACCTGGCCCGCACCCGCGCCATGCTCCCCCAGGAGCATCGCGTCGCGTTCGGGTTCCGCGTCGCCGAGGTCGTCGAGCTCGGTCGCGCTCCGTGGCGCGGACGTCCCGAGGAGGACCACGACGAGGCCGTTGTCCTCGAGGCGATGGCCAGCACCGACGTCGGCCACCTCGCCGCCCGGACCTTCCCGACGCTCTCCGGCGGGGAGAAGGCGCGCACCGCGCTCGCCCGCACCCGCGCCCAGGCGACCCGGATCGTGCTGCTCGACGAGCCGACGGCGGCCCTCGACGTCGGGCACCAGGAGGCGATCATGGAGGAGGTGCGCCAGGAGGCCGCCGAGGGCGACGCCGTCGTCGTGGTGCTCCACGACCTCAGCCTCGCAGCTGCGTACGCCGACCGGGTCGTCGTGCTCGACGAGGGCCGGGTACGCGCCGACGGCCCGCCCGCGCAGGCGCTCGACGCCGACCTGCTCAGCGCGGTCTACCGCCACCCGCTCGATGTGCTCCCCCATCCCCACACCGGCGCGCTGTTGATCGTGCCGCGCCGTTCCCAGGTCAGCTCGGAGGTCCTCCCGTGATCCGCAGGGTGCTCGCCGTCTCGGCACTCGTGCTCGCCGGCACGTTCGGTACGAGTGCTCCCGCGCTCGCCGCCGCGTCGGTCACCGTGTCGGGTCCCGACGGCGCGGCCGCCGTACCGACCGCCGGCGGCACGGTCACGGTCACCGGCCGCGGCTTCACCTCGGTGAAGGCCGGCTTCGGCGGGATCTACGTCGCCTTCGGCTGGGTCGACGACGCCGCCGGCGGATCGTGGCGACCCAGCCGCGGGGGGATCACCGGTCAGGACTACCGCTACATCCCCGACTCCGAGAGCCGGGACAACGCCGGGCGGCTGCGCTATGTCGCATTCCCCGGCAGCTCGACCGCCGCCGAGGCCAACGGCGGCAGCCTCACCGAGGACGGCCGTTTCCGCGTCCAGCTGTCGATCCCCGGGCCGCGGTTCAGCGCCACCGACCGCAACGGGAGGACGGTCGAGGTCGACTGCACCACGGTGCAGTGCGGGGTCCTGACATTCGGGGCTCACGGCGTGGCGAACGCCGACAACGAGACCTTCACCCCGGTGCGATTCACCGCCGGCGCGACCCGCACCAGCGACACCGA
>JAJUGK010000002.1 GCA_029268205.1 Nocardioidaceae bacterium
CCCTCGCACCGCGCCGAGGGTACTCAGGTCAGGCGTCCCCGGCACATCGGAACCCCAGATTGCCGGCGGTCGAGTCGGGCGGGGCCGACGAGCGCGCGGCGACCCGGTAGCGGTGGCAGTAGGAGGCGTGGCAGAGGTAGGACCCGCCGCGCATCACCCGCGTGACCCCGGTCGCCGGCCCGGTCGGGTCGTCGGTGCCGTGGGCCGCCGGGTCGGCGGTGAACCAGTCGGCGCACCACTCCCAGACGTTGCCGCTGACCTGGTAGAGGCCGTAGCCGTTGGGCGGGTAGGTCTTCACCGGCGCCGTCGTCGCGTACCCGTCCTCGACGGTGTTGGTCACGGGGAACTCGCCCTGGAAGATGTTCAGCGGCCACCTCCCGCGGGGGGTGAGCTCGTCGCCCCACGCGTAGCGCGCGCCCTCGAGGCCGCCGCGGGCGGCCTTCTCCCACTCCGCCTCGGTCGGGAGCCGCTTGCCGGCCCACGCGCAGTAGGCCAGCGCGTCGTCGTGGGAGACGTGCACGACCGGGTGGTTCTGCCGGCGTACGACGTCGGAGCCCGCGCCCTCGGGCGCGCGCCAGCTCGCCCCGGCGACCGTCAGCCACCACGGGGTCTGCGGCGGCTGGCCCAGCACGTCGCGCCCGTCGCCCGCGTACGCGGCGTGGAAGACCGCCGAGAACCCCTCCCGCTCGGCGGTGGTGACGTGGCCGGTGGCCTTCACGAACGCCGCGAACGCCTGGTTGGTCACCGCGGTGGCGTCGATCCGGAAGGCCGGCAGCGTCACCGTGCGCACCGGACCCTCGCCGTCGCCGGCGTACCCCTCGTCGAAGGCGTCGCCCATCGCGAACCCGCCGGCCGGGATGAGGACCTGGCCGCGGGTGTTGCGGGTCCCGGTCACCCGCGGGCGGGGCGCCGACGCGGCGCCCGGCGGGCCGGCCGCGATCGGTTCCGCCCCGGGCTCGGGGACCCCGCCGGCACAGCACGCACTCACGCCCTCACTGTAGGGGCGGGACCACGACCTCTCCCCCGGCCGCCGCGGGCAGGTCGCGACCGATGGCGACGTCGAGCGGGTTGGTCAGGCAGCGGACCGAGCCCCCGCCCTTGTGGAACTCACCGAGGTCGAGCAGGACCACGTCGAAGCCCCAGGCCTCCAGCTGGGCGCGCACCCGCGGCGGGCACGCGGGCATGACGACGGTGCGCCCGACGACCACGGAGTTGGCGCAGAACGTCAGGGCCTCGGTCTCGTCGATCACCAGCGGCTCGGGCACCAGCGCGAGCAGCTCCTGCGCGGAGGCGTCGTCGAACGCGGCCGGGCAGACGATCGCGCGCCGGTCGTCGAGGGGGCAGAACGCGAGGTCGAGGTGATACATCGCGGGGTGGGTGATCCGGACCCCGCGGACCCGGACGCCGAGCTCGGTCGCGAGTGCCTTGAGCCCGAGCTCGTCGGTGCGCGGTCCGTACCCGACGACCAGTGCGTCGCCCCAGGCGAAGGCGTCCCCAGCCTCGAAGCACGGGCCGACCCCGTCGGCGCCGACCCGGCGCAGGGCGAACCCGCGGTCGGCGAACCACGGGCCCGCGCTGCGGCGCTCGGCGCGGCGCTCGGTGTACCGCATGTGGCTCAGGACGACGCGGTCTGCGGCGCCGTCGGGCCGGGAGAGGGCGAGCCCGAGGTTCATCGCATAGACCATGTCGGGCGAGTCCGCCCGCTGCGGCAGCACGTCGACCCGGGCGCCGAGCGCGCGCAGGGTGGCGACCATGGCGTCCCACTGGTCCCGGGCCCGCGTCGGGTCGGGCTGGTCGGCGGGGTCCATGAACGGGTTGATGACGTAGTCGATCCGGTACGCCGTCGGCTCCACCGCCGCGTACCACCGTCCCCAGGCCAGCTCCGCCATGTCACCCCTCCCGCCTGCCCAGTCCGCGCACCCAGTGTCGGATTGTCCGACAATCTGACACGAGTGTGCGCCCGGTGCCGCGCGGGGTCAAGTCGATGACGGACAATCGAATCCGTGCCCGCCGACCCGCTGCCGCCGCTGCACCTGAGCGCCCCCGCCTCGACCGTCGACCGGATCGTCGAGGAGCTGCGGCGCGCGCTGTTCGCCGGCGAGATCACCGCCGGCACCCCGCTGCGCGAGCAGGCGCTCACCGACGCGATGGGCGTCTCCCGCTCCACCGTCCGCGAGGCCCTGGGCGTGTTGGTCGCCGAGGGGTTGGCCGTCCGCGAGCCGCACCGGGGCGTGCACGTCACCTCGCTGGAGGCCGAGGCCGTCCACGACGTCGTGACCACGCGCGTGGTGCTGGAGTCCGCCGGCGTCCGGGCCTGGGCCGACGCCGAGCCCGAGGCGCGCGCCCGGGTCCGGGCGGCGCTGGGGGCCTTCGTCGCGGCGGCGCGCGCCGGCGACGACCCCGGGCGGGTGACCGCGACCCATCTGGCCCTGCACCGCGCGATCGTGGCGCTCACCGGATCGTCGCGTCTGCTCGGCCTCGCCGACGCCGTCTACGCCGAGATCCGGTTGGCGCTGGCGAAGGTCGACCGGATGCGCCGCGACGCGCCCCAGCAGATCGCCAACCACGAGGAACTGGTCGCACTCCTCGAGTCCGGTGACACCGCGGCGACCCTCGCCGCCCTGCGCGCCCACCTCGAGGAGGCGGCCGAGTCGATGTTGCTGGCGCTCGAACTCGATCCGGACGCCGACTGAGGCGCCGGTCGTCCCCGGCGCTTGCACGACTCCGGCACCGATTCTGAGACCGACTCTGGCACCATCGCGGGTGTGAACTTCCTGTTGAAGGTCCTCGCCAGCGCGGCCGGGCTGGCGGTCGCCGCCTGGCTGCTCGACGGCATCACCATCACCGGTGACTCCGACAACGACCGCGTGCTCACGCTGGTGATCGTCGCGGCCATCTTCGGCATCATCGACTCGTTCGTGGCGCCGGTGATCAAGGTGCTCGCGATCCCGTTCATCATCCTGACGCTGGGGCTGTTCCTGCTGGTGGTGAACGCCCTGATGCTGCTGCTGACGTCGTGGGTCGCCGACCAGGTCGGGCTCGGCTTCGCCGTCGACGGGTTCTGGACCGCGGTCGTCGGCTCGATCATCATCACCGTCGTCGGCTGGATCGCCCACCTGATCCTCCCCGACGCCCGATGAGCCCCGACGCCCCATGAGCCCCGCGCCCTACACCGTCGCCCTGATCTGTCTGGGCAACATCTGCCGCTCCCCGATGGCACATGTGGTGCTGGAGCAGCGGATCGCCGAGGCGGGGCTGGCCGACCGGGTCCGGGTCGTCAGCGCCGGCACCGCCTCCTGGCACATCGGCAAGCCGATGGACCCGCGAGCGGCCGCGACGCTGACGGATGCGGGGTACGACGCGAGCCGGCACCGGGCCCGGCAGGTGCTCGACGTGTGGTTCGCCGACCCGGCAGGGACGGGTGAGGAGCACGTCGACCTGGCGCTGGTGATGGACGAGTCCAACCGCACCGACGTGGTCGCGCTGGCCGGGGTGCACGCCGACCGGGTGCGGATGTTCCGCGAGGTCGACCCCGAGGGACCGGGCGAGGTTCCGGACCCCTATTACGGTGGCGAGGAGGGGTTCACCGAGGTGCTCGCGATGGTCGAGCGGTGTGCGCAGGCCTGGACCGAGGAGATCGCCCGAGCAGTCGGCGGGACCTGACGACCGGGCCCGCCCCACCGGGAGGAGGAGCAGATGGCGCGACAGGCGACGGTGGCCCGGCGCGCCGAGGAGCTCCTCGACGTCGCGGTGGTCTCGACCCAGCCGGTGGCCGGCGGCGACATCTGCACGACCACCCGCCTGCGGCTCTCCGACGGCACCCTGGCGGTGATGAAGACCCGCCCGCACGCCCCGCCGACGTTCTTCCCGACCGAGGCGGCCGGTCTGCGCTGGCTCGCCGAGGTCGACGACGGCGTCCGGGTGCCGGAGGTGCTCGCCGTCGAGGACGACTGCCTGCTGCTGCGCTGGGTCGAGCCCGGGCGCCCGCATGCGGAGACCGCCACCGACTTCGGCCGGCGGCTCGCGCGCACCCACGCCGCGGGCGCCCCGGCGTACGCCGGACCGGGCGGCAGCGAGGAGAGCGGCTGGATCGGCACCCTCCCCCTGCCGCAGCGCACCGCTCCCACGTGGCCGGAGTTCTTCGCGGTCCGACGCGTGCTGCCCTATCTCAAGCTCGCCCGCGACCGCGGCGCGATCGAGCCCGAGCACGCCCGGGTCATCGAGGACGTCGTCCGGGTGCTCCCCGACCGCGCCGGCCCGCCCGAGCCACCGGCCCGCCTCCACGGCGACCTGTGGTCGGGCAACGTCGTGTGGTCCGCCGAGGGCGTGTGGATGCTCGACCCGGCGGCCCACGCCGGGCACCGCGAGACCGACCTGGCGATGCTCGCCCTCTTCGGGCTCCCGCAGCTGGAGCAGGTGCTCATCGGCTACCAGGCCGAGGCTCCGCTCGCCGAGGGGTGGGAGGACCGGGTCGGGCTGCACCAGCTCTTCCCGCTGCTGGTGCACGCGTGCATGTTCGGCGGCGGGTACGGCGCCCGCGCCGCCGCGGGGGTCGAGCACCTGCGCTGAGCCTTTTCTCAGCCTGGGCTGGCACCCTGGGGTCGTGAACGCCGAGAGGTCCGCCCCGCGCCCGCACGTCCTGGTCGTCGACGACGACCGCGCCGTGCGGGAGTCGCTGCGCCGGTCCCTGGAGTTCAACGGCTACTCGGTCGCGCTGGCCAACGACGGCGCCGAGGCGCTGGCGGCGATCGCCAAGGAGCACCCCGACGCGCTGGTGCTCGACGTGATGATGCCGCGCCTCGACGGGCTCGAGACGACCCGGGCGCTGCGCGCCGCCGGCAACGATCTGCCGATCCTCGTGCTCACGGCGCGCGACTCGGTCGGTGACCGGGTCGAGGGCCTCGACGCCGGCGCCGACGACTACCTCACCAAGCCGTTCGCCCTGGAGGAGCTGCTCGCCCGGCTGCGCGCCCTGCTGCGCCGGGCTCGCCCGAGCGCCGACGACCTCGACGCCGAGGAACTGGTCTTCTCCGATCTCCGGCTGAACCCGGCCACCCGCGAGGTGCACCGCGGCGAGCGGCTGATCGAGCTCACCCGCACGGAGTTCACGCTGCTGGAGATGTTCCTGCGCCGCCCCCGGCGGGTGCTGGAGCGCTCGTTCATCCTCGAGGAGGTCTGGGGCTACGACTTCCCGACCACCGCGAACTCGCTGGAGGTCTACGTCGGCTACCTGCGCCGCAAGACCGAGGCCGAGGGCGAGCCGCGGCTGATCCACACCGTGCGCGGTGTCGGCTACGTGCTGCGAGAGCAGGCGTGAGCGAGCTGCCGTTCGCCGTCCGGGTCCGCGAGGCGGCGCACTACCGGCGCTCGCTGGCGAGCCGGGTCACGATCCTGACCACCCTCGCGGTGGCGCTCACCGTGGCCGGCGTGGCCGCATCGGCGTACTTCACCGCCCGCGTGCAGATGTATCAGTCGCTCGACAACTCCCTGGTCACCCGGGCGACCCAGGCGGCGGAGTCCAACCGGCTCGGGTCGCTCACCGCGCAGGACATCCCCGCGTGGGCACTGGGCGCCGCAGACGTACGGATCGCCTTCATCGTCGCCGGTGGCGACCCGCAGGTGATCAGCGCCGACCGCACCGCGACCGGCGAGCGACTCGTGCTCGGCGACCCCGAGCTGCGGGTCGCCCTGGGCGAGGCGCAGCGCTCGATCCGCACGATCCGCGCGGCGAACGGGACCCGCTACCGCGTCGTCGCCGTCCCCACCGACGGCCAGGGGGCGCTGGTGCTCGCCCAGTCGCTGCTCCCGACCGAGCAGACGCTGAGCAAGCTCGGGCTGGTGATGGTGCTCTTCGGGGTGCTCGGCGTCGCCGGCGCGGCGCTGGCGGGCTGGGCGGTGGCCCGCAACGGGCTGCGGCCGGTGCGCCGGCTGACCGCCGCGGCGGAGGAGATCGCCCGGACCGAGGAGCTGACGCCGATCGCGGTGGAGGGCAACGACGAGATCGCCCGGCTCGCGACGGCGTTCAACGCGATGCTCGCCGCGCTCGGCGCCTCCCGCGACCGGCAGCGTCAGCTCGTCGGGGACGCCAGCCACGAGCTGCGGACGCCGCTGACCTCCTTGCGCACCAACATCGAGCTGCTGCGCCAGGCCGACGCGGAGGGCGGGCTCGACCGACAGTCGCGCGACGAGCTGCTCGCCGACGTGGGCGCGCAGCTGGAGGAGATGACCACGCTGATCGGCGACCTCGTCGAGCTCGCCCGCGACGAGCCGCTCCCGCACGCGGTCGGACCGGTCGACGTGGCGGAGGTCGTCGACCACGCCGTACGCCGGGTGCGGCTGCGCGCTCCCGGCCTCGGGTTCGTCGTCGGGACCGAGCCCTGGTGGCTCACCGGGGAGCAGGCCTCGCTCGAGCGCGCGGTGACCAACCTGCTCGACAACGCCGCCAAGTGGAGTCCGCCGCTGGGGACCGTGACGGTGACCCTGGCCGACGGCGAGCTGACCGTCACCGACGAGGGCGAGGGCATCGCCGAGGCCGACCTGCCGCACGTGTTCGACCGGTTCTACCGCTCGCGGGAGTCGCGGTCGCTGCCCGGCTCCGGGCTCGGCCTGGCGATCGTCCAGCAGGTGGTGCAGCGGCACGGCGGCACGGTCGAGGCCGGCAACGCCCCCGACGCGGGCGCCCGGTTCGTGGTCCGCCTGCCCGGCAGCAGCACGCCCGTGGGCGGGGCCGGGTCGGAGGATTCCTCGGCGAAGTCTGGACCCCTGTTCAGTTCAGGCTCAGGTTCGGTGGGCAGGCTGGAGACATGACCGAGCACGACACCACCGGCAACGACGACCGCACCCACCGCTTCCCGGGGGCCCCGGATCAGGAGCCGACCACCGCCTACCCGGCGGGGTTCGGGTTCGCCACAGCGGAGCCGGCACCCGCGCCGACCGCCGGGCAGCAGGCGCCGCGGAGCCGGCGCACCGGGATCGGTCTGCTCGCGGGCGCGCTGGTCCTCGGCGGCCTGGGCGGACTCGGTGGCGCCGCGGCGTACGACGCGCTCACCGACGACCCGGCCACCACCACCTCCTCGAGCACCGCCCGGCAGAGCACCAACACCGCCTCGGTCGCACCGTTGGAGCCGCTCGGCTCGGTGCAGGAGGTCGCGTCCTCGGTGCTGCCGTCGGTGGTCAAGATCAACGTCCGCGGCGGCGGCCAGGGCGAGGCGGGCTCGGGCTCGGGCATCGTGCTCTCCGCCGACGGAGAGATCCTCACCAACGACCACGTCGTCAGCGCGGCGGCCGACGGCGGTTCCATCTCCGTGGCGTTCGACGACGGCTCCACCGCGCCGGCGACGATCGTCGGCACCGACCCGCTCACCGACACCGCGGTGATCCAGGCCGAGGGCGTCTCCGACCTCATCCCCGCCGACATCGGCAGCTCCGACGCGCTCCAGGTCGGCGAGCAGGTCGTCGCGGTCGGGTCGCCGTTCGGCCTCGAGGCGACGGTCACCTCGGGCATCGTCAGCGCCCTCGACCGGCCCGTCACTGCCGGCGCCGAGGACGGCTCGCAGGCCACGATCTATCCCGCGATCCAGACCGACGCGGCGATCAACCCCGGCAACTCCGGCGGGCCGCTGGTCAACATGGCCGGCCAGGTCGTGGGCATCAACTCCTCGATCCGCACCGCCGGCTCGAGCAGCCCGTTCGGCAGCAGCGGCGGCGGCTCGATCGGCCTCGGGTTCGCCATCCCGATCTCGAAGGTCGTCCCGATCGTCGAGCAGCTCCGGGCCGGCGAGACCGCCACGCACGCCCGCCTGGGCGTCACCGTCTCCAACGCCACCGACGACAGCGGCGCGATCATCGGCGCCCGGGTCGAGGAGGTCAGCGACGGCTCCGCCGCGCAGGAGGCCGGGCTGCGGTCGGGCGACGTGGTCGTCCGGGTCGACGACACCCTGATCTCCGACCGCGACGCGCTGGTCGCCATCGTCCGCGGCTACCGGCCCGACGACGAGGTCACCCTGACCTTCCGTCGGGGTGACGACGAGCGCACCGTCGAGGTGACGCTGGGCTCCGACGAGGGTGAGCAGCCGCAGGCTCCCGAGCAGCAGCCGCAGGGCCAGCAGCGGGAGCGCCAGCTGCCGCCGTGGCTGCAGGACTACTTCGGCGACTGATCCGGCCGGTCGCCCAACACGCGCAGCAGCCGCTCGGCCTTCCAGCGCGACTCGGCGTACTCCTCGGCGACGTCGGAGGCGACCGTGATGCCGCCGCCGGTGCCCAGTGACCAGGCACCGGCGGCGTCAACCGTCCAGGACCGGATCACCACCCCGAGGTCGGCGCGCCCGTCGCCGGCGATCCAGCCGAACGCGCCGGCGTACACCTCGCGCGGTGTCTCCTCGAGCTCGGCGATCACCTGCATCGTGCGCAGCTTCGGCGCCCCGGTCATCGACCCGGCCGGGAAGAGCGCCCGCAGCGCGGCGACGGTGGAGATGCCCTCGCGCAGCCGGCCGCGCACGGTCGAGACCAACTGGTGCACCGCGGCGTAGGACTCGACCGCCATCAGGGCGGGCACCTCGACGGTGCCCGGCTCGCTGACCATCGCCACGTCGTTGCGCAGCAGGTCGACGATCATCAGGTTCTCCGCGCGGAACTTCGCATCGGCGACCAGCCGCGCGGCCTCGGCGGCGTCGGACTCGGGGGTGTCGCCGCGCGGCGTGGTGCCCTTGATCGGCTTGGTCTCGAGCACGCGGTCGGCGGTGATCCGGGCGTACCGCTCCGGTGACGCGCTGAGCAGATGGACCCCGGCGCCGGGCACGTCGTGCTGGAGGAAGCCGGCGTACGGCGCGGGGTCGAGGGCGCGCAACCGGAGATAGACCGCGAACGGGTCCTCGTCAGGGGCGGCCGGGCCGGGCACCCGGTAGGTCAGGTTGACCTCGTAGGAGTCGCCGGCCCGCAGGCGTTCCTGCACCTGCGCGAAGGCCTCCGCGTACGCCGGGGGCACCTGCGGCACCGCGGTCCGCAGCCACGGGGTCGCGGCGCGCTCGTCCTCGTCGTGCACCAGTTCGCGCACGTGCCGCGCGCGCATCCACACCGCGTCCGGCAGCCGGGCCGGGCCCGCGGGCGCGTGCTGCGCAGGGAGGTCGGGCCGGGCGGCGTACCCGAAGTAACCCACCCAGGAGAACTCCTCGCTGCGGCCGGCCCCGGCGTCGGCGCGCAGCTGCTCGTCGAGGACGCCGAAGATGTCGGTGCCGACGACCTCGCTGCGCCCGCGCCGGTGCGCCCGCACCTCGCCCGCGGCGGCGTCGTAGCTCAGCGACAGGTCGTCGGGCTCGAGCCAGCCGACCAACGACCGGCGCACCTCTCCTGGGCGCGCGCCCCCGCCGTCGAGCCAGAACATCCGCGGGTGGGTCGCGGCCACCTCGGCGGCGACCTGCACCGCCCGCGTCGTCACCGGAGCTCCAGGAACGCCGCGATCAGCGCGGCCCCGTGCTCGGTGAGGATCGACTCGGGATGGAACTGCACCCCGTGCAGCGGGCGCGTGCGGTGCCGCACGCCCATCACCACCCGGGTGCCGTCGGGGTCGGTCGCCCAAGCGCACGCCTCGATCTCGTCGGGCAGGTCGAGCACGGCCAGCGAGTGGTAGCGCACCGCCGCGAAGCCCTGCGGCAGACCGGCGAAGAGGCCGGTCCGGTCGTGCGCGATGGCCGCCACCTCGCCGTGGGCCGGCCGCACCCGGTCGACCCGGCCGCCGTACGCCGTCACCAGGCCCTGCATCCCCAGGCAGACCCCGAGCACGGGGATCGGTGCCGCACGCAGCACCTGCGTCCCGACGGCGAAGTCGGCGGGGACCGTGGGGCTGCCGGGACCGGGCGAGAGCACCAGGTGCGTCCAGTCGCCGGCGAGCACGTCCTCGGCGGTGACGGCGTCGTGCTGGACCAGGTCCGGCAGCGCGCCGGTCACGCCGGCGATCAGGTGCAGCAGGTTGTGGGTGTAGGAGTCGTGATGGTCGACGACCAGCACCCGTGGTCGGTCGAGCGGAGCGTCGTCCTGAGCCTGGCGAAGGGTCGAGACCACGACCTCACCCCAGCAGCTCCACGACCAGGTCGTGGACGAGGTCGTACCCGCGCTCGGTGAGGATCGACTCCGCGTGGAACTGGATCCCCCGGTAGTGCGGCCCGCGCAGCAGGTGGACGTCGCCGCTGTCGGCGTCGGTCGCGACCTCCACCCCCGCCGGCAGCGGTGCGCCCTCGGGCACCCGGGCGACGAAGGTGTTGTAGAACCCCACCGCCTCGCGCCGGCCGAAGAGGTCGACGGTCGACTGCGTGCCCTGGAAGACGATGTCCTTGTAGGCGAGCTTGAGGCCGAGCCGGTCGCTGAGCACCTGGTGGCCCAGGCAGACCGACAGGAAGGGCCGGTCGCCGGCGAGGAGGTGCTCCGTGGCGGCCCGGAACGCGGCGATCTTGGGGTGGGCGCCGTCGCGCGGGTCACCCGGACCGGGTCCGACGATGACCAGGTCGGCGCCGGCGAAGGAGTCCGGCGTCCAGTCCTCGTGGCGGACGACCCGCGAGCGCATGCCCATCACCGCGAGCAGGTGCCGCAGCATGTTCACGAAGTCGTCCTCGCCGTCGAGGATCACGACCTCGCGGTCCTTGAGGATCGGGTCGGGTGTGGCGTCGCCCTGGTCGGTGAGCCAGAAGCCGGACAGCCGGCGGTTGCGGGCGTTCAGGGCGACCAGGACGTCCTCGTCGTTGACCAGCTCGAGCATGTCGACCGCCGGCGCCGGCGCGGGCGGCACCAGCCCGAACGCGCTGAGGATGCCGCCGGCCTTGGCGTGGGTCTCGGCGGTCTCGTACGCCGGGTCGGAGTCGCGCACGAGGGTGGCACCGGCGGTCACGGTCAGCGTGCCGTCGGGTCTGACGTCGGCGGTGCGGATGACGATCGGGCTGTCGACGACCGGCTGGCCCTCGTCGTCGCGGCCGAAGATCGCCAGGGCCGCGCCGTAGTAGCCGCGCCCCGCCGGCTCGTACTTCTTGATCAGCCGGCAGGCGTTCTCTACCGGCGAGCCGGTGACGGTGGCGGCGTACATCGTGTCGCGCAGGACCTCGCGCACGTCGCGGTCGGTGCGGCCCGCGAGGAGGTACTCGGTGTGGATGAGGTGCGTCATCGGCTTGAGGAACGGTCCGAGCACCTGGCCACCCTCCTGGCACAGGTCGCACATCATCTTCAGCTCCTCGTCGACGACCATGAAGAGCTCGTAGATCTCCTTCTCGTCCTTGAGGAAGGTGAGCAGATCGCGGCGCAGCGCGGTGTCATCAGCCCCCCGCGGGATCCGGAACGTCCCGCTGATCGGGTTCATCCGGACGTCGCCGCCGTGGACGCTGACGTGCCGCTCGGGGGAGGCACCGATCAGGTACCGGTCGCCGGTGAAGAACAGGTAGGTCCAGTAGGCGCCGCGCTCGCGCTCGAGCAGCCGCCGGTAGACGCTCAGCGCCGTCCGCGCGTCCCACCCGGCGACGACCGCGCGGTAGTGGCGTCCTACGACGAGGTTGGCGCCCTGCCCCTGGCCGATCTCGTCGTCGATGATGGCGCGCACGAGCTCGCCGTACGCCTCGTCGTCGACCTCGAACCCGCCGCGGTCGGTGAACTCGATCGGCTCATCGGGCAGCGCGGCGAGCACGTCGGCGACGGTGCACTCGATCTCGGTGTCGACATCGACGACCACCAGCGGGGTGCCGTCGTCGTGGGCCTCGAAGCCGCGCTCGCTGACCTGACGGAACGGCACCGCGACGAGTCGGTCGCACTGCCGGTCGGGCGCGGGCACCCCCTCCTCGAGCGGGATGTCGAGGAGTGACTCGGCCACCCAACGGCGGCCGCCGAGCAGGCCGACGGTGTCCCTGCCTCCGATGCGTGTGGACCGGCGGATGATCGCCCAGGCCTCGTGCCCCTGGATCGCCTCGATCCCAGCACGAGCACGGTCCACTGCGGCAGTCATGGCCGCAGCCTAGTGACCCGGCGCCGGGTCGCCGGCGGCGTCCCGCTGCGCGGAGGCGCCATCGATCTGCGAGTCGGCGCCCATCACGTGCGCGGAAGCGGGATGGCCCTCAGAGCTCCTCGAATGTCTCCGGGTCGCCGCCGATCCGTCCACGCGGGTCGACGGACGCACCGACCTCGGCGTACTCCCGGGTCGTCAACTCGAGGTCAAAGATTCTGAGGTTCGCCGACTGCCGTCGGCGGTCCGCCGACTTCACGACCACCGCCCGCCCCTGCCGGAGGTGCCAGCGCAACACCACCTGCGCCACAGTGGCGCCATGGCGGTCGGCGATCTCGCGCAGTCGCGGTTCTTCGTGCACGCGGCCGCTACGCCCCAGGGGGCTCCACGCAACGGTCTGGATCCCCAGGCGTCGATGAGCGGCCTCGACGAGACCCGGCACGAACCCGGGGTGGGCCTCGACCTGGTTGACCACGGGCAGCTCGCCGGACTCCGCGCGCAAGCGATCGAGATGCTCCGGCAGGAAGTTGGAGACCCCGATAGACCCAAGCACACCCTCCTCACGCAGGTCGATCAGTGCCCGCCACGCCTCGACGTAGGCACCGCGCATCGGCAACGGCCAGTGGATCAGATACAGGTCGATGCGGTCGAGCCCAAGCCGTTCCACGGAAAGGTAGGCAGCACGACGCGCCGCCTCGTAGCCGTGGTCACGGCCTCGGAGCTTGCTCACGACGAAGATCTCGTCGCGCGGGAGGCCCGTCGCCCGGACCGCCCGCCCCACCTCGATCTCGTTGCCGTACCGGGTGGCTGTATCCACAAGCCGATACCCGACGTCGAGCGCACTCGCAACGGCTGCCTCGGCCTCCGCCCCGCGAAGCGGATAGGTGCCGAACCCGACCACCGGCATCGCCGCCGCGTCGGCGAGCCGCACTCGGCCACTCGTGTCCACCCCGGACACCAGGTCGGGAGGGACGGATGCGGCTTCGTCAGGCACGGGATTCACCGAGGATGAGTGCCGCTCCCTTCTCCCCGATCATCATGGAGGGCGCTTGGGTGTTCCCGCTGATGATCGTCGGCATGACGGAGGAGTCGATCACCCGCAGCCCCTCCAAGCCGTGGACGCGAAGCTCGGGGTCCACAACTGCAAGGTCGTCGACGCCCATCTTGCAGCTGCCGACCGGGTGATAGTCGGTCTTGCCCCAGGCGCGGATAAAGTCGCGGATCTCGGAGTCCGTGCGCACGCTGTCGCCCGGGAGCCGCTCCTCCTTCAGGATGCCCTTGAACGCCGGCGCAGCGAGCACCTCCCGCATGATCTTGAAGCCCTCGACTGCCACGTCCATGTCCTCGGGGGTCTCCATGTAGTTCGGGTCGACGATCGGCGGGACGTTCGGGTCCGCGGAGGCGAGGGTGACCGATCCGCTCGACGTCGGTCGCACATTGCAAGCCAGGAGCGTCACGCCGTGACCGGGGATCTTCTCGGCCTGCTGCGCCCCGTCCTTCCAGACCACGTAAGCCGGAAGGAAGTGCAACTGGACGTCGGGCGAGCGCACCTCAGGGCTGCTCGACACGAAGGCGCCGGCCTCGGTGATGGTCGCGGTGGCGGGACCCGTTCGATACAGCCCGTACTCGAGGGCGTGCAGCGCAGCCCGGTGCGGGCGGTTCTCGCCGCTGTAGGTGATCGGCTGTGCCGCCTCCCGGGTGATGTAGACCTCGAGTTGGTCGCGCAGGTTCCTCCCGACACCCGGGAGTGCGTGCACGACATCCACACCGACCGCCGCCAGTTCGTCCGCCGGACCAATGCCTGACAGCAACAGCAACCGGGGCGTGTTGATCGCTCCTGCACTCAGGATCACCTCGCCGTCCGCGTAGGCGACCTCGTCCTTGCCCCGGCGCCGGTAGCGGACCCCCACGGCGCGCCCTCGCTCGACGAGGACCTTCTGTGCATCGGCACCTGTGAGGACCGTCAGGTTGGGGCGGTCGAGCACCGGGTGCAGGAACGCTGTGGACGCGCTCTCCCGTCGGGCGTTGCGCTGGGTCACCTGGTGGAAGAAGACACCTTCCTGACTCGCACCGTTCGGGTCGTCGGTACGGGGGATCCCGACCTGCTGAGCCGCACGTACGAACGCCTGGGAGGTCGGGTTGTGCTGCACCTGATCCGCGACGTTGAGTTCCCCGTCGGTGCCGTGAAACTCATCAGCGAGCCGCTCGTTGCGCTCATGCTTGATGAAGTACGGCAAAACCTCGTCGTAGGACCATCCCGTGCAACCGAGATCCGCCCACTCGTCGTAGTCGAGACGGTTCCCTCGGATGTAGAGCATGGCATTGACCGACGTCGACCCACCGAGCGCCTTACCCTGCGGCAGGAACATCGTCCTGTTGTTGAGGTGCTTCTGCGGAGCCGTGTTGAAGATCCAGTTCGCCTTCGTTCCCATCAACATGGAGAAACCCGCGGGGATCTTCAGCAACGGGTGTCGGTCACGCGCACCTGCCTCCAGGAGCAGGACGCGGTGTCGCGGGTCTGCACTGAGGCGATTCGCCAACACGCAGCCGGCTGCGCCGGCGCCCACGATGACATAGGTGTAGCGGCTCAAGGTTGTCACTTCCTGGCTTCAATGGGATCAGATGATTCAAGGGATAGGGCCACCGTGAGGCGGTGCCCGACGTCGTGCAGGGACTCGGGGCTCCCCGCTTCGTGGACCGCGCACAGCCCCAGGGCCCGGGCTACCTCCGGCCCGCCGCGGTCGCGTCCGACGACGGCATACACCGGTACGCCCGCCCGCCTCGCGAGCCGGGACACGCCCTGCACGGCCTTCCCTTCCAGGGTCTGCGCATCGAGGCTGCCCTCGCCGGTCACCACCGCGTCGGCCGACGCGAGCAGCGCCTCGAGACCCACTGTTTCGAGCACGGCCTCGATTCCCGAGACGAGCCTCGCGTCATGCACGGCCCACAGCGCGCCAGCGAGGCCACCGGCGGCTCCCGTGCGCGCAACCCCGCGCGGATCGCGCGGGAAGGTTCGGGCAGCCTCGTGCAAGCGAGTGGTCAGACGCCGGACCGTGTCCGGGTCGGCCCCCTTCTGCGGTCCGTAGACCTGCGCGGCCGCTTCATAGGGCGTGGTGACGTCGCACAGCACTCGAACCCGGACCGAGCCGAGCCCCCCAGCCGCCGCGAGCGCACCGAGCGCACCCAGACCACCATCGGAGAAGCCGCTGCCACCGCCGCCGAGCAGGATCTCCTCCGCCCCGCTGGCGGCGGCATGGGCGAGCAACTCACCGGTGCCGGCGCTCGTCGCGGCGAAGGCGTCGACGGTGCCCGGATCGACGAGGTGCAGCCCGGACGCCTGCGCGGTCTCGACGACCGCGATGCGCCGGTCCTCAGACAGGAGGAAGGACGCCTCGACCAGGGTGCGATCGGGCGCGTGGACCCGGTAGGTGTGCAGCTTCCCGCCCAGGGCAGTCCGCAGTGCTTCGAGGGTTCCTTCCCCACCATCGGCCACGGGGCAAAGGCGGGCCGTCCCGCCAGCGGTCCGCACACCGCCCGCCACGGCTTCCGCCACCTCCGCGGCGGTCAGCGTCCCCTTGAACGAGTCGGGCGCGATCACGACTGTCGGCATCGTGCCTCCTCGGCCACCGGCTGGCCTTCGGCCGCGCCGGTCAGCACTCGGGCGTCCCTTCCACCGCTGGCGGCACCGACAAGGCTCCGCATCCGGGTCGCGACATCACCCACCAAGTCGTCGATCGGACGGTCCCACAGACCGCGGTTGAGGATCTCCGCCTCGAACGGCCCGCGGTAGCCACAGGATCTGAGGCGATCGACGAAACCCGCCAGGTCGATTACCCCGTCTCCCGGCAGTCCCCGGCCGGCGACCAGATCCACGGTCGGGACCAACCAGTCAGCAATGTGTGCCAGCGCCAAGAAGGGCGCAGCGCGTTGCAGTGCAGCGCCGAGGTCGGGGTCCCACCATAGGTGGTAGCTATCTGCGACGACGCCGACCGCAGGATCGGCGATGGACGCAACCAGGTCGGTCGCCTGATCCAGCCGGACCAGAGCCGAGCGCTCGGCCGCGAACATCGGATGGAACGGCTCCACGCCGAGGGTCACCCGATGCTCGCGAGCGGTCGGGATCAGGCGCTCGATACCGTCGCGGATCCGTGCGATCGCCTCGGCCGTTCCTGCCTCGAGCACCGGACCACAGACCAGCACGAGCACGGGTGCACCGAGGATCGCGGCTTCCTCGATGGCCGTGCAGTTGTCGCGGTGCGCAACCTGGTCGGGGCGCGTGCCGGTGAAGAATCCCCCCCGGCACAGGCTGCTCGCACGCAGGCCGTGGTCATCGAGCGCACGACGTGTACGCGTCGCATCGCCGTCGATGAACCCGTGGCGCCAGGGCGCGAACCGGGTGATTCCTGCCCGCTCGCACGCGGCGAGAGTCGTAAGCATCGGTGTCTTCTCCGCCGTCGCCTGATTGAAGGACACCACGTCCGCGAGCCGGGTCACGTCTCCACTCCGGCCATCGCGAGGAAGTGCCGCAGGCGAGACTGGGCGAGATCGGGATCGGCCAGTGCACCGGCATGGTCAGCCAGCGCAAACACCCGCGCCAGGTGGGGCACCGAGCGCATCGTTTCCGCCCCGGCAAGCATCCGGAAGTGATCCTGGTGCCCATTGAGCCAGGCCAGGAACACAACGCCGGTCTTGTAGGCCGACGTCGGCGCGGCGAACAGGTGCCGTGCCAGCGGCACCGTCGGCTCGAGGATGTCGACGAACCCCTCCGCATCCCCGTCGTCGAGGCGAGCGAGCGCGACCCGCGCCGGAACAGCGAGGGCATCGAACACCCCCAGGAGCGCGTCGCTGTGGCCCTGATCGTCTCCCCGGATCAGATCGACGTAATTGAAGTCATCACCCGTATGCATACGCACCTCGGGTGGCAGGAGCCGACGCACTGCGACCTCGCGTTCGGCGTCGAGCAACGAGATCTTGACCCCGACCACCGTCGCGCGATGACGCTGGACGATCCGGAGGAAGGTCTCCTGCGCAGCGTCGAGATCTCGGTCGCCCCAATACCCGGCGAGGTCGGGATCGAAGCTCTCGCCCAGCCAGTGCAGGAAGACCGGGCCGGATGCGACCGCGAGCACGGCGTCGTACACCCGCTCGTAGTCGTCGGCACCGCGGGCGTGCGCGGCCAGGTGCCGGCTGGCCATCACGACGGGCGTCCCGCCGCACTGTTCCACCCACGCCACCTGTTCCTGATAGGCCTCGATGATCCGGTCCAGGGTCAAGCCCTGGACACCGGACGGCAGCTGGTCCGTCTGCGCACCGCAGACCACGCGACCTCCCACTGCTCTCGCCTCCGCGCACGAGCGCCGGATGAGTTCACGCGCACCGTCCCAGCCGAGTCCCATGCCGCGCTGGGCGGTGTCCATCGCTTCGGCGACACCGAGTCCGATGCTCCACAGGTGGTGCCGGAAACGCAGGGTGGCGTCCCAGTCGACCGAGCTCGGCAACAGTCCGACCGGCTCCGCGAGAGGATCGAGGACAACGTGCCCGGCGGCGTAGACCGAACGACTGGCGGGAGGGACCCCACCGAGCCTGTCGATCTGGTCGAAGCTGGAGCCACGCCGTCCGAGCACGTGGGTGATCAGCTCACCGTCCGGCCCGGGCAACCGGATCGAGGAGGTGCCGCTCACGCCCCCTGCTCCTTGCCAGCCCGGTACGAAGCACGCCACTGCTCTCCGAGAGGAGCATCCGTGAAAATCGCGGGGTGCATGGGCTTCACGTCGGCTGGCACCTCGACCCAGTCACCGAGATGCGCCAGGACGTCGCGCTCCAGGTCGATGCCTGGGGCGACCTCCTCCAGCCGTAACCCGTTCTCACCCAGACTGAAGACCGCTCGCTCCGTCACGTAAAGCACACGTTGTCCGCGCAGGCGGGCCTGCTCGGCGCTGAAGGTGACCTGCTCGACCTCGTCCACGAACTTCGGGTGCTTGCCGTCCGCCCGGAGGTCCAGGAGTCCCGCGCCCGGCACCGCCTGAAGCCCGCCAGCGTTGAACGTCCCGCAGAACACTACGGTCGCGGCGTTCTGCGAGATGTTCACGAATCCCCCGGTGCCGACGACTCGCTTGTTGAACTTCGAGACGTTGACGTTCCCGTACCTGTCGATCTGCGCGAATCCCAGGAAGGTGATGTCGAGCCCGCCACCGTCGTAGAAGTCGAACTGGTAGGGCTGATCGAGCACAGCTGCGGGATTGGTGGAGACACCGAAGATCACGCCGCGGGCCGGGACACCACCCACCAGCCCCTGCTCCACGGTCAGCGTGAACAGGTCCGACCATCCCTCCTCGGCCGCGACAGTGGCGACCCCGTCGGCGATGCCAACGCCGAGGTTCACGACATCTCCGTCGCGGATCTCGGCGAGAGCCCGGCGGGCGACGACTTTGCGCTGGTCGAGGATGAACGGCTCGAGATGACTGAGGGCCTGCTTGAACTGCCCGGAGTAGGCAGGGTTGTATGCACCTTCCACCGTCTGTTGCTGTTCGGGGTGAACGACCACGACGTCGACGCAGATGCCGGGCACCTCCACCGACCGGGGCGGCAAAGAACCGGCCTGCGCGACGTACTTCACCTGAGCGACCACCAATCCACCGGAGTTGCGGGTGGCCTGTGCGATCGAAAGCATCTCCAGGTTCGCCGCTTCGTGCTCCAGCGAGAGGTTCCCCTTCTCATCGGCGACGGTGGCGCGAATGAAGCAGACATCCAGATCGAGGCTCGGATAGAAGAGCCACTCGCGACCACCGACCTCGACGACCTCGATGAGCTCCTCGGTGGTCACCTCGTTCAGCTTCCCGCCCTCCAAGCGAGGGTCGCAGAAGGTCCCCAGCCCGACGTGCGTCAGGACTCCGGGACGTCGACCTGCGATCTCCCGGAAGAGCTGGCTCATCACGCCTTGAGGGAAGTTGTAGGCCTCGAACTCGTTATTGATGACCATCGTGCTCATTCGCGGCGCCATGCCCCAGTTGCCAGCGATGATCCGACGGGCCAGTCCGGGGTGGGCGAGAAGATCCATACCCCCACCCGCGCGGTCCCCGATGCCGGTGGTGTGGACCAATGTGAGGTCACCGGGGCCACCGGATTCGCGGTACCGCCGGCCGAGCGCGGAGAGCAGGAGGTCCGGTTCCACGAGGCCACCCCCCGATCCGCCGATGGCGACCGTGTCACCCGGACGGACCATCCCGACTGCTTCGTCGGCGTGGAGGAACAGCGGCCCGCCGCGCACTCGCCGGGACGGCCGGGACGAGACTGCGGAAGCGGACAGGGACATGGAATCTCCTCCAGTGAGTGCGGTGGTCATGCCATGACTCCGCCGCCGTTGACGTGCAGAGTCTGGCCGTGGATGAAGGACGCGCCGTCGCCCGCGAGGAAGACGACTGCGGGGGCGACCTCCTCCGCGCGTCCCATTCGCCGAGCGACGAGCCCGCTCGTGCGCTCGCGGGTGAGCTCCTCGTCGAAGGTGGCGTCCGTCATCGGCGTGACGATCGGGCCCGGGGCCACAGCGTTGACCCGGATGTCCGGCCCGAGCTCGCGAGCCATCGCACGAGTCAACCCGAGCACCCCAGCCTTGGCGGCACAGTAACTGGCGAACTCCGCCGCTCCGCGCATCGCCAATTGGGAGGAGATGTTGACGATGACACCGCCGCCGCGTCCGAGCATCCGCTCGGCCGCGTGCCGTGACACGATGAACACCCCATCGAGGTCCACGGCCAACGTGTGACGCCACTGCTCCAGCGTCATCTCGGTGATCGCGGCTGGGGCCATCACTCCAGCGTTGTTCACCACGACGTCCAGCGGACCCAGGGCGCTCTCAGCGGCGTCGATGAAGCCTGCTGTCTGGTCCCAGTCGGTCACGTCGCCCTCGACGACGACTGCAGGGGCCCCTGCCGCTATAAGCTCCGCAGCAAGCTCGTCAGCTGCTGCAGCCTGCCCGAGATGATGGATCGCCACCGCAGCACCCGCGGCAGCCAGGCCACGGCAGATCTCGACACCGAGACCGCCGGGCGCACCCGTCACCAGAACCCGGCGGCCGGCCAGGTCACCGACATCGGCAGATCTGGTCATCGCGCGTACCAGGCCGGGCGCGAGCCGCGGAACATCTGGACGGTCTTCAGGTCGGTGAACAGCTCCATCCCCTCGCGTCCGAACTCCGCACCGAAGCCGCTGTCCCGACGTCCACCGAGCGGAAGCTCGGGGTATGCGTCCGTCGATCCGTTGACCCACACGGTGCCCAGGTCGAGACCCAGCGTGAGCTCCAACGCCTCGTCCACGTCACGGGTCCAGATCGATGCCGCCAGACCGAAGCGCTGGTCGTTTGCCCGTTCCACGACGGACGGAAGGTCGCCGAAGGACTGCACGGTCGTGACGGGACCGAAGAACTCCTCCTGGATAGCGTGGTTGTTGTCGCTCTCCGCCATCAGGAGCGTCGGCGCGAGGTACGGACCGGCCGTCCCCGCGTCGACGGCGGCAGCCGATCCGCCTGCGACCAGCCGTGCGCCCTCTCCGACAGCACGAGAAACTCCGCTCTGGATCGCGGCGAAGTGCTGCTCCGAGATCAGCGGACCCATCTCGGTGGCGTCCTGGTAGGGATCGCCCAGGCGGATGCTCCTTGCACCGGCGGCGAGTCGCTCCGCCAGCTCGTTGGCGATGGCTTCATCCGCGAGGATCCGCGAACCTGCCACGCACACCTGACCCTGGTTGAAGTACGAGGAGAAGAGGATGCCCGCCACCGCGTCGTCGAGGTCGGCGTTGCGGGTGACAATCACGGGCGTCTTGCCGCCTGCCTCGATCGCGACGCGCTTCAGCCGCACCTCACCCGCACCGGCCGCGATGTGACGACCCGTCGTAGTGGACCCGGTGAAGCTGATGACATCCGTATGCCGGTGGCGCACGAGGCTCGCCCCCGTCGCGCCCTCGCCGAGGATGACCGACAGCGCACCGGGCTCAAGGCCCGACTCGTAAAGGACCGCGGCGACCGCTAGCGCCGTGAGAGGCGTGAGCGGGCTCGGCTTGAGGACGACGCTGCACCCTGCCGCCAACGCCGGCGGCAGCTTCTGCCCGAGGATACCGAGCGGGAAGTTGAACGGGACGATCAGTCCTGCCACTCCCACGGGCTCGCGGAGGGTGAAGGCGAAGACGTCGGGGGCGATGTCGCGCTGTGTCCGGCCGGTGACGTCCCGCGCCAGACCGGCGAAGTACTCGAAGGCGTTTACGGTCGCCGCCACCTCGCCGCGCGCCTCGCGGATCGGCTTTCCGTTCTCGGCGACGAGCAGACGCGCCAACGCTTCGGACCGCTCCTCGATCTTCATCGCCGCGCGGCTCAGCACCTTCGCTCGATCGCGACCCGTCGTACGGCCCCACGCGCCTCCTCGGACGGCAGCTCGTGCGGCGGCGACCGCCGGGTCCACGTGGGCATCACCGGTGTCGATACCGGAGAAGAGGGCGCGACCGTCCGCGGGGCTGATCCGGGCAGGGAGCTCGTCGTCGGCGGGCATTGCCTGACCTGCGACGAGGGATGCCACCCGTGGCACACCGTCGCGCTCCCCCAGGAACGCCGGGCCGAGCACGGTCAGATCGACGGGAGAGGTGTTCACGAGTTCGCTCCTTCGGCGTCGTGGCGGGGCTGTACGTTGCGCGCGGCGCGCGCCGCGGCCTTGCGATCGAGGAAGTCCTGCTTGCGTGCCCGAGAGCTCTCCAGACCTGCGGTGTACGCCGCGATCGCACTCTCCTGGGAGAGCTCCCGCTCGAAGTCGCCCAGCAGTTGCTTGGAGAGCGCGACTGCACGCGGCTCAGCTGCAGCGAGGCGCGTGAGCACAGCGTCGACAGCACCCTCCAGGTCGGCCGCTTGCACCGCGTTGCTCACCACCAGCAGTTCGGCGGCGCGCGCGCCACTGATCAGCTCACCGGTCAGGAGGAGGTGGCGGGTCACCCCGAGACCCGCGACGGCGACGAGCCGCGCGAGGCCGCCCCACGAGGGCAGGTTGCCCAAGCCGAGCTCCGGCAGGCCCAATCGGGCATCGTGGGTCGCTATTCGGACGTCGCAGGCCAAGGCCAACTCGAATCCGCCGCCGATCGCCGTGCCCTCGATGGCTGCCACGCTGGGTTGTGGCAGTCCCGCGAGACGACGGAACGCCCGCTTGCCGAGCTCGGAGAGTTCCGCCGCGACGTCGTGTGGCGGCGCAACCCAGTCGGCGATGTCGGCTCCGGCGCTGAAGGTCCCACCGGCGCCACGCACCACCACCACCTTGGCGGTTGGATCTGCTTCGATCGCGCTCACGGCCTCGTCGAGGTCCACAAGCATCGCGCGGTCGATCGCGTTGCGTTTGGCAGGGCGCTCCAGGGTCAGGGTCGCCACGCCGGCGGTCACCGACACGGACACAGACATCAGGGGTAACTCCTTGGGGTCGAAGGGGCGGCGGCCCGATTGGGCCGGTGCTCAGGTACGAGAGCGCTTGGCGAGTTGGTCGACCAGGAGCGCGAGGATGATGGCGGCACCGACGGCCACCTGCTGGTAGAACGCCTGCACGTTCAGCGAGGTCAGACCGGCAGTGAGGGTGGCGATGAGGATCGCCCCGAAGGCAGCGCCTGCCATGCTCCCCTCGCCCCCGGCGAGCTTGGTGCCGCCCATCACGGTGGCGGCGATGGCGGTCAGGAGCAGGTCGGCACCGAGCGTCGGGTCAGCGGCGCCGAGGCGCGCGGTGAGGATCGCACCCGCGAGGCCCGCTGCCGCCCCCGCGACCACGTAGGCGGTCGCGGTGTGCCGGCCGACCGAGATGCCCGCCAGCCGAGCTACCTCGGCGTTCCCGCCGATCGCGATCAGGTACTCCCCGAAAAGGGTGTACTTCAGGACCAGGACGGAGGCGATGGTGAGAACGGTGAAGAGCACGACCGGGATCGGGATACCCGCGATACCGCCCGCGAGCGCGTCCTCGAACGGCACGGGAATCCCGTACACGGCCTGTCCGCCAGCGATGATCAGCGCCAGTCCCGCGTAAATGCTCATCGTGCCGAGCGTCACGATGAACGGAGTGATCCCGGTGACGGTGATGAGGAGCCCATTGACCAATCCACAGAGCGCCCCGACAGCCAGCGCACCGAGGATCGCGAGCGCTGGTGACGTCTGCTGGGAGAACAGACCGGCGCAGACCGCTGACACCGCGACCGTCGAACCGATTGAGAGATCGATGCCTCCGGTGAGGAGAACATAGGTCTGACCTAGGGCCAATATCCCCACCACGGACGCCTGCAGGAGCACGTTCATGAGGTTGTTGGCCTCGAAGAAGAACGGCCGCGCGGCGCCGAAACCCACGACCAGCGCGATGATGACCGCGATCAGGCCGCCCTGCCGGGCGATGGTGCCGAGGCGGGCACGCACCACAGAGCCGACTGCGGGAGTGGTGGGGACGACGGATGCTGCTGGGGAGTGGGACACGGGTTCGGTTCCTTCGATGCGAGCGGGACGGACTCGGAACTCAAGATCATTCGGCGGCGGCATGGCGCACGACCTCCTCCTCGCTCAACTCCTCGCGAGAGAGCTCAGCGACCAGGCGTCCATCGCGCATGACGACCACGCGGTCGCTCATCGCGAGCACCTCCGGCAGGTCGGAGGAGATCATCAGGACGGCCTTGCCGCTCTCAGCCAACTGACGCATCAGATGGTGGATCTCGCCCTTAGCTCCGACGTCGATGCCGCGGGTCGGCTCGTCGAAGATGTACACATCGCTGTCGTTGCGCAGCCATCGCGCGAGCACGACCTTCTGCTGATTTCCGCCCGAGAGCGTGCCGACGGGTTGGTCGACCTGCATCTTCGTGTTGAGCGGGCGCAGCCATTCGGCCGCCACCTCGCGCTGTCGGCGGCGACCGATCACGCCGAATCGGGACGGCGGGTCCATCAGCGTGACGTTGGATGCCGTCGACATGTGCAGGGCGAGACCCTGGTGCTTGCGGTCCTCGGTGATCAGTGCGATCCCGGCGGCGATCGCATCCGCGGGCCGATTGATACGGACGAGCTTGCCATGCACCCGCACGTCACCTGCACTGCGCCGGTCGGCGCCGACCACAGCACGCGCGAACTCGGTGCGGCCGGCGCCGACCATCCCAGCCATTCCGACGACCTCGCCGGCGCGGAGGGTGAGGGAGACGTCATGCACGACTCCGGGCACGGAGACGTTCTCCACCCGGAGGATCTCGTCACCCGGGGTTGTGTCCCCCTGGACGCCAAGCGCATCCAGGTCGCGGCCCACCATCAGCTGCACCAAGTCACGCTCAGAACGGACTTCCGCTCTCAACCTGGTGCCGACAAGCGCACCGTCGCGCAGCGCCGTCACCCGATCGGAGAGTGCCAGCACCTCCTTGAGGCGATGGCTGACGTAGATGATCGCCCGGCCCTCCTCCCGGAGGGTGTCGATCACCGAGAAGAGACGCTCGCTTTCCGCCGAGGTGAGGGAGGCCGTCGGTTCGTCCATGATGATTACGCGCGCGTCCGTGCTCACCGCACGCGCCAACTCGATCAGCTGCTGCTGCGCGACGCTGAGCGCAGAGACCGGAACGTCGGCCGGAGCGTCGAACTTCAGCCGGTCCAGCGCGAGGCGTGCACGTTCGCGCGCCTCGCGCCAGTCCACGATGCCGACCTTGCTGCGCTCCCGACCCAGGACCAGGTTCTGGACCGCAGTGAGCTGCGGCACCAGACTCAGCTCCTGGTGGACCATCGCGATCCCGGCCCGCATGGCATCGGACGGCCGGTCGAAGCGAACCTCCTGCCCGTCGACGTGCACCGAGCCAGAGTCCGGCTGCTGTACGCCGAAGATCGTCTTCAGGAGGGTCGACTTCCCCGCGCCGTTCTCCCCGAGCAGGGTGTGCACTTCCCCGGCGTACGCCGCGAAGCTCACCCCTGACAGGGCGACCACGCCTGGGAAGGCCTTGGTCAGTCCGCGTGCCTCCAGAACAGGGGTCGCGTCGGTCATCTCCGGGTCACCTCTTCCGGCTCTCGTCTCGAGCGATCAGGTTCGGGTCACTCGAACAGGTCGGTGAGGACCTGACCCTGCTGGTCGTAGTAGTCGTCGACGTTGTCAGCGGTGATCAGCTGCGCCGGCGCAACGATCCACGGAGCAACCTCCTGCCCCTCGAGCAGACGCAGGGCCGCCTCGACCGCCCAGTAGCCCTCCCAATACGGGAGCGGGCTCACGGTGGCGGTCATGCTTCCGCCACGGACGCCGGCGATCGCCTCGGGCACACCGTCGGTCCCGACGACCGCAATCTCCTTGCCCGATGCCTTGACGGCCTTCGCAACGCCGATGGCCATGGTGTCGTTGTTGGCGTAAATGCCCTTCACGTCCGGGTGCTGCTGGATGATCTGCTGCGCCGCGGCGAAGGCCTTGTCGGGGTCCCAGTCTCCCGGCACGCTGGCCACCAGGTTGAGACCCGCGTCCTCGACGCCCTCGGTGAAGCCCTTGATCCGCAGGATCGCCGCGCTCGAACCCGCCTGACCCTCGACCTGAGCCACCTTGGCGCCCTCGTCGAACAGCGCCGCGAACTCCTCCGCGGCCTGGATCCCATTGCTCTCGTGGTTGGGCCCGACGTACACCGACGCAGCGACCCGGGCATCGTCGACGTTCACGATCGGCGCATCCTGCGCCTTCATCTGGCGCAACGCCGGCGTCAGGTTCGAGGTGCTCTCAGGAGCGACGACGTAGGCGTCGAAGTTCTGTCCCGTCATCGTCTGGGCAATGGTCAGCTGCTCCGTCTGTGCCGTCTCACTACTGGCCGCCTGGACGACCACATCGATGCCGTAGTGCTCAGCCGCGGCCTTGGCGCCGCTCTCGATGCCTTGCCAGTACTGGTTCGTGAGTGCCTTGAGAATGACCGCGACGCGGTACTTCTCGCTGGCCTCCACGTCGCCGTACGTCGAGGTCATCTCCTCACCAGGGAGCGAGTCGATGTCCTCCTGGTCACTGGTGTACGTGTAGGTGGACTCGGTATCGGTCGAGTCGCCACTTCCGGAGACCGAGTCGGCCGAAGAACAGGCCGCGAGGGCAAGCAGAGAAGCTCCCGCCAGAAGCGCGAGAGAACGAGTTCGATTACGACGAGTCATCGGGTGCTGCCTTTCTGGAGTGCCCGCCGGAGCGGGTCGGTGGTTCCGAGATCGGAAATCGTTTTCCTAATGGGCAGGGTCGTACCCGGTCGGCGGTGGCCTGTCGTCCGCGCATCCGCAGGTCGCCCGTGCCATTAGCCGCGCGGGAAGGGTCGTGAGGCTTGGCGCGGTCGCTGGGCGCCCCTCCCAGCGGTCGGTGATCCGTTGCACAAGGCGCTCGGCAGCCAGCCTGCCGACCTCGCGCGCGCGGGAGTCGACGGTGGTCAACCGGACACCCGGCATTCGACCGACCCAGATGTTGTCGAAGGCGACCACGGCCAGGCCGCCGGGGACGGCAACCCCCCGGCGCGAGCACTCCTCCAGGACGCCGACGGCCAACCGGTCGCTGCTCACGAAGACCGCGGTGGGCGGGGTGCCGAGGTCGAGAAGGCGGGCGGCCGCGTCGGCGCCGGCGTCCACGGTGCTCTCAGTGACCCGCACCTCGAGGTCGGCGTCGGGCTGCCCCTGCCGCTCCACCATCGTGTCCCACCACGCGTGTCGACGCTCGGCGAAGGGCATCACGTTCTGCGGTCCCGCGATGTGGGCAACCCGCTCATGGCCGTGGTCGAGGAGGTGTTCGGTCGCGATGCGTCCACCGGCGACGTTGTCGACCACGACCGCATCTACCAGGTCCGCGCGGTGCAGGTGGCGGCTGGCCAGCACAACGTCGAGGCCGGACCCGACAAGTTTCTCGACCTCGTCGTGGTCCATCGTGACCGAGGCGAGGACCACCCCGTCCACTTGACGCTGACGCATAGACCGCACGACGTCGGACTCACGCTCCGGCCGTCCCTCGGTGCTGCCGAAGAGCACCGTGAAGTCGTTGCGGCCCAGTACCTCGTCGACACCGGCCATCAACTCCGGGTAGACCGGGTTCGCGATGCTCGCCACGACCATCCCCACCGTTTGCGTTCGGCGGCGGACGAGGTCGCGGGCGATGGCGTTCGGCTGGAAGTCGAGCTCGTCGACGGCGGCGGCGATGCGCTGCCGCGCGTCCTGGGAGACGTAGTAGTCGCCCCCGCCGAGCACCTTTGAGACGGTCGCCTTGGAGACGCCAGCGAGCTCCGCGACGTCACCGATCGTGACGCGCCGCTCAACCGGAAACCGTTTTCCCACATCCAGAGGATGACGTGCCGACCGTCACATGTCAATGCCTGCGCAGATCCTCATCGGTCGCCGAGGCCCTGCCCGGCATGGCGAGCGCGGCCGCCCCAGTTCGCGGCGGCGACCGCCCTCAGCCCTCCCGCACCGTGATCATCCGCTGCGTCGCCCGGGTGTAGACGACGTAGAGCGTGGCGCGGCCGGTGCTCGACTCGGTCTCGATCTCGTCGGGCTGGACCACGACGATCCCGTCGAACTCCAGCCCCTTCGTCTCCAGGCCCACGAGCACCGGGATGCGGGCCTCGGCGCCGCCGGCGGCATCGTCCGCGTGCTCGGGCCAGCTCGCGAGCCACTCCTGCACCTGGCCACGACGCGCGTGCGGGACGACGATCCCGACCGTGCCCGCCACGGCCCCGGCGAGCTCACCGACCGCGGCCCGCACCCCGGCGGCGAGGTCGTCGACGGTGCGCTCCTCCGGGTGGACGCCGGTCGAGCGCACCGCCTCCGGCAGGTCGGCGTCGAGACCCACCCGGCGCGCGTAGTCGGCGGCGAAGGCGTAGATCTCCGCGGAGTTGCGGTAGTTCTTCGACAGGTGGAAGGAGTGCACCGGCTTGCCCTCGAGCGCGGCGGCACGGGCGGCCTCGGCCTCCTCGGGCTCCGGCCACGACGACTGCGCGGGGTCGCCGACGACGGTCCAGGTCGCGCGCCGACCGCGGCGTCCGACCATCCGCCACTGCATCGGGGTGAGGTCCTGCGCCTCGTCGACCAGGACGTGGGCGTAGCCGTCGTCCTCGACGCGGTACTGCGGCGGCGACCAACCGGGGCGGTCGGAGAGGCGGTCGGCGACCGTGGTGACCTCCTCCCGGGTGGGGGTCTCGTCGTCGTCACTGGTGCCGATCAGGGAGCGCTCGCCGTGCTCGACGCGGGTCGGCAGGTCGCCCACGGCGTACCGGAGCTCGTCGATGAGCGGGATGTCGTCCACCGACCAGTCGCCCTCGGGCACGCCGGCCCACGACTTGGTCAGCAGGGTCTGCTCCTCGGGCGCCAGCAGCCCGTCGGCCACCCGTGCGAGCACCTCGGGGTCGCGCAGCCACCCGAGCACGGTCGGGCCGTCGACCGCGGGCCACCAGGCCAGGGCGAAGTCGACGAACGCGTCGTCGGAGAGCAGGTCGTCGAGGAAGTCGGCGTACCCCCGCTCCCGGCCGCGCTCGCTGCGGACCTGACGCCACAGCGCGTCGGCCAGCGCCCGCGGCACCTGGTTGATCTGGCGGTTGCGGCGGCCCTTCGACAGCAGCTGTCGACGGACGGCGCCGAGCTCCTTGCCGCCGAGCTGGAGCACGTCGTCGCGGTAGAACATCCGGAAGTGCCGGGGTGCGCCCGGGACGGCCTGCCGGGAGAGCCGCCGCAGCACCTCGGCCATCCGCGCAGAACCCTTCACATCGGCCACCGCGGGCTCGTCACGGCGCTCGGCGCGCAAGCCGTCGACGACCTCGCCGAGCGAGCGCAGCGCCACCGCGGTCTCCCCGAGCGAGGGCAGGACCCGCTCGATGTAGCGCATGAAGACCCCCGACGGCCCGATCACCAGCACGCCGCCGGTCTCGTAGCGGCGACGGTCGGTGAAGAGCAGGTACGCCGCGCGGTGCAGCGCCACGACGGTCTTGCCGGTGCCGGGGCCGCCGGAGATCGCGACCACGCCCTTGAGCGGCGCGCGGATCGCCTCGTCCTGCTCGGCCTGGATGGTCGCCACGATCGAGTGCATCGACCGGTCGCGGGCCCGGGAGAGCTGGGCCATCAGCGCACCCTCGCCGAGGATCGGCAGGTCGGTCTCGACCGAGTCGTCGAGCAGCTCGTCCTCGACGCCGAGGACGGTCGTCCCCGCACTGCGCAGCACCCGCCGGCGTACGACGCCCTGGGGCTTGGCCGCGGTGGCCTGGTAGAACACCGACGCCGCCGGGGCACGCCAGTCGATGAGCAGCGTGTCGCGGTTCTCGTCGCGCAGCCCGAGCCGGCCGATGTAGCGGGGTTCGTCGTCGAGCTCCGGGTCGAGGTCGAGGCGACCGAACACCAGCCCCTCGTGCGCGGCGTCGAGCGTCGCCAACCGGCGCGCCGCCTGGTAGACCATGGCGTCGCGCTCAACCAGGCCGCCCTCGTGCCCCAGGCGCGCGCGGTTGTGGCCCTCGCGGGCGAGCTCCTGCGCACTGCGTGCGGCCGCCTCGAGCCGGGCGTGCACCAGGTCGACGAAGCGTTGTTCGGCCGCGACCTCCCGGGCGTAGAGGTCCTCGTCGCTGTGGTTCTGCTCCGTCACTGGTCCCCTGATCTGGCTGGTCGGGCTCGGCGAAACTGCGAGCAGACCACTCTAACGAGCGGCGGGTCGACGCCGGGAGCGGACCGGACCTCCCCGTAGTGTTCCCCCACCAATGTCACGGCGCCGCGTCGCGCCCCACACTCGAGGAGATCTCGGTGCGTACCCTCACCCGATCGATCGTTGCTCTCGCCCTGCCCGTCACGGTCGCCCTGACCGCGCTCCCGGCCCAGGCCGCCCAGATCACCGTCAAGGACGCGAAGGGCGACGTCCGGGTCGCCGGTCTCGCGGACGCGGAGAACCAGAAGAAGCTGCGCAAGGCGCCGAAGAACAAGAAGGTCAAGGACCACGACATCGTCCGCACCAAGTTCGCCCACACCCGCAAGCAACTCGTGGTGCAGACGAAGTTCCGCAGCCTGAAGGGCGAGAAGATCGTCCAGGTCAGCACGCTGGGCATCAAGACCCCGAAGCAGACCTTCGCCTACCAGTGGGTGCGCAGCGACGTCGCCGGTGAGCAGTCGACGACCTCGATCCTCACCCGCGCCAAGGGCGGCAAGCAGGTCAAGTGCAAGGTGCGGGTCGCCAACAACGTCAAGAAGGCCGTGCGCACCATCAAGATCCCCCGCACCTGCCTGGGCAAGCCCAAGTGGGTGCGCGTGACCTCCAACGCCACGACCGGCACGATGGAGAACCTGCGGATCGACGACGCCCTGGGCAAGGGTCTGGGCAAGGCGACCAAGAAGATCGCCGCCGGCTGATCGGCGCGGCTCAGCCCCGGGCGCGCGCGAGGAACGCCTGCATCGCCTCGCGCGCCTCGGGGGAGCCGAACAACCGCGCACTCTGCGCGATGACCTCCTCGCCGTGCGCCTCGACGCCGGCGAGCAGGTCCCGGGTCAGCAGCGCCTTGGTCTCGCGCAACCCCTGGGGCGCACCGGTGGCGAGGCTCGCCACCTGAGCAGCGACCGCGTCGTCGAGTTCGCCGTCCGGCACGACCGTGGTCACCAGGCCGTAGTCGCGCGCAGCACTCGCGTCGAAGACCTCGCCGCCGAGGCAGGTCAGCGCCGCCGCGCGGGAGGTCATTCGCGGCAGCACAGTCAGGGAGATCACCGCCGGCGCGAGTCCGAGCTTGACCTCGGTGAGCGCGAAGGTCGCTCGCTCGGCGGCCACCACGACGTCACTGGCGGCCACGATCCCGGTGCCGCCCGCCCGCACCGCTCCCTGGACGCGCGTCACCACCGGCTTGGGCAGCGCCAGGATCCGCCGCTGCACCTCCACGATCCCCCGCGCGCCCTCCTCCATCGGCACTGTCGAGGCCTCGGAGAGGTCGGCACCCGAGCAGAACACCGAGCCGGTCGCGCCGAGGAGCACGACCCGCACAGCGTCGTCGTCCCCCGCGCGCGTGAGCGCCTCCAGCAGCTCGGTCACCAACTGCCGCGACAGGGCGTTGCGGTTGTGCGGGGAGTCCAGGGTGATCCGGGCCAGCGGCCCCCCGACGGCGTACTGCACCAGTGCGGTCATGGACCCGATCCTGCCGCACGGGCTGGCAACGTGTGCCATCTCCTCGTGCTGCTCGCTGGCATCCCACGGACGCGCGGCGGTCCCGGCGACCGTCGGTGATGTGACGTCTCGCAGGTTCTCGCCCTGTCAGAACCTGCGAGACGTCACACGCGTCTGCTCAGTAGGACTTCGGCAGGCCCAGGGAGTGCATGGCCACGAAGTTCAGGATCATCTCGCGGCTGACCGGCGCGATGCGCATGACGCGGGTGGCGACCAGCAGGGCGGCGACGCCGTACTCCTGCGTGACCCCGTTGCCGCCGAGGGTCTGGACGGCGCGGTCGACGGCGTTGCACGCGGCCTCGGCGGAGGCGTACTTCGCCATGTTGGCGGCCTCGCCGGCACCCATGTCGTCACCCGCGTCCTGCAGCGCCGCTGCCTTCTGGGTCATCAGCCGCGCCATCTCGATCTCGATGTGGGCCTGGGCCAGCGGGTGGGCGATCGCCTGGTGCGCCCCGATCGGGGTGTCGCGGAAGACGCTGCGCTCCTTGGCGTACGCCGTGGCCTTCTCCAGCGCGAGCCGGGCGATCCCGGTGGCGAAGGAGGCGGCCATGATCCGCTCGGGGTTGAGCCCGGCGAAGAGCTGGATCAGGCCGGCGTCCTCGTCGCCCACCAGCGCATCGGCGGGCAGCCGGACATCGTCGATGAAGACGGTGAACTGCTGCTCGGGGCTGACCAGCTCCATCGGGATCGGCTGGTACTCGAAGCCGGGCGCGTCGGTCGGGACGACGAACAGGCACGGCTTGAGGGAGCCGGTCTTGTGGTCCTCGGTGCGGGCGACGACCAGGACGTGGCTGGCCTCGTCGACGCCGGAGATGTAGACCTTGCGGCCCTTGAGGATCCAGTCGGTGCCGTCGCGGCGCGCGGTGGTGGTGATCCGGTGGGAGTTGGAGCCGGCGTCGGGCTCGGTGATGGCGAAGGCCATCGTCTGCGTGCCGTCGGCGATGCCGGGCAGCCAGCGCTGCTTCTGCTCCTCGGTGCCGAAGCGGGAGATGACCGACCCGCAGATCGCCGGCGAGACGACCATCAGCAGCATCGGGCAGCCGACCGCGGCCAGCTCCTCGCACACCGCGGCGACGTCACCGATGCCGCCGCCACCCCCGCCGTACTCCTCGGGGATGTTGACGCCGAGGTAGCCGTTCTTGCCGAGCGCGAGCCAGAGGTCGGTGGTCTTCTCGCCGGCGCGGGCCTTGCCGGTGAAGTAGTCCTGCCCCCAGGACTGGGCGAAGGCTCGGACCGCCTTGCGCAGCTCGGTGCGCTCCTCGGTCTCGCTGAACTGGCTCATGCGGGCTCCTTCTCGGGGTGGGTGGGTTCGACGACGGCGAGGACTTCGCCGGCGGCGACCTGCTGCCCGGCGCCGACCGGGAGCAGGCCGACGACGCCGTCGGCGGGGGCGGACACGGTGTGCTGCATCTTCATGGCCTCCAGCACCAGCACCGGGTCGCCGGCGCGGACCTGCTGGCCGGCCTCGACGGCGACCCGGACGACGGTGCCCGGCATCGGGGCGAGCAGGGAGCCGGCCGCGACCTGGTCGGCGGGGTCGGTGAAGCGCGGGACCGTCTCGAGCGCCAGGTGTCCCCAGGGCGCCTCGACGTCGTACCGCCCGGTGTCGCCGTCGGGGCCGAGCGACTCGTGCACGGTGTGCGGGACCCGCACGCCGTCGTGCTCGACGACGACGCGCGCCTCGCTGCCGGAGGTGGAGACCGCGACGACGTACGCGCCCTCGGCCTGCTCGTCGACGAGCCGGTGGTGGGTGCGGTGCGGGTCGTCGCGACCAGCCGTGGTGGGGCCGTACCAGGCGACCCGGACCTCCTCGCCGCGGCAGGTGAAGGTCGTCGTGGTCGGCGCCGCGACGACGTTGCGCCACCCGACCGGGATGCCGCGCTGCGTCGTACGGCGGGCGGCGGTGAGCTCGGCGCGACCGACCGCTGCGGCGAAGGCGGCCAGGGTCCGATCGCGTGCCGGGGGACCGGTGCCGGCGAGGTCCTCGTCGGCCAGCAGACCGGTGTCGAGGTCGGCGGTCAGGAAGCGCGGGTGCTCGAGGACCGCGAGCAGCTGGTCGCGGTTGGTGACCACGCCGTGGATGCGCGCCCGCCGCAGCGCCCCGCGGAGGCGGCGGATCGCCTGCTCGCGGGTGGGTGCCCAGCTGATCAGCTTGGCCAGCATGGCGTCGTAGTGCGTGCCGACCTCGTCGCCGCTGCCGAACCCGGCGTCCAACCGCAGGCCCGGGGCCGTGAGCGGACCGAACCGTACGTCGACGTCGGGCACCTCGAAGGTGTCGAGCCGGCCGCTCTGCGGCTGGTAGTCGAGGCCGGGGTCCTCGGCGTAGAGCCGGACCTCGACGGCGTGACCGTTGGTCTCGACCGGAGAGGAGTCGCGCTCAACCACGGGCCGTCCCTCGGCCACCGCGATCTGCGCCTCGACCAGGTCGATGCCGAGGACCGCCTCGGTGACCGGGTGCTCCACCTGCAGGCGGGTGTTCATCTCGAGGAAGTAGAAGCGCTCGGTCGCGGCGTCGTAGAGGAACTCCACCGTGCCGGCGCCGCGGTAGTCGATCGCCGCGGCGGCTGCACGCGCAGCCCCGTGCAGCGCGGCGCGCACCTCGTCGCGGAGGCCCGGTGCGGGCGCCTCCTCGACGACCTTCTGGTGTCGGCGCTGCAGCGAGCAGTCGCGGTCGCCGAGCACCAGTACGCCGTCGGGGGTGCCGACGACCTGCACCTCGACGTGGCGGCCGCGCTCGACGTACGGCTCCACGAAGACCGCACCGTCGCCGAACGCCGACGCCGCTTCATCGCGCGCCGAATCAACTGCGGTTGACAGGGATTCGAGGTCGCGGACGATCCGCATGCCGCGGCCGCCGCCGCCCGCGCTCGCCTTCACCAGGACGGGGAGGTCCTCGGCGGTCACGGTGGCGGGGTCGAGGTCGTCGAGACACGGCACCCCCGCCTCGGCCATGAGCCGCTTCGCCGCGATCTTCGAGCCCATCTGCTCGATCGACGCCGGCGCCGGACCGACCCAGGTGAGTCCGGCATCGAGGACCGCGCGGGCGAAGCCGGCGTTCTCCGAGAGGAAGCCGTAGCCGGGGTGGATCGCGTCGGCACCGCTGCGGCGCGCGGCGTCGAGCACGAGGTCGGCGCGCAGGTAGGTCTCGGCCGGGCTGTTGCCGGGGAGGCGTACGGCGAGGTCGGCCTCGGCGACGAACGGCAGGCCCGCGTCGGCGTCGGAGTGGACGGCGACCGTCTCGATGCCGAGACGTCGGCAGGTGGCGAAGACCCGACTGGCGATCTCCCCGCGGTTGGCGACGAGGAGGCGGTGGATGGTGGAGGACATTGCGATCACATCCGGAAGACGCCGAAGCGGTCGGTGCCCTCGACCTGCGTCTGGGCGATGACGGACAGGCAGATGCCCAGGACGGTGCGGGTGTCGCGCGGGTCGATCACGCCGTCGTCGTAGAGCATCCCGGAGAGGAAGAACGGCAGTGACTGCTCCTCGACGCTGGCCTCGATGAAGGCGCGCATCTGCGCGTCGCCCTCCTCGTCGAAGGGTTGCCCCTTCGCCTCGGCCGCGGCCCGGGCGACGATCGACAGCACACCGGCGAGCTGGGCGGGTCCCATGACCGCCGACTTCGCGCTCGGCCAGGTGAACAGGAACCGCGGGTCGTAGGCGCGGCCGTTCATGCCGTAGTTGCCGGCGCCGTACGAGGCTCCCATGATCACCGTCAGGTGGGGGACCTTCGAGTTGGACACGGCGTTGATCATCTGCGAGCCGTGCTTGATGATCCCGCCCTGCTCGTACTCGCGACCGACCATGTAGCCGGTCGTGTTGTGCAGGAACAGCAGCGGGGTGTCGCTCTGGTTGGCCAGCTGGATGAACTGCGTGGCCTTCTGCGCCTCCTCGCTGAACAACACCCCCTGGGCGTTGGCGAGGACGCCGATCGGGTGGCCGTGCAGCCGCGCCCAGCCGGTGACCAGGCTGGAGCCGTAGAGCGGCTTGAACTCGTCGAAGGCAACTCGGTTCGTCGGGCTCACGCCATCGCAGATGCGCGCGATGACCTCGCGCGGGTCGAACGGTTCCTTGAGGTCGCTGGGGATGAGGTCGAGCAGACCCTCGGGGTCGGCGTCCGGCTCGGCGTAGGCCGGCGCACCGGCTGCGCGCGAGGAACGGTTGAGCCGGGCGACGATCCGCCGCCCGATCCGGATCGCGTCGTGCTCGTCGACCGCGAGGTAGTCGGCCAGGCCGGAGGTGCGCGCGTGCATCTCGGCGCCGCCGAGCGACTCGTCGTCGGCCTCCTCGCCGGTCGCCATCTTGACCAGCGGCGGACCGCCGAGGAAGACCTTCGCCTGCTCCTTGACCATCACGGTGTAGTCGCTCATGCCCGGCACGTAGGCGCCGCCGGCGGTGGAGTTGCCGAAGACCAGCGCGATGGTCGGCTGCTTGCGGGCGCTGGCGCGGGTGAGGTCGCGGAAGAGCCGCCCGCCCGGGATGAAGATCTCCTTCTGCGTCGGCAGGTCCGCGCCGCCGGACTCGACCAGGGAGATGATCGGGAGGTCGTTCTCCTCGGCGATCTGGTTGGCCCGGAAGATCTTCTTCACCGTCCACGGGTTGCTCGCACCGCCCTTGACGGTCGGGTCGTGGGCGGTGATGAGGCACGGGACGCCCTCCACCACGCCGATCCCGGTGACCACGCTGGCGCCGACGGTGAAGTCCGACCCCCACCCGGCCAGCGGCGAGAGCTCGAGGAACGCGCTGCCCTCGTCGACCAACAGCTCGATGCGCTCGCGCGGGAGCAGCTTGCCGCGGGCACGGTGACGCGCGACGCTCCGCTCCCCTCCGCCGGCCACGGCCGTCGCGTGCTCGGCGTCGAGCTCGGCGAGCTTGGTCAGCATCGCCTCGCGGTTGCTCATGCCTCCACCACCGTCCGCATCCGTTCGAGCGTCATACGCATGCCGCGCTCGTTGGTGCGTCCGCGCAACCGGCCCAGCAGCAGCCAGTACGCGCGGATCGGCAGGCTCGGCTCGAGCCGGAAGTACTCGGTCACGACCGTGCCGTCACCGTCGGGTTCGAGCCGATAACCCCAGTTGTTGACCGTCATCGACGACGTGCCGACGGCGAACTCGAAGACCCGCTGCGGCTCGCACCGGGTCACCGTGCACGGCACCCAGTACGTCGGCCCCACGCCGTTGCGCTTGACGTGGCCCGCGAAGGTGGCGCCGAGCTCGGGGCCCGTCGAGCCGCGGGTCCAGCGCGCCTCGAACGTCTCGGGCGAGAACTCCCCGATGCGCGTCACGTCGCTGACCAGATCCCACACCGTCTCCGGCGGCGCCGCCATCCGCACCGACACTTCCCCGCCGAGCGGCCGCAGCAGGCCCATCAGGCGTACCCCAGCAGGCGTACGGCAAGGTCGTTGAGCACCTCGGTGGCACCACCACCGATGCCGATGATCCGCTGGTCGCGGTAATGCCGCTCGACCTCGGACTCGCGCATGTAGCCCATGCCGCCGTGCAGCTGGACCGCGGTGTCGACGACGAACGAGCTCGCCTCGACGGCGGCGTTCTTGGCGAGCACGGCCTCGGCGATGACGTTCTCCCCCGCGGCGTGGCGGCGGGCCACCTCGCGGGTGTAGGTGCGGGCGAGCTCGACCTTCTGCCGCATCTCGACCAGCTTGTGCCGCACGACCTGGCGGGTGTTGAGCGGCTTGCCGAAGGTCTCGCGCTGCTTGACGTAGTCGACGGTCAGCGCGAGCGCCCGGTCGGCGATGCCGTACCCGTGGACCGCGAGGCCGATCCGCTCGCTGACGAACTGCTCGGCGATCTGGTAGAAGCCGGTGTTCTCCTCGCCGACGAGGTTCTCCACCGGTACGCGCACGTCCTCGAAGGTGAGCTCGGCGGTGTCGGAGCACTGCCAGCCCATCTTGCGCAGCGGCTTGCTGACGGAGAACCCCGGCGCGCCCTTCTCGATGACGAGCAGCGAGATGCCGCCGTGGCCCTCCTCGCCGGTGCGCACCGCGCAGGTGACGAAGTCGGCGCGCACCCCGGAGGTGATGAAGGTCTTGGCGCCGTTGACGACGAAGTGGTCGCCCTCGCGGCGGGCGCGGGTGCGGATGCCGGCGACGTCGGAGCCGCCGTCGGGCTCGGTGATGCCGAGCGCGCCGATCTTCTCCCCGGCCAGCGTCGGGCGGACGAACCGGTCGATCAGGTCGGCGTCGCCGCTGGCCGCGATGTGCGGCAGCGCGATGCCGTGGGTGAACAGCGTCGACATCAGCCCGCTGCTGGCGCCGGCGGCGAAGAACGCCTCCTGCAGCGCGAGCATGTCGAGGCCGTCGCCTCCGGAGCCGCCCACCTCCTCGGCGAACCCGACGCCGAGCAGGCCCTGCTTCGCGGCGGCGAGGTGCAGCTCGCGCGGGACCTCGCCGTCGTCCTCCCACTGCGCCAGGTGCGGGAGGATCTCCCGCTCGACGAACGTGCGGGAGGACTCCTGCAGCGCGCGCTGCTCCTCGGTCCAGAAATCGGCGTGCTGGGTGCTCACACAAGCTCCTCGGGGATGTCGACATGGCGGGCGCGCAGCCACTCGCCGACGGCCTTGGCCTGGGGGTCGAAGCGGGTCGAGGCCGCCACCCCCTGACCGAGCAGGCCGCGCACGAGCACGTTGACCGCGCCCAGGTTGGGGAGGTCGTGGACCTCGATGGGGAGGGACTCGGCCTCCGGCAGCAGGCGGCGCACCTGCTCCGGGGTGATCAGGGAGCGCAGCCAGGCGTGCCGCGCGGCGTACTGGTCCGCACCGGTGGCCTCGGTGCGCGAGACCCACAGCCCGATGTTGGCGTCGCCGCCCTTGTCGCCGGAGCGGCCGTGGACGAAGGTGCCGAGCGGGAGGCGGGTGGTCGGACCGGGGGTCTCGACTCCGCTCGACCGACCGGGGGGCTCGCTCGACGGCCCTTCGTCGGTTGAGGGCGCTTCGCCGGTCGAGGGCCCTTCGCCGGTCGAGCCTGCCGAGACCCAGCGATCCGCGATGACCTCCCGCCGCCCGTCGCCGTGCACGACGGTGTGCACGACGACGTCGCGGTCGACGTACGCCGCCCGGTAGACGCCGTACGGCGTGGGCTTGGCCGGCGGGCCGGTGAGGGTGAAGCCGGGGTAGGAGCCGAGGGCGAGGGCGACGAGGGCGCCGGTGAACGGCTTGCCGACGGGTTCGGGTGCGGGGTCGAGCACGGTGCAGCGCAGCCGGGCGCTGGCGGCCTCCTGGGTCTCGGCGTCGGCGCGGTCGGTGCGGGCCAGGTCCCAGTCGACGACCGCGGGCCGCTGCTCCCCCCAGGCCGCCTCGACCTGCGCCCGCACCCAATCGGCCTTGGCGTCGATGTCGAGACCGGTGAGGACCAGTTCGGCGGCGTTGCGCCACCCGCCGAGCTCGTTGACGCAGACCTTCAGCCGGGCGGGCGGCGGCGCGCCGCGGACGCCGGTGATCGCGACCCGGTCGGCGCCCTGCTGCTCGAGGCGCACGGAGGTGAGATCGACACTGACGTCGGGGTTGAGGTAGGTCGCGTCCTGGATCTCGTAGACCAGTTGGGCGGTGACGGTGTCGAGGTTGACCAGACCGGCGGTGTCGTCCTGCTTGGTGATGACGCTGCTGCCGTCGGCGTGGACCTCCGCGACGGGGAAGCCGAGCCCCCGCCCGTCGCGCGGGAGGGCGCGGAAGCCGGAGAAGTTGCCGCCGGTCGCCTGGGTGCCGCACTCGATGACGTGGCCCGCGACGACCGCGCCGGCGAGCGCGTCGAGGTCATCGGGCGTCCAGCCGAAGTGGCTCGCGGCCGGCCCCACCACCAGCGAGGCGTCGGTGACCCGGCCGGTGACGACGACGTCGGCTCCGGCGTCGAGCGCGGCGGCGATGCCGAAGCCGCCGAGGTAGGCGTTGGCGGTCAGGGCACCCTCGAGGCCGAGGTCGGCGGCCCGCGGCAGCAGGTCGTCACCCTCGACGTGGGCGATGACCGGGTCGAGGCCGAGCCCCCGGGCGACCTCGCGCAGCCGGTCGGCGAGCCCGGCGGGGTTGAGGCCGCCGGCGTTGGCGACGATCCGCACGCCGCGCTCGAGCGCCGTCCCCAACGACTGCTCGACCTGGGTGACGAAGGTGCGGGCGTAGCCGAGGCCGGCGTCGCGCATCCGGTCCTTGCCGAGGATCAGCATGGTGAGCTCGGCGAGGTAGTCGCCGGTGATCACGTCGACCGCCGGACTGCCCGCGAGCAGTTCGGCCATCGCCGAGAGCCGGTCGCCGTAGAAGCCGGAGCAGTTGCCGATGCGCAGCGCGGGCGTCACGGGGCGGCGCCGGGGTCCGGGCGGCCCGCTCCGGGCGGGCCGGCGAAGGCCTGGGCGATGGTGAGCCAGTGCGCGGCGTCCTCGCCCGTGGCGACGAGGTCGAGGGTCGCGCGGTGACGGCGCTGGGTGACCAGCAGGCAGAAGTCGTACGCCGACCCGACGACCCGCTGCTCGGCGTCCTCGGGTCCGTAGGTCCAGACCTCGCCGCTGGGCGCGGTCAACTCGATGCGGAACGCCTCGGCCGGCGGCTGCTGACCGTGCACGGAGTAGGCGAAGTCGCGCGTGCGGACGCCGAGGTGGACCACGTGGCGGATCCGGTCGGTCGGCGCGACGGGGAGGGCGAGGGCGTCGTACACGTCGCGGGCGTGGGCCCAGGTCTCCATGAACCGCGCCGTGGCCATCGAGGTCGGGCTCATCGGCGGCCCGAACCACGGGAGCTTCTCGCCGGCCGGGTGGGTACGCAGCGTCTCCGCGAGGCGAGCGCGGCCGTCCTGCCAGCGGTCCATCAGCTCCGCGCGGGGGACCCCGGACCACTCCTCGGCGCAGGTGTCGACGAAGCCGGTCGGGTCCTCGAGCGCCTGCAGCACCACGGCGTCCCAGGCCTGCTTCTCACCGAGCGCGGCGCGGGCGGCGAGCACGGCGACGTGGTCGGTCCAGGCCAGGTGGGCGACCTGGTGGGCCACCGTCCACCCCTCGGCGGGGGTCTCCAGCCGCCACTGCTCGTCGTCGAGATCGGCCAGGTGGGCGGCGAGCTCGTCGCCCTCGGTCGCCAGATCGGCCAGGACCTGCTCGAGTGCGCTCACGGTGCCTCCAGGTGGTCGTCGAGGACGCGCGCCCAGGTGTCGAGGATCCGGCGGCGCCGGGCGGAGTCGTCGGTGAGGGTGTTGGCCAGGCCGAGGCCGCGCACCAGGTCGAGGGTGCCCTGCACGAGCTCCCGCGCGCCGGGGCGGGACTCGTCGATGCCGAGCGCGTCGACGGTCAGGCGGTGGACCTCGCGACCGATGTGCCCCTCCAGCGGCGCGACGGCCGCCCGCAGGGTCTCGTCGGTGCGGGCGGCGACCCACAGCTCGAGCGCGGCCGCGAAGACCGGACCGGTGAAGTGGTCGGCGAGCATCTCCAGCACCGCGCGGGTCCGTCGCTCGCCCCCGCGCAGCCTCTCCGCCGCCGCGGCGACCTCGGCGCCGCGCACCTCGGCGAGGTGGACCACCGCGGCCAGCACGAGGTCGTTCTTGGTCGGGAAGTGGTGCAGCTGCGCCCCGCGGCTCACGCCGGCGCGCTGGCTGACCAGCGTCGTGGAGGTGCCGCCGTACCCCTTCTCCACCAGCAGCTCGACGGTCGCCTCGAGCAGCCGGAGCCGCATCGCGCGGGTGCGCTCCTCCTGGGGGACGCGGGTCGGGGTGGCCACGCGGCTATCTTCGGTGGCCGACAACAAACAGTCAAGCCTGACTTTTTTGCGCGTGCTTGACTCGGAGGATGACCCTCTCGCAGCGGGTCGCCGAGGCGTTCGCCGCCGTACCCCGCGCCCACCACCTCCCACTGGCCGCGCGCCGCCGGGCCGACGACGACGGGCCGCTGTCGATCGGGTTCGGCCAGACCAACTCCCAGCCGCGCACCGTCGCGGCGATGCTGGAGCTGCTCGACGTCCGCGCCGGTCAGCACGTGCTCGACGTGGGGTCGGGGTCGGGTTGGACCACCGCGCTGCTGGCTCACCTGGTCGGCCCCGAGGGCAGCGTCATCGGGGTCGAGATCATCCCCGAGCTGGTCGACTTCGGCCGCTCCTGTCTGCCCGCGGGCGCGCCCGCCCGGATCGAGCAGGCCCGCGCCGGCGTGCTGGGGTGGCCGGCGGAGGCGCCGTACGACCGGATCCTGGTCTCGGCGGAGGCGCGGGAGCTGCCCGCGGAGCTGGTCGACCAGCTCGTGCCGGACGGCCGGATGGTCATCCCGGTAGCGGGCACGATGTGCAGCGTCGAGCCCGGGCCCGTGGTGTGCGAGCACGGCGCGTACCGGTTCGTCCCCCTGCTCTGAGACTTGGTCCGGGCGGGGGATCGCCGGAAGACTGGTGGGATGTTCCGCGAGGCCACCGAAGCCGACGCCGTCGCGTTGCGCGACCTCGAGCGGGCGGCGAACCTCGCCTCGCTGGGGCACGTGTTCCCGCCCGACCGGTACCCCTACCCGGCCGACGACGTGCTCGCCCGGTGGACCCTCGTGCTCGGCGAGCCCGGCGCGCGGACACTGGTGCGCGACGGGGTGGCCGTGGTCTGCCACGACCTCGGCACCCTGCGCCACCTGGCGGTCCACCCCGACCACTGGGGCCGGGGCTGGGGGCGGCGATGCGTGGAGGTCGCCGTGGCGGCGATGGCCGCGGCCGGCACCGCGCACCCCCGGCTGTGGGTGCTCACCGACAACCACCGCGCCCGCGGGCTCTACGAGCACCTGGGCTGGCGCCCGACCGGGGTCACCCGGGAGGCCGCGTGGCCGCCGTACCCCGAGGAGCAGGAGTACGCGCTGGCCTGAGCCTCACCCGTCGCGCTCGGCCCGGCGCGCCGCGTCGCGGATCTCGAACACCTCGGTGGCCAGGCCGCCGAGGGTGCGGGCGACATCGCGCACCGCGCCGGTGACGATCGAGGCGACCCCGCCGACGGCCGTGGCGGTGGCCTCGACGGTCGACTGCAGGGCGTCCTTGCGGATCTCGGCCCTGCTCAGGCGCTCCTGGTCCATGGCTCCTCCTGATCGCTCGCGGCGGGGGTGCCCGGCCGCGGCGCGTGCCGGTCGGGCAGGGCCAGCCGGCAGATCTTCTTGGCGACGCTGAACAACTGCTTGCCGAGCCGGCCGGTGTTGTACTCCAGACCGTAGCGCTCGCAGATCTCGCGTACCTCCGCGGCGACCTGGGGGTAGCGGCGCGCGGGGAGGTCGGGGAAGAGGTGATGCTCGATCTGGTGCGAGAGGTTGCCGGTCATCAGGTGGAAGAGCTTGCCGCCGGTGATGTTGGCCGAGCCGAGCAGCTGGCGGAAGTACCAGTGGCCGCGGCTCTCGTCCTCGCTCTCGGCCTCGGTGAAGGTCTCCACGCCGGCCGGGAAGTGGCCGCAGAAGATGATGTTGAACGCCCAGATGTTGCGCACGAGGTTGGCGGTGGCGTTGCCGGCCAGGGTGAGCGGGAACAGCGGGCCGGTCAGTGCCGGGAAGAGCACGTAGTCCTTGAGCGCCTGGCGGCGCACCTTGCGCATGATCCCGGCGTGCAGCGCCTTGTTGTCGGAGATGCGGCGCTTGCCGGCGACGATGTTCTCGACCTCGAGGTCGTGCATCGCCACGCCCCACTCGAAGAAGACCATCAGCAGGAAGGCGTAGACCGGGTTGCCGAGGTAGTAGGGGTGCCACTTCTGGTCCTCGTCCATCCGCAGGACGCCGTAGCCGATGTCGCGGTCCTTGCCGAGGATGTTGGTGAAGGTGTGGTGGATGTAGTTGTGGGAGTACTTCCACTGCTCGCTGGGGCAGACGTTGTCCCACTCATACATCCGGGAGTTCAGGCCGGGGTCGCCCATCCAGTCGTACTGGCCGTGCATGACGTTGTGCCCGATCTCCATGTTGTCGAGGATCTTGGAGATGCTCAGGGCGGCCACCGCCAGCGGCCAGGCGGGCGGGAGGTAGAACAGCGCGCGGCCGGCGACCTCGAAGCCGCGCTGGGTCTTGACGACGTTGCGGATGTAGGCGGCGTCCTCCTCGCCGAGGTCGGCGACGATCCGCTTGCGGATGGCATCCATCTCCTCGCCGAACCGCTCGAGGTCGGCGGGGCTGAGGCCGTACTTGCCGGCGACGTTGGTGGGGTCGAGCTGCTGGTCGGCCGCGGCGGGCGAGCCGGTGGTGCGCGCGGCGCGGGGCGGGGTCGGCGTACCGGTCAGGGGGGTGACGGTCATGGTGCGCTCCCTTCGGGGGGTGTGTACCTGAAACTGGGGATTCGCGGTGCTGGAACGTGTACGAAGCACCGGGTTCGCCACATATGTGGCGAAACCGGCCTACAGCTCGACGGCGCAGTCGCCGACGGGCGCGGAGACACAGACCCGGACGTCCTCGTCGGGGAGGGAGGACTCCTCGCCGGTGAGCACGTTGCGGACGGTGCCCTCGCTCTTGCGGGCGGTGCAGGAGAAGCAGATGCCCATGCGGCAGCCGAACTCGGGCCGCAGACCCGCGGCCTCGGCCTGCTCGAGCAGGGTGGCGCCGGAGTTGGCGGACTGCTCGCCGCTGCGGGTGAAGGCGACGGTGCCCTCGGCGTCGCCGGTGGCCACGGCGGGGGTCTTGAAGTACTCCACCCGCAGCCGGTCGGTGTCGGCGTACGCGGCCTGCACCCGCTCGATCAGACCGGCGGGGCCGCAGGCGTAGGCGTCGACCTCGGCCCAGTCGGGCGCGACATCGGCGAGCGCGGCCGGGGTGAACAGCGCGCCGCCGGCCTCGGTGTGCACCAGGTGCACGTCGACGCCGTTGTCGGCCGCGGCCAGGGCGGCGAGCTCGTCGGCGTAGATCTGGTGGGCGGGGGTCTGCGCGTAGTGCAGGAACGTGATGCGCCCGTCGTACCCGGAGCGCAGCAGCGTGCGGGTCATCGCCATCACGGGGGTGATGCCCGAGCCGCCGGAGAGCAGGACCAGTCGCGGCGGTACGGGGTCGGGCAGCACGAAGTCACCCAGCGCCTGGGAGAGGTGCAGCACCTGGCCGGGACGCGCCTGCTCGACGAGGTAGGACGACACCGTGCCGCCGTCGTTGGCCCGTACGGTCAGGGTGAACCGCTCGCCCGGTCCGGACGCGGCACTGGAGATGGTGAAGACGCGGGTGAAGCGTCGCGATCCCGGCAGCTCCAGCCCGACCTGCACGTGCTGACCGGCGCGGTGGCCGGCCCAGGTCGAGGTCGGCTGGAGCGTGACCGTGGCGACCGGGTTGGCGGTGTCGGTCTCCCGCTCGATCGCCACGACCCGCGCGCGGACCTCGTGCACGGCCCACATCGGGTTGACCAGCTCGAGGTAGCGATCCACCCCATGCGGCGAGGTCAGGGCCGCGAGCGTACGGGAGCCGAGGACCGCACGGGTCAGGCTGCGGGTCGGGGCCACGGGCACCTCCTGGGTCCGGCTGAATCGGAGAGCTCACCTGAGTTCAGTGAACATCTGTACACCCCAGCGTCGGGGCCAGCGCCCCGCTGCGTCAAGGCGTAGGGACGGTGACCGCGCGCACATCGGTGTACACATGTGCTCCGTCACGGTCGGGGTTGGCCGGTCCTCCGGGGGATCCGCACCCGGCCGCACCCGCGGCGCCTACGATGGGGACGTGTCCGAGCAGGCGACGGGAGTGACGGCGGTGGTGGAGCCACCGCTGTCGCGTGCCGCCCGCAAGGAGCGCACCCGGCAGGCGCTGCTCGACGCCGGGCTCCGGCTCGCGGCCGACCACACGCTGGCGGCGGTGTCGCTGCGCCACATCGCCCGCGAGGTCGGGATCGTCCCGACCGCGTTCTACCGGCACTTCGACTCCGTCGAGCAGCTCGGTCTCGAGCTCGTGGACGCCTCCTTCGCCTCCCTGCGCGCGATGATCCGCGAGGTGCGCGCCGGGGAGCCGGAGGTCAACACCATCGTTCGCAACTCGGTGGAGGTGCTCGTCGAGCACGTGCACGCACAGCGGGCGCACTTCCACTTCATCGCCCGCGAAAGGTTCGGCGGGGTGCCCGCGGTCCGCGAGGCGATCGGCCACCAGCTGCAGCTGTTCGAGCGCGAGCTGGCCACCGACCTGGCCCGGCTGCCGACCATGGACACCTGGTCGTCGGAGGACCTGCGGGTGCTGGCCAACCTGATCGTGCATGCGATGGTCGCCACCGTCGAGCAGCTGCTGGCGGCGCCGGCGAACCGGCCCGACCTGGAGCAGGAGATCATGCGCACCGCTCGCCGCCAGCTGCAGATGATCATCGTCGGCGCGGCGAGCTGGGGGAACCCCCGGTGAGCGGCCGATGACCGATCTCCCCCACGTCGCCGACCACGAGCACGCCGACGTCACCGGCGGTTGGCTGCGCCCGGCCGTCTTCGGTGCGATGGACGGACTGGTCTCCAACGTCGCCCTGATCGCCGGCGTCGCGGCCGGCGCCAGCACCGCGGGCGCCGACCGGACCGAGAGCGTGGTCCTCGCCGGGTTGGCCGGACTGTTCGCCGGCGCCCTGTCGATGGCCGCCGGGGAGTACACCTCCGTCGCCAGTCAGGCCGAGGCCGCCCAGCGCGAGATCGCCCGCGAGCGCGAGGAGATCCGCACCAACCCCGACCAGGAGGTCGCCGAGCTCGCCGCCCGGCTCGAGGTGATGGGCGTCGACGACGACCTCGCGGCGCAGGTCGCGGCCCAGATCCACGAGGACCCCGAGATCGCCGTCACCGTCCACGCCCGGCAGGAGCTGGGCGTCACCGACGACGACCTCGCCTCCCCCACCGTCGCGGCGGTGTCGTCGTTCCTGTCGTTCTCGGTGGGCGCGGCTGTGCCGCTCCTGCCGTGGCTCGTGGGCGTCCCCGAGTTGTGGCTGGCCGTGGCGCTGACCTTGGTCGCGCTGTTCGGCTGCGGCGCGGTCGTCGCGCGGGTGACGGTCCGCAGCTGGTGGTACGCCGGCCTGCGCCAGGCCGTGCTCGGCGGCGCGGCGGCCGCGGCGACGTACGGGCTCGGGGCCGCGGTCGGGGTGGGCCTGGGCTAGCGGGCCCGGGCCGATGGGGTCACCCGGTCAGGCCGGCTCCCACAGCCCCATCTGGTTGCCCTCGGTGTCCTTGAAGTAGGCGGTCTTGCCGTAGCCGGCGACCAGCTGCGGGGCGAGCACCACGGTGCCGCCGGCAGCCTCGACCTTCGCGAGCGCGGCCTCGATGTCGTCGACCTCGATCGTCACCATCGGCCGGTCGGTCGGGGACTCCCGGCGCAGCAGACCGCCGTTGATCGCGCCGCGGTCGACCGGCTTGCCGTCGTCGCCGACCGGGCCGGGCTCGGCGTTGATGTAGTGCCGGCCGAGGGCGTCGTGGAAGTTCCAGCCGAACGCCTCGCCGTAGAACGACCGTGCCCGCTCGGCGTCGTCGAAGGGCACCTCGAAGTGGACGACCCGGTTGCTCATGCCCAGCACTCTAGCCGCGGTCCCGCGCTACCGCGGGCGATGTCCCGGTGCCACCATCGGGGAGTGAGCGACCAGGCACCGGCCGGAGGCCCCGGCACACTGCGCGCCGGGAGCGCCGCGGGGCGCGGGCTCCTCGCCGCGACGATCCTCGGCACCGGCATGGCCTTCCTCGACGGCACGGTCGTCAACATCGCCCTGCGGGTGCTCGGCGCGGACCTGGACGCGACGCTGACCCAGCTGCAGTGGGTCGTCAACGCCTACCTGCTCACCCTCTCTGCG
>JAJUGK010000003.1 GCA_029268205.1 Nocardioidaceae bacterium
CCCCACCATCGCCGACGCCGTGGCCGCCACCGTGTGCCTGCACGCGACCGAGCCGGCCACGCCGTACCTCTCCCTCTTCGCGCGCCTCGACGACGTCGACCGACCGACCGTCGCCCGGGCGCTCTACGAGGAGCGCAGCATCGTCAAGCACCTGGCGATGCGCCGCACCCTGTTCGGATTCCCGCCCGACCTGCTGCCCGCGGCCCTCGGCAGCGCCTCGGCCCGGGTTGCGGCGCAGCAGCGCCGCCAGCTCCCGCGCGACCTGGCCCGCACCGGCGGGTTCAGCGATCCGGAGGCCACGGTCGCCGAGATCGAGTCCGAGCTGCTGCGGGTGCTCGCCGCGAACGGTCCGGCGACCACCGGCGAGCTCGCCGAGGCCGCCCCGGCGACGCTCGCGCAGCGTCTCGACGGGATCGCGCTGACACCCCGGGTGCTGACCATCCTCAGCGCCGAGGGGCGTGTCTACCGCGGCGCCCAGTCGACGGGGTGGCGCAGCTCGCGGCCGCGCTGGACCCTGGCCGAGCAGTGGGTGCCGGATCTGCCCGCGCCGCTCACCCCCGCACAGGGGTACGCCGTCCTGGTCGCGGCCTGGCTGCGCGCCTTCGGCCCCGGCACCGAGAGCGACCTCGTGTGGTGGCTCGGGGCCACCAAGGCCGCGGTCCGCGCGGCCCTTCAGGACGTGGGGGCGGTGCCGGTGTCGCTGGACGGCACCGACGACCTCGGCTGGCTGCTGCCCGACGACCTGGAGCCCGAGCCCCCGGTGGACCCCTGGGTCGCCCTGCTGCCGGTCCTCGACGCCACCACGATGGGGTGGAAGCAGCGCGACTTCTACCTCGGTCCGCACGCGCCGTTGCTCTTCGACCGCGCGGGCAACGCCGGCACCACCGCCTGGGTCGACGGCCGGGTGGTCGGCGGGTGGCACCAGGACGCCGACGGGGTCGTCGTGGTCAGCCTCCTCGAGGACGTCCCGGCCCCCGCGCGGCGGGCGCTCGATGCCGAGGCCGACCGCCTCACGTCCTGGCTGGCGGGGGAGCGCGTCGGCACCGTCTACCCCTCCCCGTTGATGCGCGAACGCACCGGCCTGAGCGCGACCACCCGCGGTGGTCCCGCGCGGCCCGCCTAGAGTTGCGGTCCGTGCGAGCCCAACCCGAGCAGCAAGCGCCCCCCGTCCAGCGGATCCGGCTGCGCTACGCCAAGCGCGGGCGGCTGCGGTTCACCAGCCACCGCGACTTCAGTCGCGCCTTCGAGCGCGCGGTGGTGCGGGCGGGCATCCCGATGGCCTACTCCTCGGGCTTCCACCCGCACCCGCGCATCTCCTACGCCGGCGCGGCCCCGACCGGGTCGGCCAGCGAGGCGGAGTACGTCGAGATCGGCCTCGCGCGCCCGGTCGCCCCCGAGGAGGTGCGCGCGGCGATCGATGCCGCCCTGCCGACGGGACTCGACGTGCTGGCGGCCGCCGAGAGCCCCGGCGGATCCCTCGCCGACCTGCTCGAGGTGAGCCGCTGGCAACTGACCCTGACCGAGGTCGGTGCCGGCGCCGTGCAGGCGGCTGTCGGGGCGTTCCTCGCCGCCGAGTCGGTCACCGTCGAGCGGATGACCAAGAAGGGCATGCGCAGCTTCGACTGTCGCGCAGCGGTGATCGCCCTGACCGTCGAGCACGCCGTGGACCCTGCCGTGGGCCCCGTGCTCGACGTCCTGCTGCGGCACGGCACCCCCGCCGTACGGCCCGATGACGTGCTGCGCGGACTCACCGAGGTTGGGGGGCTTCCCGAGGGGATCTCGGCGCTGCAGCGACGGCTCGCCCAGGGCCGCTACGACGAGGCGACGGGCGCGATCCACGACCCGCTCGGCGCGGTCGACGGACCGACCGCGTCCTGACCGCGCCCGCGCGCCGACGTGGCGATCGCCACGTCGGCGGAGGCGGGTGTGCGATACTCGCCGCAAGACGTCTGTGAATGACGCCGGACCGCGACGCGGCCGACCGACGAGGGTGACAGGCTCGTGGGTCGCCAGGCCAGCGACCGCGGCGGGTGGGCGGACGTCACGACACGTTGGCTTGCGTCGTCCCGGGTGAGACCGGCGGCGGCGAATGACCGCCACTGGGCGGGTGAGGGTGCTCGGCGTACCTGTCGAGGGCTGCCCGCCGGTGGCAGAGGAGAGCGCATGCTCGACACCGAAGACACCAGCTCCACCCCCTCCCCGGAGGAGGGAACAGGCCCCGAGGCCCCGGCTCCGGCCAAGAAGGCGGCGAAGAAGGCCCCCGCCAAGAAGGCCGCTGCGAAGAAGGCCACGGCGGCGAAGTCCGCGGCGAAGAAGGCTCCGGCGAAGTCCGCCGCGAAGAAGTCGGCCGCCGCGCCGGCGCCCGAGGCGGACCAGCCCGCACTCGCGCTCGAGAGCAGTGCCGACAGCGGCCCCGAGAGCGGCGAGGAGACGCCGCCCGCCAAGAAGACGGCGACGAAGGCCGCCGCGAAGAAGACCACCGCCAAGAAGACGGCCGCCAAGAAGACGGCGAAGAAGGCCTCGGCGACCAAGACCGCCGCGAAGCGGACCACGGCGAAGAAGGCCACGACGTCGGCGGTGGAGGAGCCGGTCGAGGCACCGGCCGAGGAGCCGACCGACGCCCCGACCGAGACGCCCGCCGAGACGCCCGCCGAGGAGGCCACCGCCACGTCCGGGGTGAGCGCGCCGCTGTTCCAGGCGCCCACCACGCCCGCGCGTCGGCGCACCCGCAAGGCCGCCGCGCCCGCGCCGGAGCCCCAGCCCGACACCGAGGTTGGGGCTGAGGAGGGCACCGAGGAGGGCACCGAGGCTCCCGAGGCGGCGGCCGCGCCGGTCAGGAAGGCGACCCGTCGCCGCGCCGCGAGCCCCCGGACGGCGGAGGCTGCCGAGGAGACCCCGGAGAGCGCGGAGGAGACCGCCGAGGAGACGCCGGGGGAGAGCCCGGATGGCACGACCGATGCGGACGACGCCCAGGCCGACGACCAGGCCGGCGACCAGGCCGGCGACCAGGCCGGCGACCAGGACGACGACCAGGACGACGACCAGGACGACCAGGACGAGACGGGCGACGGCTCCGGCGGCCCCCGGCGCCGACGTCGACGTGGTGGACGTCGTCGCCGGCGCTCCGGTGGGGGCGGTGCCGACCGGGCCGACGGTGAGGGCAACGGCGACGGCAACGGCCAGGCTGCCGAGAAGAGCGCCGGCCCCAGTGGTCAGGCCAGTGGTCAGGCCAGTGGTCAGGGCAGTGACGAGGCCGACGACAAGAACGGCGAGGAGGGCGAGCAGAAGGGCGGCGACAGCGGCTCCGACTCGTCCTCGGGCTCCTCGTCGGGCTCCCGCCGCCGGCGACGCCGTCGCCGCTCGGGCGACAGTTCCGACAGCGGCGCGTCGGACGACCCGGAGAACACCGTCACCCGCGTCCGTCGGCAGCGCAGCGCCGAGGACGAGATCACGGCCCTGTCGGGCTCGACCCGGCTCGAGGCCAAGAAGCAGCGGCGTCGGGAGGGCCGCGAGGCCGGTCGGCGTCGCGCGCCGATCGTCAGCGAGGCGGAGTTCCTGGCGCGCCGGGAGTCGGTCGACCGCAAGATGGTCGTGCGCCAGCGCGACGACCTGACCCAGATCGCCGTGCTCGAGGACGACGTGCTGGTCGAGCACTACGTCGCCCGCGAGTCCCAGACCTCGCTCATCGGGAACGTCTACCTCGGCCGGGTGCAGAACGTGCTGCCCTCCATGGAGGCCGCATTCGTCGACATCGGCAAGGGCCGCAACGCGGTGATCTACGCCGGTGAGGTGAACTGGACCGCCCTCGGCGCCAAGGACGGACCGCGCAAGATCGAGAGCGTCCTGAAGTCCGGTCAGCAGATCCTCGTGCAGGTCACCAAGGACCCCGTCGGCCACAAGGGCGCCCGGCTCACGAGCCAGATCAGCCTGCCCGGCCGGTTCCTGGTCTACGTCCCCGACGGCACGACCAGCGGCATCTCCCGCAAGCTGCCCGACACCGAGCGCACCCGGCTGAAGAACCTCCTCAAGGAGATCGTCCCCGACGGTGCGGGCGTCATCGTCCGTACCGCCGCCGAGGGTGCGAGCGAGGAGGAGCTGCGCCGCGACGTCGAGCGGCTCACTGCGCGCTGGGAGGACATCCGGGCCAAGGCCGAGAAGGGCAGCAACGCGCCGACCCTGCTCTACGGCGAGCCCGACCTGACCCTCAAGGTCGTGCGTGACCTGTTCACCGAGGACTTCGCGAACCTGGTCGTCTCCGGCGCCGAGGCCTGGGAGCTGGTCAGCTCCTACGTCGAGCACGTGGCGCCCGAGCTGATGGAGCGGGTCTCGCGGTACGACGACTCCTCCGGCGACGTCTTCGCCGACCTGCGCGTCGACGAGCAGATCGCCAAGGGCCTCGAGCGCAAGGTATGGCTCCCCTCCGGCGGCTCCCTGGTCATCGACCGCACCGAGGCGATGACGGTCGTCGACGTCAACACCGGCAAGTTCACCGGGTCCGGGGGCAACCTCGAGGAGACGGTGACCAAGAACAACCTCGAGGCCGCCGAGGAGATCGTCCGCCAGCTCCGGCTGCGCGACATCGGCGGGATCATCGTCATCGACTTCATCGACATGGTCCTGGAGAGCAACCGCGACCTGGTGCTGCGGCGCCTGGTCGAGTGTCTGGGCCGGGACCGCACCCGGCACCAGGTCGCCGAGGTCACCTCGCTCGGGCTGGTGCAGATGACCCGCAAGCGGATCGGCACCGGGCTGCTCGAGGCGTTCAGCGAGAACTGCGAGCACTGTGCGGGACGGGGCGTGATCGTCCACGACATGCCGGTGGAGCACAAGCCGCGCAAGGACGACGAGCCCCGGCGGAACCGGCGCGGCGGAGGCGGCGGGAACAGCGGCGGGAACAGTGGCGGAAACAGTGGCGGTGGCGGCCGCGGAGGCGGGGGTGGTCGTGGCCGTGGCTCCGACCCGAGCAACGCCACGCCGCCCCGACAGGTGCCCTCGCCCAAGGAGCTCGCCGCGATGGCGCGGGCCGACACCGCCGAGCGCCCCGAGCCGAAGCCGGAGCCCGGAGCGGAGTCCGCGCCCGCACCGGAGCCGACGCCGGAGCCGACGCCGGAGCCGACGCCCGAGCCGGCTGCCGAAGCCGAGCAGCCGGTGGTCGGCCCGACGGTCTCCGAGCCGCGGGTGAGCAGCACCGTCCGTCGCCGGGGCGCGCGTCGAGCGGCGGGTCCGCCCCCGGTGGTCCCGGCGCCGGAGGTCGAGGCCGACATCGCCCCCGTCGGTGGGGGCGACGGCACGGGTGACAGCGCCGGTGCGGAAGCAGACGACCCGGACGCGCCGGTGCACGTCCCGGTCAAGCGCAAGGGCGGCGCGCGCAAGCGCTGATCGCCCACTCCGCCCCCCAACGACGACGGGCCGCCTCCGACTCCGGAGGCGGCCCGTCGCGTACGTGCGGGTCGGTGCAGGTGTGCCGATCAGGCGGACTTGAACCAGGCGGTCGACTCGGACTTGAACAGCAGCACGATCGCCGCGATCGTCAGCACGATCTGGATCAGCGACAGGATCAGCATGATCACCGGGCCGGTGGGGTTGGCCAGGCTCATCAGCACCCCGAGGACGCTGAGGACACCCAGCACGGTGAAGACGATGCGCGCCCAGTTGGCGCCCTTGCCGATGAACACGGCGATCAGGACCATCAGGCCGACGCCGATCACGAGACCGAAGATGACGCTCGCCACAGCGGCACCGCGGGCGGCGCTCTCGGTGAGCTCCATGCTCGCGTCCGCGTTCTCCAGGGCGGAGTCCACGATGTCGTCGAGGTAGAGGAAGGTGAGCAGCGCGGAGACGAGGCCGAGCGCGATGGAGGCCCAGATCAGCTTCAGCGCGGTGTCGACGGCGGAGGGGCGGGGGCCGCGGTTGGCTCCCGGCTGGTAGACGGGCTCGGGGCCCTCGGACGGATACGGCTGGTACTCGGTCATGGTGCGACCCTAGACTCCGACCACCCCCGGTCACGGTCATGCACAGGTCGTTTTGCGATCTGCCGGTCCGGTTGCGTAGACTCGCCCCTCGGTGCGTTGACACGTGCCTGCACCTTCGCGCCTCCCGCGTCCTGCGGGGTGAGTCACGCGGAGGCCGAAGAACCCGACGAAGAGAGTGAGCACGCGGTGTACGCGATCGTGCGCAGTGGCGGTACGCAGCAGAAGGTTGCTGTCGGCGACGTCATCGAGATCGACAAGGTGGCGACCCCGGTGGGGGAGAAGGTCACCCTGCCCGTGGTGCTCCTGGTCGACGGCGAGTCGGTGACCAGCGGCACCGACGCCCTCGGCAAGGCCTCGGTGACCGCCGAGGTCCTCGGTGGCGCCAAGGGCCCGAAGATCATCATCCAGAAGTACAAGAACAAGACCGGCTACAAGAAGCGCCAGGGTCACCGCCAGAAGTACACCCAGGTCAAGGTCACCGACATCTCCGCCTGAGTCCCGCGGGCTCGACTACCGAAGGAAACACCATGGCATCCAAGAAGGGCGTTGGCTCCAGCAAGAACGGGCGCGACTCCAACGCGCAGCGGCTGGGCGTCAAGCGCTACGGCGGCCAGCTCGTCAACGCGGGTGAGATCATCGTGCGCCAGCGCGGCACCCACTTCCACCCCGGCAGCGGCGTCGGTCGCGGCAGCGACGACACCCTGTTCGCCCTCGTGGGCGGCGCGGTGCAGTTCGGCACCAAGCGCGGCCGGCGCGTGGTCAACATCGTCCCGGGCGAGTGACACGACGCTCGCCGGCACACTGAGCTCACCCACGAGGGCGTCCCGATCACGGGGCGCCCTCGTGTCGTTCCCGTCCCCCTCTCTGCACCAGGAGCACCCATGGCCGTCCCGACATTCGTCGACCGGGTGACCCTGCGGGTCAGCGCCGGCCGCGGCGGCAACGGCGTCGCCTCGGTGCACCGGGAGAAGTTCAAGCCGCTCGGCGGCCCCGACGGCGGCAACGGCGGGCGCGGTGGATCGGTGATCCTGCGCGTCGACCCCGACGTGACCACCCTCATCGACTACCACCACTCCGCCCACCGCAGGGCCGAGCACGGCAAGCAGGGCGCCGGCGGCCACCGCAACGGCGGCCATGGTGCCGACCTCGTCCTCCCGATCCCCGACGGCACGGTCGTCAGCACCACCGACGGCACGGTGCTGGGTGATCTGGTCGGCCCCGGCAGCGAGATGATCGTGGCCGAGGGGGGCCGCGGCGGCCTGGGCAACGCGGCGCTCGCCTCCGCCAAGCGCAAGGCCCCAGGCTTCGCCCTCCTCGGCGAACCGGGCGAGGAGCGCGACATCGTGCTCGAGCTCAAGGTGGTCGCCGACATCGGGCTGGTCGGGTTCCCGAGCGCCGGCAAGTCCAGCCTGATCGCGGCGCTGAGCCGGGCTCGCCCGAAGATCGCCGACTACCCGTTCACGACCCTGGTCCCCAACCTCGGCGTGGTCACCGCCGGTGACGTCACCTTCACCGTCGCCGACGTCCCGGGACTCATCGAGGGCGCGAGCGAGGGGCGCGGCCTGGGCCACGACTTCCTGCGCCACGTCGAGCGCTGCGCGGCGCTGGTCCACGTCATCGACACCGCGACGATGGAGCCCGGGCGGGAACCGGTGGCCGACCTCGACGTCATCGAGAACGAGTTGGCCCGCTACGGCGGGCTCGAGGACCGTCCGCGGCTGGTCGCCCTCAACAAGGTCGATGTGCCCGACGGCCAGGAGATCGCCGACATGGTGGTCGCCGACCTGCGGGCCCGCGGGCTGCGGGTGTTCCCCGTCAGCGCGGCGTCCCGTGCGGGTCTGCGCGAACTGTCCTTCGCCATGGCCGAGGTCGTCTCCGCGGCCAGGGCCGCCCGCCCGGCCGCGCCGCCGACCCGCATCGTCATCCGGCCCCAGGACGAGACCGGCCGCGGCGCCGAGTTCACCGTCAAGCAGACCGGCGAGGGCTGGCGCGTACGCGGCGAGAAGCCCGAGCGCTGGGTGCGTCAGACCGACTTCAGCAACGACGAAGCCGTCGGGTTCCTCGCCGACCGGCTCGACCGGCTCGGCGTCGAGGCCCGCCTCCTCGAACTCGGCGCGGTCGAGGGCGACGCCGTGCTCATCGGTCACCCCGACGACGCGGTGGTCTTCGACTTCCGGCCCGGGCTGGACGCGGGTGCGGAGATCCTCGGTCGTCGCGGGGAGGACAGCCGCTTCGAGGAGTCGCGGCCGGCCGCCCGCCGTCGGCGCGCGATCGACGAGGCGTTCGGCGACCGGGCACCGGGGGAGACCCGGGCCGACGTGGCGCGCCGGCTCGCTGAGCAGGGACTGCCCGCGTCCGAGATCGAGCAGGTGGCCCGCGACCGGGGCGACGCACTCGCCGACGACTGGTGGCAGGCCGGCTGGGACGAGGACGACCCCGACAGCCGCAGGAGCACCGAGGATGAGTGAGGCGGGACTGCGCCCCGAGGTCGTGGCGGCGCGACGCGTCGTGGTGAAGGTCGGCTCCTCCTCGCTGACGACGGCCGCCGGGGGCATCGACGACGAACGACTGCGCGCCCTCGTCGACGCGGTCGCCGACCTGCGCCAGCGGGGCACCGAGGTGGTGCTGGTCTCCTCCGGTGCGATCGCCGCGGGCCTCGCACCGCTGCAGATGCCGCGACGTCCGCGCGACCTGGCCCGGCAGCAGGCCGCGGCGGCGGTCGGCCAGGGGCTGCTCGTCCACCGCTACACCGAGGCGCTGGCCCGCCACGGCCTGATCGCCGGTCAGGTGCTGCTCACCGTCGACGACGTCACCCGCCGCAGCCACTACCGCAACGCCAGCCGTACGTTCGAGACGCTGCTCGACCTCGGGGTCGTGCCGGTGGTCAACGAGAACGACACCGTCGCCACGACCGAGATCCGGTTCGGGGACAACGACCGGCTCGGTGCGCTGGTGGCGCACCTGGTCCGCGCCGACCTGCTCGTCCTCCTCTCCGACGTCGACGGTCTCTACGACGCCAACCCCTCCTCCGGGTCGGCGTCCCTGATCCCCGAGGTCAACGGCGCCGACGACCTCGCCGGCGTACGCGTCGGCCGGACCGGCAGTGCCGGGGTCGGCACGGGCGGGATGCAGACCAAGGTCGAAGCCGCCCGGATCGCCACCGGTGCCGGCATCCCGGTGGTGCTGACCTCCGCGCCGCTGGCGACCGCGGCGTTCGCGGGCGAGCAGGTCGGCACGCTGTTCCGCCCGACCTCGGGCCGCCGGCCCGCCCGGCTGCTCTGGCTGGCCCACGCGACCGAGCCCGCGGGGAGCCTCCACCTCGACGCCGGGGCGGTCCGGGCGGTCGTCGACCGGCGCGCCTCGCTGCTGCCGGCCGGCATCACCGGCGTCCGCGGCAGCTTCGTCGCCGGCGATCCGGTCGACCTCGTCGACCCCGACGGGACGCCGGTCGCCCGCGGGCTGGTCAACTACGACGCCGCCGAGCTGCCCGACCTGCTGGGTCGCTCCACCCGTGAGCTCGCGGCGACGCTGGGGTCGGCGTACGAACGCGAGGTCGTGCACCGCGATGCGCTGGCGCTGCTGACCGTCCGCCGGCGCTGAGCAACCGACGAGAGCAATCGACGAGGTTGGGCGATTCCGCCTCCGGGAGCCGCCGGAACGGGCAGACTCGACCCAACGGGGATGTGCGGGCAGATCAGAGGTGGTCGGATGGTCGCGGCGAGGCTGTGGCATGTGACGCTCAGCGTCGCCGGTCAGCCGATGGAGGAGCCGATGGTGGCGCGTGCGCTCCAACGGCTCAGCGAGCAGCGGCCGATCCTGCACAGCCTGCGCTGTTCCCGCGACCACGCCGAGGTCCAGTTCTGGGAGGAGGGCGAGACGTTGCTCGACGTCGCGTCCCTGGCGCTGCGGGTGTGGATGGAGCACCGGGACTCGGCCGGACTCCCGCGCTGGGAGGTCGTCGGTCTCGAGATCGTCGAGCGCGACCTACACAGCTCGCGGCAGCCCACGACCCCGGGTGCGGTGCCCGTCCGCCTGCACGACGTGCGGCCCACTCCCTTCTGAACCCGCCGTAGGCTGGAGGCATGAGCAGCACCGCCGTTGCCCCCGATTCCCCGCAGGTCGTCGACCTGGCCGGCCGCGCCCGCGCCGCCGCCGCCGACCTCGCCCTCGCCACCCGCGCCCGCAAGGATGCCGCGCTGCACGCGATGGCCGACGCCCTGCTCGCCCGCGCCGACGAGGTGCTCGCGGCCAACGCCGAGGACGTCGCGGCGGCCCGGGCCGAGGGCACCCCGGAGCACATCATCGACCGACTCAGCCTCGACCGCTCCCGGCTGGAGGGAATGGCGACCGGACTGCGCGACGTGGCCGGTCTGCCCGACCCGGTCGGCGAGGTGGTGCGGGGATCGGTGCTGGCCAACGGTCTGGAGCTGCGGCAGATCCGGGTGCCCTTCGGCGTGGTCGGGATCATCTACGAGGCCCGCCCCAACGTCACCGCCGACGCGGCCGGGATCTGCCTCAAGAGCGGCAACGCCGCTCTGTTGCGGGGATCCTCGAGCGCGCGTCGGTCGAACGCCGCGATCGTCGAGGTGCTCCGCACCGCGGCGACCGGCAGCGGGCTCCCCGCCGACGTCGTGCAGTTGGTGCCGGCGGAGAGCCGCGCCAGCGCGCAGGAGCTGATGCGGGCCCGAGGTCTGGTCGACGTCCTGATCCCGCGCGGGGGAGCGGGGCTGATCCGTACGGTGCTGGAGGAGTCGACCGTGCCGGTCATCGAGACCGGCGTCGGCAACTGTCACGTCTACGTCGACGCCGACGCCGACCTCGACATGGCGCTGCGGATCGTCCTGAACGCCAAGACCCACCGCCCCTCGGTGTGCAACGCCGCCGAATCGCTGCTGGTGCACGCCGACGTGGCCGACACCTTCGTCCCGCGCGTGGTCGCGGCCCTGCAGGAGGCCGGGGTCACCGTCCACGGCGACGAGCGGTTCGCCGCGCTCGAGGGCGTCGTGCCCGCGACCGACGCGGACTGGGGCGAGGAGTACCTCGGCCTGCACATCGCCGCCGCGGTCGTCCCCGACCTCGAGGCCGCGGTCGCGCACATCCGTCGGTGGTCCTCGGGCCACACGGAGGCGATCGTCACCGGTTCGCAGAGCGCCGCGCGCCGGTTCACCGCCACCGTCGACTCCGCGGCGGTCATGGTCAACGCCTCCACGCGGTTCACCGACGGTGGGGAGTTCGGGTTCGGCGCCGAGATCGGCATCTCCACCCAGAAGCTGCACGCGCGCGGCCCGATGGGGCTGCCGGAGCTGACCTCGACCAAGTACGTCGTGGTCGGTGACGGCCAGGTCCGGTGAGGACGGTAGGCTGTGCGCATGCTCCAGTCGCTGCTGCTCGCCGCCGAGTCCGCCTCCGAGGGCGGCATGAGCCCCTACCTCGTGGGTGGGCTCTCGCTCGGCTTCCTGCTCCTGCTGCTCCTCGGTCTGCTCGCCTTCGCCGCGGGGCGCGACCACTCCTGAGGTCCTGCTGAGCGCGCCGCGCGACCCCGCACCGCCCGCGCCCCGACGTCGCGTCGGGGTCATGGGTGGCACGTTCGACCCCGTGCACAACGGACACCTGGTCGCCGCCAGCGAGGCGCAGTACCTCCTCGACCTCGACGAGGTCATCTTCGTGCCCACCGGGCGCCCGTGGCAGAAGGCCGACCGCGACGTCTCCTCGCCCGAGCACCGCTACCTGATGACGGTGATCGCCACGGCAGCGAACCCGCGGTTCACGGTGTCGCGGGTCGACATCGACCGGCCGGGTCCGACCTACACCATCGACACCCTGCGTGACCTGCACGCCCAGCTCCCCGATGACGACCTGTTCTTCATCACCGGTGTCGACGCGCTGGGCGACATCCTCGGCTGGCGCGATGCCGAGGAGCTGTTCTCGCTGGCGCACTTCGTCGGATGTACGCGGCCCGGGCACGAGCTCGACGACGACGTCCTCACCAAGGTCCCGGCCGAGCGGGTGACCGTCCTGGAGATCCCCGCGCTGGCGATCTCCTCCACCGACGTACGCCGGCGCACCGCGGCCGGCAACTCGCCGTGGTACCTCGTGCCCGACGGGATCGTGCAGTACGTCAACAAGCACCACCTCTACCAGTCCACCCCTCCGTCCGCACCTCCCCGGGGAGTCCAGTGACCGCCACCGACCGCGCCCTCAGCATGGTCCACGCCGCCGCGCGCGCGGCGTCGGAGAAGCTGGCCGAGGACATCCTCGCCTTCGACGTCTCCGACCAGCTGTTCATCACCGACGCCTTCCTGCTCTGCTCGGCCCCCAACGACCGGCAGGTGCGCGCCATCGTCGACGCGATCGAGGAGGCCCTGCGCGGGCTGGACGCCAAGCCCATCCGGCGGGAGGGCGAGCAGCAGGGCCGTTGGGTCCTGCTGGACTACGCCGACCTCGTCGTGCACGTGATGCACGCGGAGGAGCGGGAGTTCTACGCCCTCGAGCGGTTGTGGCGCGACTGTCCGCTGGTCGACCTCCCGGCCGACATCACCAGTGACCGCTGAGACCCCCACGCAGGTCCTCCTGCTCCGGCACGGTCGTACGGTCTGGAACCTCGAGGGACGCGCGCAGGGGCACACCGACGTCGAGCTCGACGAGGTCGGCCACCGCCAGGCCAAGGCGGCCGCCGAGGTGGTCGCCGGGCTCGCCCCGACCCGGATCGTCACCTCGGACCTGCGGCGGGCGACGCAGACGGCGGCGTACCTCGAGGCGAGCACGGGTCTGCGGGCCCATCCCGAGCCGCGCCTGCGGGAGACGTCCTGGGGCGTACGCGAGGGCCTCACCCTCGCGGAGTTCGCCGCGCAGCACCCCGACGAGCACGCCGCGTGGGAGGCCTCGGGCCGCACGCGGGCGATCGCCGGTGGCGAGGCGGAGGCCGACGTCCTGGCGCGCGTCCGCGGCGCCATGCGGGACCTCATCGTGACGGCGACGTCGGGGGAGCGGATCGTCGTGGTGTCCCACGGTGGGGCGCTCAAGAGCGCGGTGGCGGCCCTGCTGGCGTGGCCCGACGCCGATCCGGGCCGACTGCGCGGCATGGCCAACTGCGCGCTGACCAGGGTGGACCTCGTGGGTGGACGCGGGACCCTGGTCAGCTACAACGTGCCGACCTCGGCGGAGTAGTGGGCCTCACCCGACCCCGATTTCCCTCGCCGCGGCGGGCCTTGTATTGTTCACGCGTTGCCCGGACACGGGCGGCGGGGCTGTGGCGCAGCTGGTAGCGCACCTCCATGGCATGGAGGGGGTCAGGGGTTCGAGTCCCCTCAGCTCCACCGAAGGTCGTCCTCACGCCGTCGCGGCGTCGAACTCCTCGGTCACCAGCATCATGTTGACCACGCTGCCGGTCATCGCGCCGGCGCCGATCGACAACGGCACGTTCGCGCCCGGGTTGACGACGTTGCCGACCGCCCAGATCCGCGGATGGCCGGTCTGCCCGACCCCGTCGACGGCGAGGTAGCTGCCCATCGCGTTCTCCGAACGCGCGAGGTCGAGGCCGGCGAGGAACCCGTCGTGCGGGACCAGCGTCCCGCCGGTGAAGATCGCGTCCAGCTCGACGACCGACCCGTCCCCGAGGCGTACGCCGGAGAGCGCTGTGCCCTCGCCGAGGACCTCGACGACCGGTTCGCGGACCAGCCGTACGCCCCGGCTCCGCAGCCGCTGCTCGACCTCGTCCCCGAGCGGCTCGATCGCCGCGGTGAACAGCGTGAGGTCGTCGCTCCACTGCCGGACCAGCTGCGCCTGGTGCAGGCTCAGGGGGCCGGTGGCCAGCACGCCCAGGCGCTGGTCGCGCACCTCCCAGCCGTGGCAGTAGGGGCAGTGCAGGACACTGATGCCCCAGCGCTCGGCGAGGCCGGGGACCTCTGGGAGCCGGTCGGTGAGCCCGGTCGCCACGACGAGCGCACGCGCCGAGACGTCCTCGCCGTCGTCGAGGGAGACCCGCAGCCCGCCGGGCAGGTCCGTCACCGCGTCGACCCGACCCGCGCGCACCCGTACGCCGTACTCCGCCACCTCCGCGCGTCCCCGACGCAGCAGCTCGGCGGGGTCGAGGCCCTCGTGCCCCAGCACCCCGTGCATATGCGCGGCGTAGCGGTTGCGCGGGTGCCCGGCATCGATCACCAGCGTGCGGCGGCGTGCCCGACCCAGCATCAGGGCCGCGGACAGCCCGGCCGCTCCGCCGCCGACCACCACCACGTCCCAGTCATGTGCCTGCTGTTGGTTCGTCTTGTCGTCCATGGATCCAGTGCACGCGATCTGTGGCAGGATGTGCAAACGATCTTGCGGAATCAGCAAACAGCCCGTGCGCGACAACACCGGGAGGGGCCGATGGAGGAGCTGCGGCGGGTCGGGCCCCGGCTGCGGGCGCTGCGGCAGGAGCGCGGCTGGACCCTCGAGGATCTCGCGGAGCGGGCCGGGATGTCCCCGAGCACGCTCTCGCGCCTGGAGTCGGGCAAGCGTCAGGCGAGTCTGGAGCTGCTCGTGCCGCTGACCAGGGAGCTGGGGGCCCGGCTCGACGACCTGGTCCGGTCCGAGCAGCCGGACCCGCGCGTCCGGCGCTCGACCATCCGCCGCGGCGGCCTGGTGATCGTGCCGCTGTCGCCGGAGGGCGCGCCCTTCGCGACCTATCGCATCACCTACCCGCCGCGCGCCGAGGCTCCGCCACCGCGCACCCACGAGGGCTACGAGTGGGTCTATGTGCTCAGCGGCCGGCTGCGACTGGTGCTGGGGGAGCAGGAGCTCGTGTTGACCCGCGGTGAGGCCGCGGAGTTCGACACCGGTACGCCGCACAGCCTCTCGGCGACCGGTGGGCGCCCCGCGCATGTGGTGAGCATCTTCAGCCACGACGGCGAGCGGATCCACCTGCGGACCGGCGCTGCGGACTGAGACGAACCGTGGCGAGAACGCGTTCTCGTTTGGCAGAGTGGGCGTGTGACCGAGACCACAGCCCCTGCGCCGTCCGCCGGTTCGTCGACCCCCGCTCGGCCGCTCAACCTGGCCGACGTGTTCGAGGCGATCGCCGACGCCGTCCCCGACCGCGCCGCGATCATCACGATGGACGGCACCTACACCTACGCCGATATCGACCGGCGCGCCACCCGCCTGGCCAACCACCTGCTCTCCCTCGGGGTGCAGCCGGGCGACCACGTCGCGGTGCACTCGAAGAACCGCATCGAGTGGGTCGAGGCGTTCTACGGCTGCTTCAAGGCGCGCGTGGTGCCGATCAACATCAACTACAAGTACCTGCGCGAGGAACTGCAGTACCTCTACGGCAACTCCGACGCGGTGGTGGCGCTGATCGCCCCTGAGCACGTCGAGGCGGTCGCCGAGCTGGACGTGCCTAAGCTGCGGCACACGCTGGTCTTCGGCGAGGAGTACGAGGCCGCCCTGGCCGCGGCCTCCGCCGACCGCCCGAGCGACACCGGCCGCACCGGCCAGGACCACTACGTGCTCTACACCGGCGGCACGACCGGGAACCCCAAGGGCGTGGTCTGGCGCCACGAGGACTGGATCCCGGCGGCGCTGAACGCGGGCCGGTTCGGCGCCCCGATCGAGTCGGTGGAGCAGCTCGCGCAGGAGGCCGCCGCCAACGAGAGCCCCATGGTGCTGCTCGCGCTCGGGCCGATGATGCACGGCGGCAGCCAGTGGACGATGGCCAACGGTCATGTCGCCGGACAGTCCATGGCGCTCTACACCGAGGCGTCCTTCTCGGCCGAGACCGCGATGGACCTCGTGCAGCACGCCGGGGTGACGTCGTTGACCTTCCTCGGCGACGCGATGGGCCGACCCGTCGCCGACGCGATCCTCGCCGAGCCGGACCGCTGGGACCTCTCGCGGTTGATCTCCATCTCCAACGGGGCCGCGCCGCTGTCCGACGGCGTCCGTGCCCAACTGCGCGAGGCGCTGCCGGGACGGTTCATCCTCGACACCTACGGCGCCTCGGAGTCCGGTGCGACCGCGTCCCGCATCGACGACGGCAACGACGGCCCCCTCGGTCCGCCGCGGTTCGGCGCCAGCGACGACGTCGAGGTCTTCGACCCCGTGGACTTCACGCCCTGCCCGGTGGGGGTCGACGGGTTGCTCGGCCGCACCGGACCGATCCCGCTCGGCTACTACAACGACCCGGTCAAGACCGCGGCCACCTTCAGGGAGATCGACGGTCGGCGCTGGTCGATCCCCGGCGACTTCGCCCGGCGTGAGGAGGACGGCACGATCGCCGTCCTGGGGCGCGGGTCGGTGTGCATCAACACCGGTGGCGAGAAGGTCCACCCCGAGGAGGTCGAGTCCGCGCTGCTGCGCCACGACGACGTGTTCGACGCGGTCGTGGTGGGGACGCCGCACGAGCGCTGGGGGCAGCAGGTGACCGCGCTGGTGCACCTGCGGGAGGGCGCGACGGCCTCGGCCGACGACCTCCGCGACCACGTCAAGGGCCTGCTGGCGAACTACAAGGCGCCCAAGGAGGTGCTCTTCGTCTCCCACGTCCCGCGTACGCCGGTCAGCAAGGTCGACTACCCGGCCAGCACCCGGCTGGCCCAGGAGCTGCTCGGGAACTGACGCGACCCCCGACGCGACCCCCGACACCTTGTCTTGACTCGTTCAAGACAGGCTGTCAGGCTGGCGCCATGACCACGCGCGACCTCGAGCACCTGCTGCGCGAGACCGGTCTCCGCGTCACCCGTCCCCGTCTGGCGGTGCTCCGCGCCGTCCACGACCACCCGCACGCGGACACCGAGTCCGTGATCGGGGCGGTGCGCCGTGACCTTCCGGCCGTCTCCCACCAGGCCGTCTACGACTCGCTCAACGCACTCACCACGGCCGGCGTCGTCCGCCGGATCCAGCCCGCCGGTTCGGTCGCGCGGTACGAAGCCCGCATCGGCGACAACCACCACCACGTGGTGTGCCGCTCCTGCGGGGCCATCGCCGACGTCGACTGCGCCGTCGGCGCATCCCCCTGCCTCACCGCCTCCGAGGATCACGGGTTCGTGATCGAGGAGGCCGAGGTCGTGTACTGGGGCACCTGTCCCACGTGCGCGGTCGGAACACCCTCTGCAACACCGTCCTAGACACCCGCCGACGAGTTCGCGAAGGATGCAGATGAGCGACACGCACGACGACAACGCCACGGAGAGCCCGCAAGGAGTCGACCGCAAGGCCGACGCCGGGTGCCCCGTCATGGGCGACTCCGCCGCCGGCCAGGGGGGCAGCGAGAGCGAGAACCCCGCCGTCCCCTCCCCGGAGCCGCGCACCGGCGGCCGGCCGCACACGCTGCAGGACTGGTGGCCCGAGATGCTCGACCTCTCGGTCCTGCACGCCCACCAGCCGCGGAGCAATCCCCTCGGCGCCGACTTCGACTACGCCAAGGAGGTGGAGGACCTCGACGTCGAGGCACTGCGCCGCGACGTGGTCGAGGTCCTGAACACCTCCCAGGACTGGTGGCCGGCCGACTTCGGCCACTACGGCGGCCTGTTCGTCCGGATGAGCTGGCACTCCGCCGGCACCTACCGGATCTTCGACGGCCGCGGCGGCGCCGGCCAGGGCGCCCAGCGCTTCGCCCCGCTCAACAGCTGGCCCGACAACGTCAGCCTCGACAAGGCCCGCCGGCTATTGTGGCCGGTCAAGCAGAAGTACGGCCGGAAGCTGTCCTGGGCCGACCTGATCGTCTTCGCCGGCAACGTCGCGCTCGAGGACATGGGCTTCGAGACCTTCGGGTTCGCCTTCGGCCGCGAGGACATCTGGGAGCCCGAGGAGATCTACTGGGGCCCCGAGGACACCTGGCTCGGTGACGAGCGGTACGCCGGCGAGCGCGAGCTCGAGGAGGCCCTCGCCGCGGTCCAGATGGGGCTGATCTACGTCAACCCCGAGGGCCCCAACGGCAACCCCGCCCCGTTGGCCTCGGCCAAGGACATCCGCGCGACGTTCGCCCGGATGGCGATGAACGACGAGGAGACGGTCGCGCTGATCGCCGGCGGCCACACCTTCGGCAAGACCCACGGCGCCGGGCCCGCCGACCACCTCGGTCCCGAGCCCGAGGGTGCGCCGCTGGAGGAGCAGGGGCTCGGCTGGCGCAACAGCTTCGGCGAGGGCAAGGGCAAGGACACGATCACCTCGGGCCTGGAGGTCACCTGGACCTACCACCCCACCCGGTGGGACAACGAGTTCTTCCACATCCTCTTCGCCTACGAGTGGGAGCCATTCCAGTCCCCGGCCGGTGCCTGGCAGTGGCGGCCCAAGCACGGTGCCGGCTCCGACATGGTGCCCGGCGCTCACGAGGGGAACCCCCGTCGTGAGCCCCGGATGCTCACCTCCGACCTCGCGCTGCGCTTCGACCCGGAGTACGGCCGGATCTCCAAGCGCTTCCACGAGAACCCCGACGAGTTCGCGCGGGCCTTCGCCAAGGCGTGGTTCAAGCTGCTGCACCGCGACATGGGCCCGGTCACCCGCTACCGTGGTCCGCTGGTGCCCGCGGAGCCGCAGCTGTGGCAGGACAACGTCCCCGCCCACGAGGGTCCGATGATCGGCGAGGCCGACATCGCGACGCTCAAGACGCGGCTGCTCGACTCCGGTCTCTCCACCGCCGAGCTGGTCGCGACGGCCTGGGCGTCCGCCTCGTCGTTCCGCAAGACCGACAAGCGCGGCGGCGCCAACGGTGCCCGCATCCGACTGGAGCCCCAACGTTCGTGGGCGGCCAACCAGCCCGAGCAGCTCGCCCGGGTGCTCGGCGTCCTGGAGCAGGTCCAGCAGGAGTTCAACGCCGCCGGCGGGGCGCAGGTGTCGCTGGCCGACCTGATCGTCCTGGGCGGCACCGCCGCGGTGGAGAAGGCCGCCCGCGAGGCCGGGGTGGAGCTCACGGTGCCGTTCCGGCCGGGCCGCACCGACGCCACCGAGGAGCAGACCGACGTCGACTCCTTCAAGGTGCTCGAGCCGCGCGCCGACGGGTTCCGGCAGTACCTGCGCGACGGGGAGAAGCTTCAGCCGGAGGTCCTGCTGGTCGACAAGGCCTACATGCTCGACCTCTCGGCGCCGGAGATGACGGTGCTCGTGGGCGGCATGCGTGCCCTCGGCGCCACCGTCGGCGGCAGCTCGCACGGCGTGCTCACCGATCGTCCGGGCGTCCTGACCAACGACTTCTTCGTCAACCTGCTGACCAACGGCAAGGAATGGAAGGCGTCGCAGGACTCCGAGAACGTCTACGAGATCCGCAGCGCCGAGGGCGAGGTGGAGTGGACCGCCACCGCGGTCGACCTGATCTTCGGGTCGAACTCCCAGCTGCGCGCCCTCGCCGAGGTCTACGCGAGCAACGATGCGCAGGAGAAGTTCGTGCGCGACTTCGCCGCCGCGTGGGTCAAGGTGATGGAGCTCGACCGCTTCGACCTGCGCTGACAATCGACGCGGTGCAGGGGCGCCCGGTCAGCCGGCAGGCTGGCCGGGCGCTTCGCGTAGCCGCACCGAGAGGCAGGTGACGCAGCCCTCGAGCTTCTCGAACTCGGAGATGTCGACCGCGACGACCCGCAGGCCGCGGTCCCGCAGCAGGGCCGCGGTCCGGGGTGCGGCCGCCGACATCAGCACGGTCTCCTCGTCGAGGACCACGACGTGGCTGCCCGGCTCCTCGGGCACCTCCAGCACGTCGGTCCAGGCGAAGGTGCCCTCGTGCAGCGGCGGGTGGACCAGGACGGTGCCGTCGGGCAGCGCCGTGACGGCCGACTTCAGGTGCAGCACCTTGGTCAGCGGTACGCCGTGCACCCGCGCGCCGCGCGGCTCCAGCAGGGCGGCGAGCTGATCGAGGGCCGCGGTGTTGGTGCGGCCGCCGAGGCCCACCCAGACGTCGCGGCCGTGCTTGAGCACGTCACCGCCGTCGAGGGTGCCGGGGGCGGCGATCCGCGCGACCTCGTACCCCAGGTCCCGTAGGACGACCTCGGTGCCGGCCGTCTCCGGGCGGCGCTGCGGCGCGCCGGGGAGCGCGAGCACGGCCAGGTCGCCGTACATCACCACGGTGTCCTCGACGAACGCCGCGTCCGGGCAGTCGTCGGCCGGCTCCACCTCGAGGGTGGTCCAGCCGTGCTCGCGCAACGCGGCGACATAGCCCTCCCACTGGCGGCGCGCGAGGTCGGCGTCGGCCGGGGTGCGCTCGATGTGGGTCACCAGCCCCTCGGCCATGCGGGGGGAGGGGGACCGGACCAGGGCGGTGCGATGCGGGGGACCGGTCACCGGAACCTCCTCAGATCACGCCGAGCGCGAGCATCGCCGAGGCGACCTTGGCGAACCCGGCGACGTTGGCACCCAGGATGTAGTCGCCGGGGCGACCGTACTCCTCCGCGGTGTGCGCGCACCGGGAGTGGATGCCCTCCATGATCTCGGCGAGCCGCTGCTCGGTGTAGGCGGCCGTCCAGGCGTCGCGGGAGGCGTTCTGCTGCATCTCCAGGCCGGAGGTCGCCACGCCGCCGGCGTTGGCCGCCTTGCCGGGGCCGAAGAGCACCTCGGCACCGGTGAAGACGTTGATCGCTTCCGGGGTGCAGGGCATGTTGGCGCCCTCGGCGACGGCCCAGACGCCGTGGTCGAGCAGGAACTTCGCGTCGTCGGTGTCGAGCTCGTTCTGGGTGGCGCAGGGGAGCGCGACCTGGACGTCCTCCTCGCCCGCGACCCGCCACACGGTCGACCCGGCGAAGTAGCGGGCGCGGGGACGCCGCTCGGCGTACACCGAGATCCGCTCGCGCTCGACCTGCTTGACCTGGTGCAGGAGCTCGAGGTCGACGCCGTCGGGGTCGTAGACCGAGCCGGCGGAGTCGGAGCAGCCGACCACGGTCCCGCCGAGCTGGTGGACCTTCTCGATCGCGTAGTGGGCGACGTTGCCCGAGCCGGAGACCAGCACCCGGGCGCCGTCGAAGCTGCGCCCGCGGGTGGCGAGCATGTGCTGGGCGAAGAAGACGGTGCCGTAGCCGGTCGCCTCGGGCCGCATGACCGAGCCGCCCCAGTCGAGGCCCTTGCCGGTGATCACGCTGGACTCGTAGCGGTTGGTCATGCGCTTGTACTGGCCGAACAGGTAGCCGATCTCGCGCATCCCGACGCCGATGTCGCCGGCCGGCACGTCGACGTACTCGCCGATGTGGCGGTGCAGCTCGGTCATGAACGACTGACAGAACCGCATGATCTCGCCGTCGGAGCGGCCCTTGGGGTCGAAGTCGCTGCCGCCCTTGGCGCCGCCCAACGGCAGGCCGGTGAGCGCGTTCTTGAAGACCTGCTCGAAGCCGAGGAACTTCACCGTGCCCAGCAGCACCGAGGGGTGGAAGCGCAGCCCGCCCTTGTAGGGGCCGAGCGCGGAGTTGAACTGGACGCGGAAGCCGCGGTTGATCTGCACCCGCCCCTGGTCGTCGACCCACGGCACGCGGAAGACGACCTGGCGCTCCGGCTCGCAGATCCGCTCGAGGATCGCGTGCTCGGCGTACTCGGGGTGCTTGTCGAGGACCGGATCGAGGGAGTCGAAGACCTCGTGGACCGCCTGGTGGAACTCGGTCTCCCCGGGGTTGCGACGAAGCACTTCGTCGTAGGTGCGGCGCACGGTGTCATTGGTCCAGGACATGAGCGCCATTGTGCCTGCCGCTCAGGCGAACGGGTCAGGGCGTCCACCCGGCAAACGCTCCAGCAGCTGCTGCCCGGCGGCGAGGTGTTTGTGCTCACACAACACCTCGTAGCGGGTGGCGACCACCTGCGTGATCGAGGTGAAGTCGCGCCGGCCCCGGGTGGCGGCGTACCCGACGAGGGCCCAGATCACCCCGAACAGCGCGCCGAAGGCGGCGGTCGAGGCGAGGACCGCGAGCATCGACTCCTCGGTGAAGAGCGCGAAGATCAGACCGACGAACACCCCGAGCCACAGCCCCGACAACAGGCCGCCGGCGGCCACCTTGCCGGTCGTGAGCCGGCCGGTCACCCGCTCGACCTGCTTGAGGTCGGTGCCGACGATGAGCACGTCCTGCACCGGGAAGTCGTTGTCGGCGAGGTGGTCGACGACCCGCTGGGCGGCCGCGTAGTCGTCGTACACGCCCAGGGACTGCGGGAACTGCAGCCGCAGGGCGTGCTGCAGGTGCGGCAGGTTCTGAGGGTTCATCTGGCCAGTGTGCCCGAGCGTGACACGATGTGGGTATGGCGCAGAACGTTCCTACGCGGGTGGAGATCGACGGCGGCGTGCTGGTCGGCGACGACGGATCGGCGATGGCGGGCGCAGCGCTGCGCTACGCGATCGAGGAGGCCGTGCGGCGGGGCACCGCCCTGCACGTGGTCCGGGCGTTCTCGATCACGAGCGCCGAGCGACCCGCTGACGCCAAGCCGGGCTACGCGCCCTCGCTCGCGGAGCTCGCCGCGGCGACCAGGACGGTCACCGAGGAGCGGGTCCAACGCGCCCTGGGTGAGACGGACGTCGCCGTCGAGGTGCACGTCCCGTACGGCCCGGCCGCCCAGTGCCTCATCGACGCCTCGACCCACGCCGACGTCGTGGTCGTCGGCGCCCGCGGCAGGGGTGGGTTCGCCAGCCTGGTGCTCGGCTCCGTCGCCGACCAGGTGATCCGGCACGCGAAGGCGCCGGTCGTGGTCGTGCGCTCCTGATCAGGCGATCGTCATCCCGCCGTCGACCGCGAGGGTCTGTCCGGTGATGTAGCCGGCCGCGTCGCTGGCGAGGAACACCGCGGTCGCCGCGAGCTCGCGCGGGTCGCCCTTGCGGCCGGCGGGGATCCGGCCGGCCTGCGACTCCAGGTAGCCGGGCGGGTACTGCTCGGTCATCTCCGAGGTGAAGAAGCCGGGCGCGATGGCGTTGACCCGGATGCCCTTGCGGCCGGTCCACTGCTGGGCGAGATCGCGGGTGAGTCCGATCACCGCCGCCTTCGACGCGCTGTAGGCGGCCTGGGGGAGACCGGCCGTGGTCAGGCCGAGGACCGAGGAGATGTTGATGATGCTGCTCCCGGGCTGCATCACCCGGCCGCACGCCTGGGCCATCCAGTAGGAGCCGTTGAGGTTGATGTCGATCACCTCGCGGAACTGCTCCGGGGTCTCCCGGGTGGCCGGCACCGCGGTCCCGATCCCGGCGTTGTTGACCAGCACGTCGACGCGGCCCAGCTGCCCGACCGCGGCGTCGACGAGCGCCTGGCAGTCCTCCGGAGAGGCGACGTCGGTGGCGACGCAGACCGCACGGCGACCGTGCTTCTCCACCAGGGCCGCGGTGTCGGCGAGCCGCTCGACGCGACGCGCGCCGAGCACGACGTCGGCGCCCGCCTCGGCGAAGACCTCCGCGAACACCACCCCGAGACCGGAGGAGGCACCGGTGATCACCGCGACCCGGCCGTCGAGCCGGTAGAGGTCGGAGACGGGGCGGGTGACGGGCTGCTGGGTGGTCGGCGTGGGGTCGGACATATCGCTCCTCGGCGGGTGGGGTCGGGTCGGGTCGGGACGGGGACGGGTCAGCGCTCGGCGGCCCGGCGGGCGGCCCAGGCGCTGGCGACCATCGCGTGCAGATCGTGCCGCATCCGCCACTCCAGGTCGCGCGCGGCGCTCTCGCCCGTGGCGACGATCTGGGCCGGGTCGCCCGGGCGGCGATCGGCCAGCTCGGGGGTGAAGTCGATGCCGGTGACCTCGGCGACGGTGTCCATGATCTGGCGGACCGAGCTGCCGGTGCCGCTGCCGAGGTTGTAGACGGCTTGCAGGTCGTCGCCCTCGGCGAGCCGGCGAGCGGCGACCACATGGGCATCGGCCAGGTCGGCGACGTGGATGTAGTCACGCACGCAGGTGCCGTCGGGGGTGGGGTAGTCGGTGCCGTAGATGCGCGGGGTCCGGCCGGCGACGAGCGCGTCGAAGACCAGCGGGAACAGGTTGTGCGGGCTGGTGTCGTAGAGCGACTCCGAGCCGGACCCGACCACGTTGAAGTAGCGCAGCGAGGTGTGGCGCAGACCGGTGGCGCGGGCCTGGTCGCGGATGAGCCACTCGCCGATCAGCTTCGACTCGCCGTACGGCGACTCCGGGCTGGTGGGGGTCTCCTCGGTCACCACGTCGACGTCGGGGGTGCCGAAGACCGCGGCGCTGGAGGAGAACACGAGATTGCCGACGTCGGCGTCGGCCATCGCCTGCAGCAACCTCAGGGTGCCGGTGACGTTCTGCTCGTAGGTGTGCAGCGGCCGGTCGACGGAGACCCCGGCGTATTTGAACCCCGCGACGTGGACGACGCCGGCGATCCGGTGCTCGGCGAAGACCCGGGCCAGCAGCTCCCCGTCGAGGATGGATCCCTCGACGAACGGCACCTCGTCCGACACGAAGTGCCGGTGGCCGCTGGAGAGGTCGTCGAGCACGACGGTGGGGATGCCGACGCGGGCGAACGAGTCGACGATGTGGGCGCCGATGTAGCCGGCGCCGCCGGTCACGAGCCAGGAGTCCATGCGCCGACCCTAGACGCAGCCGGGCGGCGTGCGTCGGCTGCCGCCAAGGGCGAGTACGATGGAGTCATGAGGACACGGTCCCTGCTCCTTCGACAGCCGCGCTGACGGCCCACGGGCACCAGCGCGGCCACCCCTCCGTGCGAGGGGTTTTTTCATGTCCGGGGCGGGCCCCGCGGGCCCGGGAGCAGGAATCAGCAGACGAGGAGCAGTCGTGACGCAGAGCAGCGGGAGCAACGCCGAGCAGGAGGCGGGCCGGAGCCGTACGTCGACCTACGACGTCGCCGCGGTCCAGGAGAAGTGGCGCCCGGTGTGGGAGCGCCTCGACCCGTTCCGCCCGGCCGACGACGGGTCCCGGGAGCGGCGCTATGCGCTGACGATGTTCCCCTACCCCAGCGGCGACCTGCACATGGGCCACGCCGAGGTGATGGCGCTGCACGACATGCTGGCGCGCTACTGGTGGCTCAAGGGCTACGACGTGCTCAACCCGATCGGCTGGGACTCCTTCGGTCTGCCGGCGGAGAACGCCGCGATCCGCCGCAACGAGCACCCGGCGACCTACACCTACGCCAACATCGAGACCCAGGCGGAGTCGCTGCGGCGCTACGCGATCTCCTTCGACTGGTCGCGTCGGCTGCACACCTCCGACCCGGAGTACTACCGGTGGACCCAGTGGCTGTTCCTGCGCTTCCGTGAGCGCGGCCTGGCCTACCGCAAGGAGTCGCCGGTCAACTGGTGCCCGGTCGACCAGACGGTGCTGGCCAACGAGCAGGTCGTGCAGGGCCGGTGCGAGCGCTGCGGCGCCGAGGTGACCAAGCGCGAGCTGTCGCAGTGGTACTTCAAGATCACCGACTACGCCCAGCGGCTGCTCGACGACATGGAGCAGCTGGAGGGCACCTGGCCCGACCGGGTGCTGGCGATGCAGCGCAACTGGATCGGGCGCTCCGAGGGAGCCCACGTCGACTTCGACATCGAGCTGACCGGCGACCGGGCGGGGGAGACCCGCCGGGTCACCGTGTTCACCACCCGGCCCGACACGCTGTACGGCGCGACGTTCATGGTCGTCGCCGCCGATGCCAAGCTGGCCGAGGAGATCTGTGCGCCCGAGCAGCGCGCGGCGTTCACGGCGTACCTCGAGGAGGTCCGCAAGGCCAGCGACATCGACCGGCTCTCGACCGAGCGGCCCAAGACCGGTGTCGACCTGGGGGTCGTGGCGGTCAACCCGGTCAACGGCGAGCGGGTGCCCGTGTGGGCCAGTGACTACGTGCTGGCCGACTACGGCACCGGCGCGATCATGGCGGTGCCGGCCCACGACCAGCGCGACCTCGACTTCGCCCGGGCGATGGGCCTGCCCGTGCGGCGGGTCATCGACACCGGCGAGGACAACCCCGAGACCTCGGGCGTCGCGACGACCGGCGACGGCACCTACGTCAACTCCGGGATGCTGGACGGGCTGGGCGACCGGGCGACCGGCATCGCCCGGATCATCGAGCAGCTGGAGGCCGACGGGCGCGGCACCGGCACGGTCAACTACCGGTTGCGCGACTGGCTGCTGAGCCGCCAGCGGTTCTGGGGCTGCCCGATCCCGATCGTGCACTGCGAGCGCTGCGGTGAGGTCCCGGTCCCCGACGACCAGCTGCCGGTGGAGCTGCCCGACCTGCGGGGCGCCGACCTCAAGCCCAAGGGCACCTCGCCGCTGGCGGCGGCCACCGACTGGGTCGAGACGACCTGCCCGGGCTGTGGTGGCCCGGGCCGGCGCGACACCGACACGATGGACACCTTCGTCGACTCGTCGTGGTACTTCCTGCGCTACTGCTCCCCGGGCAAGACCGACGGGCCGTTCGACCCCGCGGAGGTCGGGCGCTGGATGCCGGCTGCGCAGTACGTCGGCGGTGTCGAGCACGCCATCCTGCACCTGCTCTACAGCCGGTTCTTCACCAAGGTCCTGCACGACCTGGGTCTGGTCGACTTCGTCGAGCCGTTCGCCGCCCTACTCAACCAGGGGCAGGTGATCAACCAGGGCAAGGCGATGAGCAAGTCGCTGGGCAACGGCGTCGACCTGGGCGAGCAGATCGACGCCTTCGGCGTCGACGCCGTCCGCCTGACGATGGTCTTCGCCGGCCCGCCGGAGGACGACATCGACTGGGCCGACCTGTCGCCGCAGGGCTCGCTGAAGTTCCTGCAGCGGGCGTGGCGGCTCTCCGGCGACGTCACCAGCGCGCCCGGGACCGGCCCGTCCGGCGGGGACGTCGCGCTGCGCAAGGCCACCCACAAGACCCTCGCCGAGGCCGACCAGCTGCTCGAGAACCACCGCTTCAACGTGGTCGTCGCGCGGATCATGGAGCTGGTCAACACCACCCGCAAGGCCATCGACTCCGGGTGCGGCCCCGCCGACCCCGCCGTGCGCGAGGCGACCGAGACCGTCACGATCCTGCTGAGCATGGTCGCGCCGTACACCGCCGAGGAGATGTGGGAGCGCCTGGGCCACGAGCCCACCGTCGCCCGCGTCGGGTGGCCCACGGTCGACCCCGCCCTGCTCACCGACGACGCCGTCACCGCGGTCGTCCAGGTGCAGGGCAAGGTCAAGGCCCGGCTGGAGGTCTCCCCCGACGTTGCCGAGGACGAGCTCGAGCGGCTCGCCCTGGCCGACCCCGCGGTCATCGCCGCCCTCGACGGCAAGCAGGTCCGCAAGGTGATCGTCCGCGCCCCCAAGCTGGTCAACATCGTCGCCGGCTGAGTCCCACGCGTCACAGAAATCGCCACATATGTGGTGATTTTCCCGCGACACGCCGCAGAAATCGTGTCGGAAGTGCCAAAGTCGCCACATATGTGGTGACTTCGGCGCCGGCCTCACACCAGCGGGGTGCGGGCGTGGTCGAGGGTCTCGCGGGCGAGCCGCCAGGCCGACCAGACACCGTCCTCGAGGTTGGAGACCAGGGCGACGGTGAGGTCGGCCTCGGGGAGGTGCTCGACGACGGCGGAGGCTCCGGCGTTGATGCCGTCCTTCGACCAGGACGCGACCGAGCCGTCGGTCCGGACGGCCACCTCGGTGCCGTAGCCGATCCAGATCGAGCCGTTCGCGGGGTCCTCGCGCTCGAAGTGCCGGACCTGCGGAGCGCAGAGGGCGGCACTGAGCTCGGGGCCGAGCAACTCGTGGTCGCGGATCGCCTCGGCGAAGCGCACGAGGTCCGCGGCCGTGCAGTGCGCACCCCCGTCGGGGGAGCCGATCGGCGGGTAGGAGTAGATGTTCTGCCGCCATCCGGTGATCGCCCCACTGCCGTCGGGGATCGGGTCCCAGCCCTCCGCCACCGGCCCGCCCGGTGCGGTCTCGCGCATGTGGAAGAACCCGGCCGTCTCCATGCCGGCCCGGGCGAACACGTGCTCGCGGATGTGATCGCGGTACGGCGACCCGGTGAGCTCCTCGACGACCAGACCGGCCAGCACGAAGCCGACGTTGCAGTAGCGCACGTCGGTGCCCGGCGGCACCCGCGGCGGCTTGTGGGCGAAGCCCGGGAAGAAGCCGCGGGTGGTGGTGACCGCGTAGTTCGGCCGGTCGACGAACAGCGCCTCGTAGCTCTCCCCGGCCTCCTCGTCGGCGTCGTCGGCGATCCCACTGGTGTGGGTGAGCAGGTGGCGTACGGTCACGTCGTCGCGCACCGTCGTGTCCGACAGGTCCACCAGCCCGGTGAGCGGTGCGTCCAGGTCGAGCCGGCCGGCCTCCACGAGCTGCAGCACGGCCACGCTGGTGAAGAGCTTCGTCACCGACGCGACGTCGAAGCGGGTGTCGACCGTGACCGGGATGCCCCACCGGCGGGTCGCGACGCCGTACGCCGCGTGCAGCAGGTCCCGCTCCCCGTGGCGGACCAGGGCGACCCCGGAGAACCGGTCCCGCTCGTTGAGGTCGGTCAGGTGGTCGTCGAGCGCGGCGACGAAGCGGGCGATCCGGGCATCGGGGGCGTTCGGGGACTCGGGCACCGCGCGAGCCTAGAGCGCGGCGACGGCCTCCGTCACCGGGGTTTCCCCGCCGATGAGCTCGACGACGCGACCCGCGGACGACGGGGTCTCGAGCACCGCGTGCAGGACGTGGGCGACGTCGGCGCGCGGCACCTCGCCGTACCCGGTGCTCGCCCCGAGCCGGACCCTGCCGGTGCCGGGGTCGTCGGTGAGGGCGCCGGGGCGGACGATGGTCCAGTCGAGGTCGCGGCGCTGCAGGTCCGCGTCGGCGGCCGCCTTGGCACGCAGGTAGATCTGGAAGACCTCGTCGCTGGTCGGGTCGGCCCGGTCGGTGCCCATGGCCGAGACCATCACGTAGCGCCGGACGCCCGCGAGCTCGGCGGCGTCGGCGAGCAGGATCGCGGCGCCCTTGTCGACGGTCTCCTTGCGGGCGGCCCCGCTGTTGGGCCCGCCGCCGGCGGCGAACACCACGGCGTCGGCGCCGCGGACGGCGGCGGCGAGCTCCTCGGCGGAGGTGTCCTCGAGATCGAGCACGATCGATTCAGCACCCGCGGCCGCGAGGTCCTGGGCATGGTCGGGGTTGCGGATGATGCCGCGCACCCGGTGACCGGCGTCGGTCAGGCGCCGCTCGAGGAGCAGGGCGATCTGGCCGTGGCCGCCGGCGATCACCACGTCGAGGCCTTCGCCTGTGGGAACCGTGCGGTCTGCGGGGGTGGAGGTCATGGCACCCACGCTACGCACGGGGCAAGGCGAAGCATCCCGGCCGGACTACTCTCCTCCCATGCGCCGGATCGCTCTGGTCACCGACAGCTCCGCGTCCCTGCCGCCGGCGGTGACGTCCGCTCGCGGGATCAGTGTCGTCCCGCTGCAGGTGATCGTGAGTGGGACGGCGTACGACGAGGGCGACGGCCTGGGCCCCGAGGAGCTCGCCGACGCGCTGCGCGAGTGGCGACCGGTCAGCACCTCGCGTCCCGCGCCGGAGCGCTTCGGGCGGGTCTACCGGGACCTCGCCGAGGACGGCGTCGAGGAGATCGTCTCCATCCACCTCTCCGCCGAGGTCAGCGGCACGTTCGAGTCCGCGCAGCTGGCGGCGAAGGACGCGCCGGTCCCGGTGACCTGCCTCGACTCGCGGCAGGTCGGTATCGGCACCGGTTTCCTCGTCCTCGGCGCCGCCGACCTGCTCGAGGCCGGAGCGGACGTGCCGACCGTCGTGGACGCGGTCGAGCGGCGTGCCGAGCACGTGACCTCGCTGTTCTATGTCGACACCCTCGAGCACCTGCGCCGTGGTGGACGCGTCGGGGCGGCGGCCGCCTTCCTCGGCTCCGCGTTGGCGGTGAAGCCGATCCTGCGGATCGATGAGGGCCGGATCGGGCCGTACGAGAAGGTCCGCACCGCCACGCGCGCGCTCGGACGCCTCGAGGAGCTGGCGCTGGAGTCCGCCCGGGCGGCGGAGGGGCCGGTCGACCTGGCCGTGTGCCACCTGGCCAGCCCGGAGCGCGCCGAGGCCCTGGCCGCGAAGCTCACCGACCAGCTCGCCGAGCAGTTGACCGGGCGGGAGGTCGTCGTGGGCGAGATCGGTGCGGCGCTGGGCGCTCACGTCGGGCCCGGCATGGTCGCGGTCGTGGTCGCACCCCGCGACTGACCCGGCGGCCCCTCCCCGGGTCCGGGGCCGCTGGTCGTCCCCAGGGCCGTCCCGGTCGCCCGGGGTCCCCAGCCGGGCGGAGGGTGACCCGCCGGGACCGGTGGGCTCCCTACGGTGCGGCGCATGCGTGCGCGACGACCCGGGGACGACGAGCTGAGTGAGGTGGCGCGACGGCGCCTGGCCCTGATCGGCCGGGAGCTCGACCTGCTCGGCACCGACGACGAGGCACCCTCCGAGCCGGGGTCGGAGCCGCCGCTGCGTCCGGGTGCGGAAGTGCTCGCGACCGGCCGGCACCGGGCCCGGGGCTGGCTGCCGGACACATTGCGCGGACGGGTCGCGCTCGCCCCGCAGCATCTCGCCCTGCTCGCCGTGGTGGTCGCGCTCGCACTGGCGGTCACCACCTGGTGGGTGGTGCGTGCGGCCGGCGACGATGCAACCGCGGAGGCGTGGGCCGCACCAGCCCCGGACGCCTCCTCGCCGGACCTGGTCGAGGACACCGGGGCGACCGCCGACGAGGACGCCGAGGACGCCGAGGACGCCGACGACGCCGACGACGCCGACGGCACCGTCGTGGTGCATGTCGCGGGCCGGGTGCGCAGCCCGGGCATCGTCACGCTGCCGCTCGGAGCACGGGTGGCCGACGCGATCACCGCCGCGGGTGGCGCCCGGCCGCGCGTCGACCTGAGCTCGGTCAACCTCGCCCGCGTCCTGCTCGACGGCGAGCAGGTGCTCGTCGGTGCCGCCGCGGCGACGCCGCCCGCAGCCGCGGGGCCCGCGACCCCCGGCGCCCCCGGCGCGACCGGCCCCGGCTCGGTCAACCTCAACACCGCGACCGCCGCGGAGCTGGAGACCCTCAACGGCGTCGGGCCGGTGACTGCGCAGGCGATCGTGGCGTGGCGCGAGGAGCACGGCCGGTTCACGGCCGTGGAGGAGCTGCTGGAGGTCTCGGGCATCGGGGAGAAGACCCTGGCCCAGCTGGCGCCGCACGTGACCCTCTGAGCCGTGCCCCGGCCCGGCGAGGTCGTCGCCCCGGGGGCGGCCGACCTGCGCACCCCGGCGCTCGGGGCGCTGGCCTGGGCCGGTGCCCTGGCCGGCCTGCTGCTGTCGGGTCGGATGCTGCTCGGGCTGGTCGCGACGGCGGTGCTCGCGGCCCTGGTCGGCGTACGCCGATGGCCCCGTGCGGTGCCCACGATCGTCGCGGGTCTGGTCGTGCTCCTCGGAGTCCTTGCGGCAGCGCACCTCCGCGCCGAGACGACCGCGTCGTCACCGCTGCGTGCCTGGGCCGAGGAACGCGCGGTCGCGGAGCTGACGGGACTGGTCACCACCGACCCGCGTCCCCGGGTCGGGGAGCATGGCGGGTACGTGACCGTGCGGCTGCAGGTCCGCACGGTGACCGCCCGCGGCCGGACCCAGCGGACCCGGCTGCCCGTGATGGTCGTCGCACCGGAGACGTGGGCCGAGAACGGCACGCGTCCGGAGCTCGGGTCGGTCATCGCCGTCGAGGGTCGGCTCGCCCCGGTCGAGGGCGAGCTCGCGGCGCTGGTGCGCGCCCGGGGGACCCCGCGGGTGCTGGCCGAGCCGGGAGCCGCACTCGACGGCGCCGCGGCGGTCCGGGCCGCCCTGCGGGCATCGGTCGGGCACCTCGCGCCCGAGGAGCGCACGCTGGTGCCGGCGCTGGTCGTGGGCGACGACCAGGGGATGCCCCCGGCACTCGTCGAGGACTTCGAGGTCTCCGGGCTGACCCACCTGCTCGCGGTCTCGGGCACCAACCTCACGCTGATCGTCGGCTTCCTGCTGACGATGGCGCGCTGGTGCCGGGTGCGCGGACGCGGGCTGCTGCTCGTCGGCGCCTGCGGGGTGGTGGGGTTCGTGCTGCTCGCCCGCACCGAGCCCAGCGTCGTACGCGCCGCCGCGATGGGCACCGTCGGTCTGCTGGCGATGACCAGCGACGGTCGTCAACGCGGCACCCGCGGCCTGGGCGTCGCGGTGGTGGCGCTGCTGTTGTTCGATCCCTGGTTGGCCACGACGATCGGGTTCGCCCTGTCGGTGGGGGCGACCGCCGGCATCCTGTTCCTCGCGCCGGGGTGGCGCGACGCACTGAGCGTGTGGCTGCCCCGGTGGCTCGCCGAGGCGATCGCGGTGCCGCTGGCGGCCCAGATCGCCTGCACCCCGGTGATCGCGGCGATCTCGGGCAAGGTCAGCCTGGTCGCGGTCGCGGCGAACCTCGTGGCGGCGCCCGCGGTCGGTCCCGCCACCGTGGCCGGCCTCGCCGGCGGACTTCTCGGCGTGGTCTCCGGTCCGCTCGCCCGTGCGCCGGGCTCGGTCGCCGGGGTCGGCGCGTGGTGGATCGTGACCGTCGCCGAGCGCAGCGGCGACCTGCATGCCCCCGCCGTCGACTGGGCCGCCGACCCGATCGGGATCACGCTGCTCACCGGCGCCTGCATCGGCGTCACCCTGCTGCTGGGCCGGTTGCTGCCGCGCCGGTGGGCGAGTCTCGCGGTGGCCGCCGGGCTCGCCCTGGTCACCAGCGTCCCGCTCCCGACCCCGGGGTGGCCGCCGGCCGGCTGGGCGGTGGTCGCGTGCGACGTCGGGCAGGGCGACGCGACCCTGCTGCGGGCGGGGCCGGCGGAAGCGGTCGTGGTGGACGTGGGCCCCGACCCCGACGCGGTCGCGGGGTGCCTGCGGCGCTTCGGCGTACGGCGGGTGCCGGCGCTGGTGCTCACGCACTTCCACGCCGACCACGTCGGTGGTCTCGACGGCGTCCTCGGGCGGGTGCCGGTCGGGGAGATCTGGGTCTCGGGCGTGGACGAGCCCGCGCCGGCGGCCGCACGGGTCCGGGAGCGGGCGGCGGCGGAGGGCGTTGCGCTGGGGGTGCCGCCGCTGGGGCAGGTGCGGCGGGTGGGGGCGGTCGCCTGGCAGGTGGTCGGGCCCCGCCGGGTCGTCGAGGGCAGATCCGCGGGGGCGGAGGGCGGCCGTGCCAACAACGCCAGCATCGTGCAGGTCGCCGAGGTCGGCGGAGTGCGGGTCCTGCTCACCGGTGACATGGAGCCCGAGGCACAGGCGCTGCTGCGGCGGGACCTGCCGGGGCTGCGGGTCGACGTGCTGACGGTCCCGCACCACGGCAGCCCCCACCAGGACGAGTCGTTCCTCGCCGGCACCGGCGCCCGCCTGGCCCTGGTCTCGGTGGGGGAGGACAACGGCTACGGGCACCCGGGCGCGCGCACGCTGCAGCTCCTGCGGTCCTCCGGTGCCCGGGTACGCCGTACGGACCTCGACGGCGACCTGGTCGTGGTGGTCGACGGGGCGGGTCGCTGGCGACCGATGACCCGTTGAGCGGCGGACCCCGGACCTGTCACTGCGGTCCGTCGGCGCCGTGTGGGAGGCTTCGGGACGTGGCGAGGCGAGGACCGATCGGCAGCGTGCTCCTGGTGACCGGGGGCGAGGAGTTCCTCGCCGAGCGCCAGGTGCAGGCCGCTCGCGACGCCGTCCGTCAGGTCGATCCGGAGGCGGAGTTCTCGGCCACCGAGGCCGACCAGCTGACGATGGCCTCGCTCGGCGACCTGGCCGCTCCGTCGCTGTTCTCCTCCACCCGCTGCGTGGTCGTCCGCTCGCTGGAGAACCTGCCCGAGGAGTCGGTCGCCGGACTGGTCGACTACGCCGCCGCGCCCGCGGAGGACGTCGCCCTCGTGCTCGTCCACGGCGGCGGGCAGAAGGGCAGCGGGGTGCTCAACAAGCTGCGCAAGCAGGACGCCGTCGCGGAGGTCAAGACCGCGCCGCTCAAGGCGGGCGAGCTACCCCGGTTCGTCGCGGCCGAGGCGCGTCTCCACGGTGCGCGGATGGCCGAGGACGCCGCCCAGGCGCTGGTCTCCGCCGTCGGCCAGGACCTCCGGGCCCTGGCCGCGGCCGCGCGCCAGCTCGCCGCGGACTTCCCCGACGAACCGCTGACGCGCGAGCGCGTGGGTCAGTACTTCGGCGGCCGGGCCGAGGCGAAGTCCTTCGCCATCGCCGACGCCGCGCTGACCGGGCGCACCGCGCAGGCCCTGGAGGAGCTCCGCTGGGCGCTCGACGGGGGCACCCCGGCGGTGCTGGTGACCAGCGCGTTCGCCGGGGGGCTGCGCGGCTTGGCGCGCTACCGAGCGGCCGGCCGGGGGATGCGGGAGGCCGACCTGGCCCGCGAGGTGGGGGTGCCGCCGTGGAAGCTGCGCAGCCTGCGCGAGCAGGCCCGCGGCTGGGACGACCGCGGGCTGGCGCACGCGATCCGCGAGGTGGCCCGCGCCGACGCCGACATCAAGGGGCAGGCCGGCGATCCGGCCTACAGCCTCGAGCGCCTGGTGATCACCGTGGCCGACCTGCGGGTCTGAGCCCGGAACGCACGACGGCGCCGTCCCCGAGGGGACGACGCCGATCAAGCAGCGGGCGGGAGCCTCAGAGGGAGGCGGCCTTCTTGGCGATCGCGGACTTGCGGTTCGCGGCCTGGTTCTTGTGGATGACGCCCTTCGAGGCGGCCTTGTCGAGCTTGCGGGAGGCGGCGGCGGCGAGGGTACGGGCCTCCTCGGCGTTGCCGGCGGCGGCGGCCTCGCGGAACTTGCGGATCGCGGACTTCAGGCTGGTCTTGACCGCCTTGTTGCGCTCGCGCGCAGCCTCGTTCTGCTTGTTGCGCTTGATCTGGGACTTGATGTTCGCCACGAAGTTGCCTCTGCTGCTCGGTGCTGGATGGACGTGCCGGAGTGCCGGCGATGGTGAGAGGGCGAACCCCTGCGTGGCTGCCGGTGGGCAGGCGTCAGCGCGGGACACGCGGAGCGCAACGGTACCAGCGCGGCGGCGAGCCGCCCAAATCGGCGCTCACCTGCTCACCACCAGCCGCGCCGCTCGCCGAGCCACTCCCACACCACCTCGCCCTGCCAGCGCTGGGCGTCGCGCAGGTGCGGCGAGGTCCGCGGGACCGGCTCGCCGCCCTGGCGCAGGAAGTAGCCGGCCAGGAGCGCCAGGACGACGTCGACGTGCTCGGCCGGTACGTCGGCGGTGAGGCGACGGGTGGCCAGGACCGCCTCGACGTCGAGGCCGTCGCCCCGGGGGCCGATCAGCGCGGCGACGGTGTCGATCCAGGCGGCGCCGCGGCACGGCCAGTTCCAGTCGCACAGCAGCGCGGACCCGTCGGGCCGGATCAGCGTGTTGTCGTCGCGGACGTCGGTGTGCAGCACGGTCATGCCCTCGGTCACCTCCGCGAGGCGGGCGGCGAGCGCGGCGGCCTCGGGCCCGTGCTCGTCGAGCCCCCGGACGGCGACCGGTCGACCGGGGAGCTCGTGCCAGTAGCCGGCCATCGCGCCGTGGTCGTCGGCGAAGGTCGAGGTGGTCAGCCCCGGCGGACCGGGGGTCAGCAGGTCGGCGGTCGTCTCGAGGGCGTCCAGCAGTGCGTCGAGCTCCTCGGCCCGCCAGGGGCGGACGGGTGGGCGGGAGGGGACGTGCTCGAACCCGAGGACCACCCAGGCGTCGTCGACGTGCTGCCAGCGCAGGCGCGGCGCGGGTACGCCGGCGGGGAGCAGGGCGACCTTGCGCGCCTCCTCCAGGTAGGAGTCGGCGAAGACCCGCTGCGCGATCCGCGAGGCCGCCTTGACGAAGTGGCGCGACCCGTCGGCGCAGACCAGCACGGAGGCGAACCCGGGGGTGAACCCCGCGTCCTGGGACTCGACCTCGACGACCGGCCCACCGCAGTGCTGCTCCACCAGCCGCCGCACCATCGGCGGCAGCAGCTCCCAGGTGAGGCGACGGGCGGTCCGGCCGTGGGGGACCGGTGAGGTGATCACCCGAGCATGCTGTCAGGGCGTGGCGCGTGGGAGGATGGGGGCGCGCCGAGCACCGGTGCCGTACCGCCTCACCCGCAGCCAGCCGAAGGACGCGACGAAGACCCGTGGCCACCCACCCGACAGCACCCCAGCCGGGCCGGACCGACCCCGCGATCCTGCGCAACTTCTGCATCATCGCCCACATCGACCACGGCAAGTCGACCCTCGCCGACCGGATGCTGCAGCTCACCGGGGTCGTCGACGAGCGCGCGGCCCGGGCGCAGTACCTCGACCGGATGGACATCGAGCGCGAGCGCGGCATCACCATCAAGTCCCAGGCCGTCCGCATGCCCTGGACGGTCACCGAGGGCGAGTTCGCGGGCCGCACGTTCGTGCTGAACATGATCGACACCCCCGGTCACGTCGACTTCACCTACGAGGTGTCCCGCTCGCTCGAGGCGTGTGAGGCCGCGATCCTGCTCGTCGACGCCGCCCAGGGGATCGAGGCGCAGACGCTGGCCAACCTCTACCTCGCCCTGGGCGCCGATCTGCACATCATCCCGGTGCTCAACAAGATCGACCTGCCCGGCGCCAACCCGGAGAAGTACGCCGCCGAGCTCGCCGGGATCATCGGGTGCGACCCGTCGGAGGTCCTGCGGGTCAGCGCGAAGACCGGGCTGGGCGTCGAGGACCTGCTCAACCAGATCGTCGTCCAGACCCCCGCGCCGGAGGGCGACGCCGATGCGCCCCCGCGCGCGCTGATCTTCGACTCCGTCTACGACACCTACCGCGGCGTGGTCACCTACGTCCGGGTCGTCGACGGCAGCCTCAAGCACCGCGACCGGATCCAGATGATGTCGACCGGCGCGGTGCACGAGATGCTCGAGGTCGGCGTCATCAGCCCCGAGCCCGTCAAGGCCGACGAGATCGGCGTGGGCGAGGTCGGCTACCTCATCACCGGGGTGAAGGAGGTGCGCCAGAGCCGGGTCGGTGACACGGTCACCTCGGCCACGAAGCCCGCCGCCGAGCCCCTCGGCGGCTACCAGCACCCCAACCCGATGGTGTTCTCGGGGCTCTACCCGATCGACGGCGACGACTTCGCCACGCTGCGCGACGCCCTGGAGAAGCTCCAGCTCAACGACGCGGCCCTGCAGTACGAGCCGGAGTCCTCCGGGGCGCTCGGGTTCGGCTTCCGCATCGGCTTCCTCGGCCTGCTGCACCTGGAGATCGTCCGGGAGCGGCTCGAGCGGGAGTTCAACCTCGACCTGATCTCCACCGCGCCCAACGTCGTCTACCGGGTGGTCATGGAGGACGGTCGCGAGATCACCGTGACCAACCCGAGCGAATACCCCACCGACGGCAAGATCGCCGAGGTACACGAGCCGATCGTCGACGCGACGGTGCTCGCGCCCAGCGAGTACATCGGCGCGATCATGGAGCTGTGCCAGAGCCGCCGCGGCCAGCTCGGCGGCATCGACTACCTCTCCGAGGACCGGGTCGAGATCCGCTACACGCTGCCGATGGGCGAGATCATGTTCGACTTCTTCGACGCCCTGAAGAGCCGCACCAAGGGCTATGCCTCGCTCAACTACGAGATCGCCGGTGAGCAGGCCGCCGACCTGGTGAAGGTCGACATCATGCTGCAGGGCGAGGTGGTCGACGCCTTCAGCGCCATCGTCCACCGCGACTCGGCCTACTCCTACGGTGTCGCGCTGGCCGCGAAGCTCAAGGAGCTCATCCCGCGCCAGCAGTTCGAGGTGCCGATCCAGGCCGCCATCGGCTCCCGGATCATCGCCCGGGAGAACATCCGCGCCATCCGCAAGGACGTGCTCGCCAAGTGCTACGGCGGCGACATCAGCCGCAAGCGCAAGCTGCTGGAGAAGCAGAAGGAGGGCAAGAAGCGGATGAAGATGGTCGGACGGGTCGAGGTGCCCCAGGAGGCCTTCATCGCCGCGCTGTCGACCTCCGAGCCCGGCCCGGCCAAGAAGTAGTCGGCTCCGCCGCGGCGAAGGCGGTGGGACTGAGACCGGCGCGTGCGTGATGATGTGCGCCGTGAGCACACCACCGACCGCGCAGGTCCTCGCCGTCAACGTCGGCCCCGCCCGCGACGAGGAGTGGGCCGGGAAGCTGCGGCGTACGGCGATCGACAAACGACCGGTCACCGGCCCGGTGGGGGTCGCGCCCACCGGCGTGGAGGGCGACGAGATCGCCGACCTCGTCAACCACGGAGGCGCCGACCAGGCGGTCTACGCCTATGCCCGCGAGGACCTCGACCACTGGGAGACGTCGCTGGGAGGCCCGGTGGCGCCCGGCATGTTCGGCGAGAACCTGACCACGGTCGGGATCGACGTCAACGCCGCGCTCGTGGGGGAGCGGTGGCAGGTGGGGGAGCCCGGGACCGGGCCGTTGCTGGAGGTCGCCGACGTACGGATCCCGTGCCGGGTCTTCGCCAACTGGCTCGGCGAGCGCGGCCTCGACGACCGGGCCTGGGTCAAGCGGTTCGCGGACGCCGGGCGGCCGGGTCCGTACCTGCGGGTGCTCGAGCCGGGGATCGTCTCCGCCGGTGACCCGCTGCGGGTCGTGCACCGCCCCGACCACGACCTGAGCATCGTGGGGCTGTTCCGCGCCCTCACCACCGAGCGCGATCGGCTGCCGCGGCTGCTGGAGGTGCCGGCGCTCGGGGCACGGGCCCGCGCGATGGCGGAGACGTACCTGGAACGCCACCCGGCGGCGGCCGACGGGGCACCAATCTCGTGACCCTGCTGCACCGGTGGCCGCGCGTGTCCTAGGTTGTTACTCACCAGTCCATCCCGTGACGTTCGACACGTCGAACGCGTCCCGATGGACGGGCCATGTCCACCCAGGGAGCCGGAGCAGAGAAACGTGAGTGCCATCAAGTACGACCTCGCAGTGATCGAGAACCGTCCACCCAACATGGCCGTGCAGTTCGTCGAACGGGTACGCCAGTCCGCCGACCGCGAGGCCTTCCGCTACCCGGTCGGGGACTCCTGGGAGTCGATGTCGTGGCGCGAGGCCGGCGAGCACGTCGACAAGCTCGCGGCCGGCCTGCTGGCGCTCGGGATCGAGTCCCAGCAGCGGGTCGACATCGCCGCCGGCACCCGCTACGAGTGGATCCTCGCCGACCTGGCGATCATGTGCGCCGGAGCGGCCACCACCACCGTCTACCCGACCACGATCGCCCAGGACGTCGCCTACATCCTGGCCGACTCCGAGTGCCGGATCGTCTTCGCCGAGGACGACACCCAGGTCGCGAAGCTCGTCGAGCACCGCTCGGAGCTCCCGCACCTGCGTCAGGTGATCGTCTTCGACGGCGAGGGCGACGGCGACTGGGTCATCACGCTGGCCGACCTGGAGGCGAAGGGTGCCGAGCTGCTCGCCTCCGACCCCGACGCGGTCACCACGGCGATCTCGAAGATCCAGCCCGACGACCTGGCCACCCTGATCTACACCTCGGGCACCACCGGCCGCTCCAAGGGCGTACGGCTGCGGCACTCGTCGTGGACCTACGAGGGTGCCTCGATCGCCGCACAGAACATCCTCTCCGAGGACGACCTGCAGTTCCTGTGGCTGCCGATGGCGCACTCCTTCGGCAAGGTGCTGCTCTCCGCGCAGCTCGCGATCGGCTTCGCGACCGCCATCGACGGCCGGGTGGAGAAGATCGTCGACAATCTCGGTGTCGTGCGCCCGACCTTCATGGGGGCGGCGCCGCGGATCTTCGAGAAGGCCCACGGCAAGATCGTCACCATGCAGGCCGCCGAGGGCGGCGTGAAGGAGAAGCTGTTCAAGAAGGCCTTCGAGGTCGGCCTCAAGGTCGACAAGCTCAAGCTCGAGGGCAAGCCGGTCCCGTTCCTGCTGGCCAAGCAGCACGCGCTGTTCGACAAGCTGGTCTTCAGCAAGGTGCGCGAGCGCTTCGGCGGCCGGGTGCGGTTCTTCATCTCCGGCTCCGCCGCGCTGAACCGCGAGATCGCCGAGTGGTTCCACGCCGCGGGCATCCTCATCCTCGAGGGCTACGGGATGACCGAGAACGCCGCCGGCGCCGCAGTCAACCACCCGCACCACTACAAGATGGGCACGGTCGGACCGGCGCTCCCCGGCACCGAGATCAAGATCGGCGAGAACGACGAGGTCCTGCTGCGCGGACCGCACATCATGGAGGGTTACCACAACCTCCCCGAGGAGACCGCCCGCACGCTCGACGCCGACGGCTGGCTGCACACCGGCGACCGCGGCTCGCTCGACGAGGACGGCTTCCTGACGATCACCGGGCGGATCAAGGAGCTGTTCAAGACCTCGGGCGGCAAGTACGTCGTCCCGCCGGCGATCGAGTCCCAGTTCAAGGCGCTGTGCCCCTACGCCAGCCAGTTCGTCGTGATCGGTGCGGAGCGCAACTTCTGCGTCGCCGTCATCACCCTCGACCCCGACGCGATGGAGATGTGGGCGGCCGAGAACGGGATGGCGGGCAAGTCCTATGCGGAGATCGTCTCCAGCGACAAGGTCAAGGCGATGGTGGGCGACTACGTCGACCAGCTCAACACCCGCCTCAACCGCTGGGAGACGATCAAGAAGTGGATCCTGCTCGACCACGACCTCTCGATCGAGAGCGGTGAGCTGACCCCCTCGATGAAGGTCAAGCGCAACGTCGTGGAGGACAGGTACCGCGAGCAGATCGACGCGCTGTACGCCTGAGCCCGACCGACGAGGGCACCGCGCCACCCGCTTAGGGTGGGGTGGTGCCCTCAGTCGTTCCGGACGCCGATCCGGCGCCCCGCGACGGTTCCCTGCCGGCCGCGGCGCTGGCCGAGCTGGGCAGCCGCCCGTTCGGGTTCTACGTCCACGTGCCCTTCTGCCGGGTGCGGTGCGGCTACTGCGACTTCAACACCTACACCGCGGAGGAGCTCGGCGACGGCGCCTCGCGCACGACGTACGCCGACCAGGTCATCGCCGAGATCCGACTGGCCCGCCGCGTGCTCGGCGAGGCCGACCTGCCGGTGGGGACAGTCTTCTTCGGCGGAGGTACGCCGACGCTGCTCCCGGCCGGCGACCTCGAACGCGTCCTGGCGGCGATCGGCGCCGAGTTCGGGCTGGCCGCCGACGCCGAGGTGACGACCGAGGCCAACCCCGACAGCGTGGACGCCGCGCGGCTGGAGCAGCTGCGGGCCGGCGGCATCAACCGGATCTCCTTCGGCGTGCAGTCCGCGGTGCCGCACGTGCTCGCGACGCTCGACCGCACCCACGACCCGGCGCGCGTTCCGGGCGTCGTCGCCGCGGCCCGGGCGGCCGGCTTCGACCAGCTCAGCCTCGACCTGATCTACGGCACGCCGGGGGAGACGGCCGCCGACTGGGAGCGGAGCCTGACCGCGGCCCTCGCCTGCGACCCCGACCACGTCTCGGCCTACTCCCTCATCGTCGAGGAGGGCACCGCGCTCGCCCGCCGGGTGCGGCGCGGGGAGTTGCCGATGCCCGACGAGGACGACCTGGCCGAGAAGTACGCCGTCGCCGACCGGCTCCTGAGCGCGGCGGGTCTGCGGTGGTACGAGGTGTCGAACTGGGCGCGGGACGAGGGGGCCCGGTGCCGGCACAACCTGGCCTACTGGCGCGGCGGTCACTGGTGGGGCGCCGGGCCCGGTGCGCACGGACACGTCGGCGGCGTGCGCTGGTGGAACGTCAAGCACCCCGCGGCGTACGCCCGGCGACTGGCCGCCGGGGAGTCCCCCGCGCACGGCCGGGAGCTGTTGGACGCCGAGACCCGACGGGTCGAGCGGGTGCTGCTCGAGCTCCGGCTGGCCGAGGGGTTGGCGATCGACGCCCTCGACGCCGCCGGGCGTGCCGCGATCGCGGCCCAGGTGGACGCCGGCCTGGTCCGTGCCGAGCCGCTCACCGCGCCCGACCCGCGCGTGGTGCTGACCGACCGCGGCCGGCTGCTGGCCGACCTGGTCGTGCGTGCCCTGCTGCCGTGAACCCGGGTCGGGTCAGCGGACCAGCCGGATGTTGAGCGGGTAGCGGTAGTCCTCTCCGCGCGAGGCGTGCGCGGTGCCCTGGATGATGAAGACGAGCGCGAGGATCGCGACGACGATCCCGACCGGGACCACCACGATCAGGCCGATGCCCAGGGTGACGATGGTGACCACGGTGGCGATCGCGATCAGGATCAGCAGGGTGAGCTGGAAGTTCAGCGACTCCACGGCGTGCCGGCGGACGAAGGGCACGTCGCTCTTGAGCAGCATCACCAGCAGCGGGCAGAGGATGCCCAGGGCGAACCAGGCGCTGACCAGGCTGCCGATGTGGGAGACCAGGGCCCAGGTGCGGTCCTCGCTGCGGGGCTGGGCGTACGCGTCGCCGTATCCCGGTCCGGGTGGGTAGCTCATGGGTCCTCCTCGGGGACGGGACGCCGGTGGACGACCCGTCAGGTGGTGACGAAGTCGATCAGCTCCTCGACCCTACCGAGCAGGGCCGGCTCGAGGTCGGCGTAGGACCCCACGCGGCCGAGGATGTGCTGCCAGGCGCGGGCGATGTCGGCCTGGGTGCGGTGGGGCCAGCCGAGGTGCTGGCAGATGCCACGCTTCCACTCCACCGAGCGCGGGATCGTGGGCCACTCCTCCAGACCGAGCCGGTCGGGCTTGACCGCCTGCCAGACGTCGACGAAAGGGTGGCCCACCACCAGCACGTGGGCGCCGTGGGGTCCTCGGCGAACCTCCTCGGCGATCCGGCTCTCCTTGGAGCCGGCGACCAGATGGTCGACCAGCACGCCGACGCGTCGCTCGGGGCCGGGGCCGAAGTCGGCGAGGTGGGCGGGCAGGTCGTCGACGCCGGCGAGGTATTCCACGACCACCCCCTCGATCCGCAGATCGTCGCCCCAGACCTTCTCGACCAGTTCGGCGTCGTGGCGGCCCTCGACGAAGATCCGGCTCGCCCGGGCGACCCGGGCGCGGGCGCCGGCGACGGCGACCGAGCCGGAGGCCGTCCGCGTCGGGGCGGCCGGACCCCGCCGGGTCGGCGGGACGAGGATCACCGGTGCGCCCTCGAGCAGGAAGCCGGGGCCGAGCGGGAACGTGCGGCGCTTGCCGCGGCGGTCCTCGAGGATCACCGTGCCGAGGTCGCGCTCGACGGCGACGACCTCGCCGCACCAGTCGGTGGTGACCTCCTCCACGACCATGCCGAGCTGCGCCTCGGTCTCGACCGCCCGGCCGCGCTTCGGCGCGCGCCAGTCGGTGGCGAGGACGTCGGTGCCGTAACGGTCGTGGAACGTCATGTCCCGCACCGTAGGAGCGGGCACCGACAAGGCGGCACAGGCACGCCGCGCGGCGGGTGTGATGTGGGTCAGCGATATATCGTCGACCTATCGCCGACCGATCGGCGAGCGCGACCTGGAGGTGGACCATGACCGGACCAGACCGACCGAAGGACCCGTGGGCAGCGGCGACCGACGCCCTGGGGGCGGCGTTCGGCGGCCGCGGCCCCGCGGCCCGCGGCACCCCGCCGTGGGTGCGCGACCTCGTACGCGGCCTCGGCGG
>JAJUGK010000004.1 GCA_029268205.1 Nocardioidaceae bacterium
CGCGCGACCTCGGCGGCGAGTGCGGGTTCGGCCGCCAGGGCGTCCTGTGCCTCGCGCAGGGCGCGGTCGGCGTCCTCGCGCAGCGCGGGCAGTGCGGCGGCCTCCCGGCGTACGCCGGCCAGTGCGGTGCGTGTCTCATCGAGGCGTCGCCGCGCCGACGCGGACTCGCGCCGGGCGCGCTCGACCTCCGTCACGGCCGGTCGCAGGTCGTCGAGCACCGCGAGGCGGGCGGTGAGCCGCTCGACCTCTGCCTCGGTGTGGGCCTCCGGGTCGGCGAGCGCGTCCCCGTCGGAGGGCCCATCGGACGGCACTTCGAGATCTGGCAGCCCGGCACGGCGCAGCGCTGCCGCGCGGCGCTCGCGGGTCTCGTCGTGCTCGGTGAGGAGCGGGCGCAGGGCGCGCGCGGCCTCGTGGGCGGTGAGGGCCTCCCGCGCGGCGTCGAGGGCGTCCTGCTGCGCAGCGACCCGGGCCGCCCGCTCCTCGGCGGTCGCCCGCCGGGTCCACCAACGGGCCCAGTCCTCGGCCGCGGCGCAGGTCGTGCGAGCAGCCGCGAGCTGGGCCCGGGCCTGGTCGAGCCGGGCGGTCGCGCGGGTGTGGTCGTCGGCGAGGCGACCGAGCAGATCGATGGACCAGGCCCGCCAGGACGTCGCGGTCTCCTCGGGGACCGGCGCGGCCGGCGGCGCCTCGACCCCGGCACGGTCGGCGAGGCTGTGCAGGCGCTTGTCGGCCTGCGCGCGGAGCTCCTCGGCGCGGCGGGTGGTCGCGCGACTGTGCTCGGCGATCCACTCCTCGATCGCGGAGAACCGCTGGGTGCCGAAGAGCCGGGTGAGTACGGCCTGCCGCTCCTCGCTGTCGGCGAGCAGGAACTGGTGGAAGCGACCCTGGGGCAGCATCGCCACCTGTTGGAACTGGGTCGCCGTCATGCCCAGGAGCAGTCCGATCTCGTGTCCGACCTCCTGGGCGCGCGAGGAGAGCAGGACCTCCGCGTCGCCGCGGATCTCGTGCAGCGTGACCGCCGCCCGCTCCACGGTGGTGCCGTCTCCGCGCCGCTTCGGGCGCACCCACTCCGGCGTACGACGCAGGCGCAGGCGCCGTCCGCGGACGGTCAACTCGAGCTCGACGAGCGGCGCGACGCCGTCGGCGGCGTGCTGGGAGCGCAGTGCGCGCTCGTCGCGGACGCCGGGGACCCGCCCGTAGAGGGCGAAACAGACGGCGTCGAGGAGGCTGGTCTTGCCGGCCCCCGTCGGGCCGGAGAGCAGGAAGAGCCCGGCCTCGTGGAGGCTGTCGAAGTCGACGTCCTCGGTGTCGCCGAACGGGCCGAAGGCCCGGACCCGCAGGTGGTGCAGGCGCATCAGCCCGCCGCCCGATCGGTGCCGCCGGCCGCGAACGGGTCGGCGTCCTCGGCGATGCGGCACGAGTCGCAGGCCAGCTGGAGCAGGAGCTCCTCCTCGGTGGTCGCCTCGAGGTCGCGGACCTCCTGGACGAACCCGAGGGCGACGTCGAGGTCGCTGCGCCCCATGACCCGGGGAGTGACCAGCCCCGCCCGCGGGGCACGCCCCTCGGGCTGGAAGTCGAGCACGACGGTGTGGGGGAACCGGGCGCGCAGCCGCTGCATGGTCTGGTCGGGACGTTGCGGGTCGGTCACGACCACCTGCAGCCAGTGGTCCTCGTAGCGGGCGAGCCCCGGGTCGTCGAGCAGGTCCCGGAGCCGGCCGCGCAGGGTGGCGAGCGGACGGGGCACCGGGGCGGGCACGAACGTGGACCGCGCGGGGGTGCCTGGCGCGCCGAGCTCGACGAGCCAGGACCCCTTCTCGTGGCTGGTCTCGGAGAAGGAGTAGGCCAGCGGCGCGCCGGAGTAGCGCAGGTGCTCGCCGAGCACGTGGGGGGAGTGGAGGTGGCCGAGCGCGACGTAGTCGATGCCGTCGAAGAGGGTGGCCGGAGCCACCTGGACCCCGCCCACGGACAGGTCGCGCTCGCTGTCGCTGGCGAGCTCCTCGGGGCGGTCGCCGACCCGCGCCACGAAGGCGTGGGCGAGGACGATGCTGCGGGTGTGCCGCCGCCGGGCGAGGTCGGCTCGGACCCGCGTCATCGCCGCGCCGAGCGCCGCCTCATGGCTGCGGGCCGGCAGCTCCCAGGCGGCCCGGACGGCATCGGGCTCGAGGTAGGGCAGCCCGTGCACCGCGACCGGGCCGTGGTCGTCCTCCAGGAGCACCGGGGTGCCGACACCCTGCCAGCGCGTGCGGAAGTGGACGCCGGCGGCGTCGGCCAACGCGGCATTGGCCCCGAGCCGTGCCGGGGAGTCGTGGTTGCCGCTGGTGACGACCACGCGGGCGCCGGTCGCTGCCAGTCGGGCGAATGCCTCGCTGGCGAGCTCGACGGCGTCGACCGGGGGCAGCGCCCGGTCGAAGATGTCGCCGGCCACGAGCACGGCGTCGATGCGCTCGGCGCGCACCACCTCGACCAGGTGGTCGAGGTGAGCGGCCTGCGCGTCGAGCAGACCCTGCTGGTGGAACGACCGGCCCAGGTGCCAGTCGGAGGTGTGGAGCAACCGCATGCTGCGACCCTAGGAGTCGGCACCGACAGCGCCGGTGAGGACGCGCGGGCGGACGCGTACCTCACGCGGGGGAGAGGGTGATCCGTTCGGGCGCGGTGTAGACGACGCACCGCTCCTCGCGGAGGAACCCGACCACCGTGAGCCCGGCCCGGGCGGCGAGGTCGAGGGCGAGACTGCTCGGTGCGCCGACCCCGGCGAGGATCCCCACGCCCGCGGCGGCCGCCTTCTGGGCGAGCTCGAACCCGATCCGGCCGCTGACGACGAGCACCGGCAGGTCGGTGGGTGCTCCGCCGAGGACCCGTGCCCCGACGACCTTGTCGACGGCGTTGTGCCGCCCCACGTCCTCGCGGATGACGACGGGCTCGCCGGCGGCGGTGAAGTACCCGGCTGCGTGCAGACCCCCGGTGCGACCGAACACCCGCTGTCCCCGGCGGAGCCGTTCGGGGAGGGCGCCGAGGGTCCCGGCGGGGATCCGGAGATCGGGGTGCGGCGGGTCCGCGCGCAGGTGGACGCCGAGGGCCTCGCCGACGGAGTCCTTGCCGCAGACGCCGCAGGCGGCCGCGCCGGCCGTGGGCCCGGCGTACCGGGGTGCCGGTTCGCGCAGCGGCGGGGCGTTGAGGCCGACGGTGACGACGTTGAACTCCTCCTCCGGGGAGAGCCCGACGTCGGTGCAGTAGGCCACCGAGGCGAGGTGGTCGGGGGTCAGGACGCCCTCCGCGAGCAGGAAGCCGACGGCGAGCTCGAAGTCGTGACCCGGGGTGCGCATCGTCACGGCCACCCGTCGTGCGGCCGCCCCGGGCGACTCGATCCGGATCTCCAGCGGCTCCTCGGTCACGACCCGGTCCTCGCGCGTACGCCGGGGGTGCGCGGTGCTGGCAGGCTGGAACTCGACCACCCGCACCCGCACCGAGGGGCCGGGGCGCCGTGGGAGCATCGATCCAGTCACCGATCCAGTCTAGGAGGAGGGCGCGCGTGCAACGGTGGTCGCGACGCGGGCCCCGGTCGCGGTTCCTGGCCGACGAATGGAGCACGGAGGTCACCTCCGGCTTCGCACTGGCCGGATTCCTCGCCCTCGTGCTGGCCGGGTTCACGGTGCTGGCGATGGGCCCGCTGACCCGGATCGACGTCTACTTCAACCTCGACCCGGCGCCGGACCGGTGGACGCCGTTGCTGACGGTGCTCGACCGGATCGGCCAGCGCGCGGTCTGCCTGCCGATCCTGGGTGCGGTGGTGCTCGTGCTGGTGCGCCGCTGCCGGTCGTGGCGGCCGGCCGTCGTGGCGGCCGGGGGCGTGGTGGCACTCAACCTGGTCGTGCTGGTCCTGAAGGTGGCGTTCGGGCGGTCCTTCCCGCTCACCGCGGACCCGTCGTTCTTCACCGGCGGCATGGCCTACCCGTCCGGCCACGGGGCGAACGTCGTGTTCGTCTACGGGCTCGTCCCCTACCTGCTGTCGCGATACCTGGGGTCGCACCGGTTGCGCAGCATCCTGCTGTGGGCAGCGGTCGCCCTGCTCTCGGCGGTCATGGTGGTGGTGTCACTGACGTTGAACTGGCACTGGTTCGCCGACCTGGTCGCGGGTCTGCTCGTGGGCGCGATCGTGCTGCAACTGGTCGAGGCGGTCGATCGGGCGGTCGGTGCTCACCCCGGACGGGTCAGGTCCGTCACGTCGGGCAGCGCCACGAACCCCGCCGCCTCGTAGGTGGCGACCGCGCCCGCGTTCGACCGCGGCGTGCACACGGTGGCCGACGACGCGCCGAGCCCGGCGAGCACCGCGGCCGCGCCGAGGCCGATGGCCCGCCCGTAGCCCCGTCCGCGGTGGGCCGGATCCACCCCGAGCGGCTCGAGCAGGCCGGGTCTGCCCGGTCCGGCCGACCACACCGTCACCGCGGCGACCGCCTCCTGCCCGGCGTACCCCACGACGCATCGCGCCCGGGCGTACGGCGCCCCGCCCGCCATCGCGTGCCAGCGCTCCGGGGTGAACGTCGACCGCGGGAAGGCGGCCCGTTGCACCGCGCAGCGTGCCGCCACCAGGGAGTCCGGGTGGTGCTCGTGGTCGAGGAGGACGATCCGGAGGTCGGGATCCACTTCGGGCGGATCGCCGGCGAGGTCGCGCCGCAGCGGAGTCCAGGGCTCACCGTCGACCCACCCGTCCCCCCGCAGGGCGTCGGTCAGCGCGCCGGTCCACCGGGCCTCGACCTGGGCGGCAGCGCCGGACAGGACGCCGGTAGCCGGATCGTCGAGGTCCGCGCGGATCTCGTCGGCCAGATCCCGGTCGGTCCATGCGTCGGGGGCGCAGGCGAGGCGCAGCAGGTCGGGTCCGTCGAGCATCCCGACCGCGAGCAGGCGTCCGTCACGGCTCCAGGTGCGCAGCGCGCCCGCCGTCGCGTCGGCGCCGAATCGCCACAGCCAGCCGACGTCGCCCGGGTGGAGCGGGACCGGCGCTGCGTCGTGCTGCCAGGTGGCGAGGGCGTCGACGAGGTCCGGCAGGTCGCCCGGGGAGGGGGTCGTGACCACGCCGCGCTCAGCCCAACCGCACGAGCATCTTGCCCGTGTTGATGCCGCGGCCGAGACCGAGGAAGGCGTCGACGGCGTTGTCGAGCCCGTCGACGAACGTCTCCGGCGTGTGCAGGCGGCCCTCGGCCAGCCAGGTCGTGGCCCGCTCCAGGTACTCCGGGTTGACCTCGGGGTGGTCGGTGACGATGAAGCCGCGCAGCTCCAGCCGACGCTGCACCGCGAGGAAGAGGTTGCGCGGTCCCGGCTCGGGCCGCTCCAGGTCGTACTGGGAGATCGCCCCGCACAGCGCCAGTCGGCCGAAGTCGCGCATGTGGGTCAGCGCCGCCTCGAGGTGCGAGCCACCGACGTTGTCGAAGTAGACGTCGATGCCGTCGGGCAGGGCTTCGCGCAGCTGTGCGCCCAGCTTCCCGTCCTTGTAGTTGAACGCGGCGTCGAAGCCGAGCTCCTCGGTGAGCAGGGCGACCTTCTGCGCGGTGCCCGCCGAGCCGACCACGACCGAGGCGCCGAGGTTGCGGGCGATCTGGCCCACGAGGCTGCCGACCGCGCCCGCCGCGCCGGAGACATAGACGCGGTCGCCCTCCGCGAGCCGGGCGATGCGGGTGAGCCCGACGTACGCGGTGAGACCCGGCATCCCGAGCACACCGAGGTACGCCGATGCGGGCGCGCGCTCGACGTCGACGGCCCGGAACGACCGCGGGGGCAGGACGGCGTGCTCACGCCACCCGAGACCGTGCACCACGTGGTCGCCGACCGCGATCCGCGGATCGTTGCTCGCCAGCACGACCCCGACGGCGCCACCCTCGAGCGGGGCGTCGAGCGCGTAGGGCTCGACGTAGGAGCGCGTGTCGTTCATGCGCCCGCGCATGTAGGGGTCGACCGACATCACCACGTTGCGCACGAGCACCTCGCCCTCGCCCAGCGCGTCGGGTGCGGGCAGCGGGGTCTCGACCAGACGGAAGTCGTCGTGGGTCGGCACACCCCGCGGCCGGGCGGCGAGGTGGATCTCGCGGGTGGCGGTGGGGACGCTGGTGGAAGCGGACGTGCTCATCGTGGGATGTCCTCCGGACGTCGGGGGCGGTCGAGGGCCACCACGCGGGGTGTCAGGCCCCATTCGTTGCGGCCCAAGCGGCTGAGCGGGCGGAGCCGGTCGACGAGGGGGTAGCCGTCCTCGCCGAGGGTGTCCTCGCGGACCACGACCAGCAGCACCCGGGCGACCACGAGCGTGGTGTCGCCCAGCTCCTGGGTGGAGTGCAGCCGGCACTCCAGCGCCACCGGTGCGTCGGCGACGCGCGCCGGCGCGACCCGGTGGCTCGGGCTGGTCGCGATGCCGAGGGCAGCGGCCTCGTCGACCTCGGGCGCGAAGCGTGCCGAGGTGGCGTTGACCTCGGCCATCGCCGGCTCGGACGCCAGGTTGACCACGAGCTCGCCGGTGGCCTCGACGTTGGTGAGCGTGTCCTTGCGGGTGACCGAGGCGAAGGCGACCATCGGCGGGTGCGCGCAGGCGACGGTGAAGAACGAGTGCGGCGCGAGGTTCGGCACGCCGTCGGCCGACACGGTGGAGATCCAGGCGATGGGGCGGGGGAGCACGACCGAGTTCAGCCACCGGTAGCCGTCCACGCCGTCGTCGTCGGGGTCGACGGTCCTCCAGCTGCTGGGCATGGGCTCAACCTACGTGCCGGGCCGTGACCGGCTCCGGACGACACGTGCCCCCGGCGGGCAGGATGGGTCCATGAACCTCGTGACGAAGCTGCTCGGGACCGGTGGCTGGTCCCTGACCGATCTGCCCTCCCAGTCCGGCCGCCGGTTCGTCGTGACCGGGGCCTCCAGCGGCCTGGGGGTCGAGACCGCCCGCGCCCTGGCGGGAGCGGGCGCCGAGGTCGTCCTCGCCGTGCGCGACACCGACAAGGGGGCGCGGGTCGCCGCGACCATGCCGGGGGTGACCGATGTCCGCCGGCTCGACCTCGCCGACCTGGGGTCCGTACGTTCCTTCGTCGACGAGCTCGGGGGCGAGGTCGACGTGCTGATCAACAACGCCGGCATCATGGCGGTCGCCGAGGGACGCACGGTCGACGGGTTCGAGCAGCAGTTCGGCACCAACCACCTCGGCCACTTCGCGCTCACCTGTCTGCTGTTCCCCCGCATCCGGGAACGGGTGGTCACGGTGTCCTCGTCGCTGCACAAGCAGGGCCGGATCGACCTCGACGACCTCAACTGGGAGCGCCGGCGCTACCAGCCGTGGCCGGCGTACGGCCAGTCGAAACTGGCGAACCTGCTGTTCACCACCGAGCTGCAGCGCCGCCTGGCCGCACGGGGCTCCGCGGTGCGCGCGGTGGCCGCGCACCCGGGCTACAGCAGCACGGCGCTGCAGACGCGGACCGGCAACCCGGTCGTCAACGCCCTGTCGTCGATCGGCAACGCGGTCGTGGCCCAGTCGTCGCGGGACGGTGCGCTGCCGACGCTGTACGCCGCCACGATGGACGTCCCCGGGGACGGGTTCGTCGGACCGCAGGGACTGGGGGAGATGCGGGGTGGGCCGACCCTCGTCGACCGGTCCAGCGCCGCCAAGGACGGGGAGACCGCCCGTCGGCTGTGGGAGCTCTCCGCCGAGCTCACGGGGGTCGACCTCCCCGGGTGAGGTCCATCCCTCCCGGGCGACCGGCCCCTCCTGCACGGTTCTGCACTGCCCAAACCTGACCCGCTCCGGCCCTGTCGGTCGGCCCGGCATCGCTCCTAGCGTCGGCCGGGACCCGCCGGGCGCGACCCGCCCGCCGGGCCAGGAGCGGGGGCGACCAGCGCCCCTGCGCAACAGGGGAGATCAGATGCGTCGCATCCATCAGATCAGTGCGGGACTCGGGACCGCAGCGCTCGTCGTCGCCGGGACGGCGTCCATGACGTCGGCCCACGCGGCCGACGCAGCAGCGGAGCTGGCGCCGCTGCGCGGCACCGCGAGCGCCCAGGCCGTCGAGGGTTCCTACATCGTCGTCCTCGAGCAGGGGGTGCGCGGCCTCGACACCGCCGCCGCCCGGTCGGAGCGGACGGAGGTGAAGAAGGAGGCCCGGGCCCACGGCGCGCGGATCGGCCACACCTACGACGACACGCTGAGCGGGTTCTCGGCCCGCATGGACGCCGAGGCGCTCGAGCAGGTCCGCAGCCACCCCGACGTGGCCTACGTGGAGGCCGACCAGGCCTGGACCACCCAGGCGACCTGGGGGCTGGACCGGATCGACCAGCGCGACCTGCCGCTCGACGGTGCCTACGACGTCGGAGGCGACGGGTCGGGCGTGACGGCCTATGTCATCGACACCGGCATCTACGCCGGACACAGCGACTTCGGCGGTCGGGTCGGCAGCGGGTTCACCGCGATCCAGGACGGCAACGGCACCGACGACTGCCAGGGTCACGGCACGCACGTCGCCGGCACGATCGGTGGCGCCGAGTACGGCGTCGCGCCGGGCGTGGACCTGGTCCCCGTGCGGGTGCTGGGGTGTGACGGCAGCGGGACGACCGCCGGGGTCATCGCCGGCGTCGACTGGGTGACCGACAACGCGAGCGGCGCCTCGGTGGCCAACATGAGCCTCGGCGGCGGCGTGTCCTCGGCCCTCGACGACGCCGTCCAGCGCTCGATCGACTCCGGGGTGACCTACGCCGTCGCCGCCGGCAACGACTACGGCGCCGACGCCTGCGGCGGCTCGCCGTCCCGGGTCGGCGCGGCCCTGACGGTCGGCTCCTCGACCAGCAGCGACGCGGTGTCCAGCTTCTCCAACCTGGGCAGCTGTGTCGATCTGTTCGCCCCGGGCTCCGACATCACCTCGGCCTGGATCGGCTCCTCGTCGGCGACGAACACGATCTCCGGCACCTCGATGGCCACCCCGCACGTCGCCGGCGCAGCCGCGCTGTACCTGCAGGGCAACCCCTCGGCCTCGCCGAGCTCGGTGACCAGCGCGCTGGTCGGCGAGAGCACCCCGGACGTGCTGACCGGAGTGGGCAGCTCGCCGAACCGACTGCTCTACGCCGCATTCTGAGGGTTCCGCACCAGCTCCACCTCCACGACGGCCCCGCCGGACCTCCCTCCGGCGGGGCCGTCGCATGCGGCAGGCTGGGGCCATGACTGTGTTCCCCGCGCTCGACAGCGTTCCCTACGCCGAGGCACCCGAGCTCGTGGCGGCGCCCGTGCGCGCCGCACTGGCGGCCGACGGCGACCTCGCCGCCGCGGCACACGTCGTCGCGATCGACCCCACGCTGGCCGACACGGCGGCGTTGACGGCCGCCTACGACCTGCCGGAAGCGGCCTCGGCCAACTGCGTGGTCGTGCTCGGGCGCCGTGGCGAGGAGGAGCGGCTCGCCGCCTGCGTCGCCCTGGCCGACAGCCGGGTCGACGTCAACCGGGCGGTACGCAAGCGGCTCGACGTGCGCAAGGCCTCCTTCGCCCCGCAGGAGCGGGCGGTCGGCGAGACCGGCATGGAGTACGGCGGCATCACCCCGGTCGGCGTACCGGCGACCTGGCCGGTGCTGGTCGACGAGCGCGTCGTCGCCCGTGACTGGGTCGTCCTCGGCAGCGGACTGCGGCGCTCCAAGCTGCTCCTGCCCGGAGCGCTCGTGGGCCGGCTGGCCGGCGCCGAGGTCGGCCCGTACGCCGCCTGAGCACGCCGATGCAGGTCACCACCTGGACGCTGGAGCAGACCACGCGGCCCGCCACACCGCCCGGACCGCTGCCGGCGGACGTCCGGGTCGACCGGGCGCTCCGGATCTCGCCGGAGTACGCGCGCTTCCTCTACGGCCTGGTCGGCGGGCCGTGGAGGTGGGTCGACCGCCTGGGCTGGGACCGGGCGCGCTGGGAGCAGGAGCTGACGGTGCCCGGCACCGAGCACCTGGTGGCCTACGGCGACGGTCAACCGCTCGGCTACGCGCACCTGCAGCCGCAGGTCCACGCGGCCGGTTCCCAGGTGGAGCTGCGCTACTTCGGGCTGGTCGAGACTGCGATCGGCCGCGGCCTGGGGCGCGCGCTGCTCGAGCGCGCCGTCGCCGCTGCCTGGACGCTGCCGGAGCGCCATCACCTGCCACCGGTGCGGAGGGTCTGGCTGCACACCTGCTCGTTGGACGGCCCGTCAGCACTTGCCAACTACCGCGCCCGGGGCTTCGTCGTCCTCGACGAACGGGTCACCGACGAGGACGTGCCGAGCGCCCCGCTGGGCTCCTGGGTCTCGACCGGAGGGCCCGGCGCCGGCTGACCGGGCCCGGCCGACCGGGGCCGACCGGGGCCGGCCGGGCGGCCGCTCAGACCCGCTCGAGGATGGTGCCGGTCGCCATCGCGCCGCCCGCGCACATCGAGATCAGCGCCGAGGAGCCGTCGCGACGCTCGAGCTCGTGCAGCGCGGTGGTGATCAGCCGGGTACCGGTGGAGCCCACGGGGTGGCCGAGCGCGATCGCCCCGCCGTTGACGTTCACGCGGTCCGGGTCGGGGCCGTGGACCTTCGCCCACGACATCACCACGGCGGCGAACGCCTCGTTGACCTCGAACAGGTCGAAGTCGCCGATCGTGCGTCCCGAGCGCTCGAGCAGCCGCTCGGTCGCCTGCACCGGGCCGTCGAGGTGGTAGTAGGGGTCCGAGCCGACCAGCGCCTGGTGGACGATCCGCGCCCGCGGGGTGAGACCGAGGCTGCGCGCGCGGTCCTCGTCCATGATCAGCACCGCCGACGCGCCGTCGGAGATCTGCGAGGAGGTGCCGGCGGTGTGCAGCCCGTCGGGCAGCACGCTGCGGAGGCCGCCGAGGCCCTCGAGGGTGGTCTCGCGCAGGCCCTGATCGCTGTCGACGACCCGCGTCTCCCCGGTCGGGTTGCCCTCGTCGTCGAGGACAGGTGCCTCCACCGGCACGATCTCGCGCTTGAACCGGCCCTCGTCCACCGCCACCCGGGCCTTGTGCTGGGAGGCGAGCCCGAAGGCGTCGAGGTCGGCGCGGGTGATGCCCCGGTTGCGGGCGATGCGGTCGGCCGCCTCGAACTGGTTGGGCATGTCGATGGTCCAGGTGTCGGGCCGCGGGTTGCCGGTCTCCGGGGTGATGTTCGCGCCGAGCCCGATGCGGCTCATCGACTCGATGCCGCAGGCGACCCCCACGTCGATCGCGCCCGCGCTGATCAGCGCCGAGATCACGTGCGCCGAGTGCTGGGCCGAGCCGCACTGGGCGTCGACGGTCATGCCGCCGGTGTGCTGGGGGAGGCCGGCGTGCAGCCAGGCCCGCCGCACGATGTCGCCGGACTGCTCCCCGGCCTGGGTCACGCATCCGCCGATCGCCTGCTCCACGAGGTTCGGGTCGATGCCGGACCGCTCGACCACGGCGCGCTGCGCGGCGCCGAGCAGCTCGGCCGCGTGCAGGCCGGCGAGCCAGCCGCGACGCCTGCCCATGGGGGTGCGTACGGCCTCGACGATGACGGGGTTGCCCATTGCCTGCTCCTTCGCTCCGGTCGCGGTCGTGCGACCCGGCCAAAATAGAACACGTTCTCGCTCGCGGCCACCGGCGGTCCCGGATCGGCCCGACTCAAGACGATCTTGTCTCGAAACACTTCCGTATCGAGTCGGTCCGTGTCAGGATCAGCCTGGAACGCGTTCCACTTCCGGTGCGGACGCGTCCGGACTTCTCCTTCGAAAGGTGGCACTGTGACGATCAGCCCCCCGGTACCGGTCGGGTTCGACCCCACCGACCCCGATGTCAACGGGAAGGCGTTCCCGCACGACGAGTTCCGCGCGCTGCGCCAGAACGCGCCCATCCACTGGGTCGACCAGAGCGCCACGCCCGAGGCGTACGCCGGGCAGGCCGGTCCTCCCGGCTACTGGGCGCTGAGCCGGCACCAGGAGGTGCGTGACGTCTCGAAGAACAACGACGACTGGACCACGCACGAGAACGGCGTGATCATCCGGTTCGCGCCCGACATGACGCGCGACCAGGTCGAGGTCCAGCGCGCGATGCTGATCAACAACGACCCGCCGGACCACACCAAGATGCGCGGCATCGTCTCGCGCGGTTTCACCCCGCGGGCGATCGGCGCCATGCACGACCTGCTGCGCGAGCGGGCCTACAGCATCGTCGAGGCGGCGAAGCAGAGCGGCAGCGGTGACTTCGTCGAGCAGGTGGCCGCCGAGCTGCCGCTGCAGGCGATCGCCGACCTGCTCGGGGTGCCCCAGGAGGACCGCAGGAAGCTGTTCGACTGGTCCAACCAGATGATGGCCTACGACGACCCCGAGTACGACATCGACCCGGCCGTCGCGTCGATGGAGATCCTGGCCTACTTCGACCAGATCGCGAACGACCGCCGCGAGAACCCGCGCGACGACATCGTGACGAAGCTGATCAACGTCGGGGCCGACGACGACCACGGCGCGCTGACCAACGACGAGTTCGGGTTCTTCGTGATCCTGCTGACCGTGGCCGGCAACGAGACCACGCGCAACGCGATCTCGCAGGGCATGCACGCCTTCTTCCAGCACCCCGACCAGTGGGAGCTGTGGAAGCGCGAGCGTCCGGACTCGATGGTCGACGAGGTGATCCGGTGGGCCACGCCGGTGACGGTGTTCCAGCGCACCGCCAAGCGCGACTGCGAGGTCGCGGGCCAGCAGGTGAAGGAGGGGGAGCGGGTCGGGCTGTTCTATGCCTCGGCCAACTTCGATGACGCGGTCTTCGAGGACCCGTTCACCTTCGACATCACCCGCAACCCGAACCCGCACGTGGCGTTCGGCGGGCACGGGGCGCACTACTGCATCGGCGCCAACCTGGCGCGGATGGAGGTCAAGCTCATCTTCGATGCGCTCGCCGACCTCTGCCCCGACATCGAGCAGCTCTCCGAGCCGCGCCGGCTGCGCTCCGGTTGGCTCAACGCCGTCAAGGAGATGCAGGTCCGCTACTGACCCGCACCCGCGCGTACGCCGGCCCGTTCCCCCGCCCGGGGAACGGGCCGGTGGCGTTTCGCCGCCGGTGGGTCGGGCGGTCACGCGGTCAGGACGAGCGGTCCGTCCTCGGTGATCGCGACCGTGTGCTCGCTGTGGGCGCCACGGGACCCGTCGGCGCTGCGCAGCGTCCATCCGTCGGGGTCCATCACGAGCTCGTCGGTGGTGTGCAGGAACCACGGCTCGATGGCCAGCACCAGGCCGGGCTGCAATCGCAGGCCCCGGCCGCGCCGGCCGTCGTTGGGCACGTGCGGGTCCTCGTGCATGGTGCGGCCGACACCGTGTCCGCCGAACTGCAGGTTGACCCGGAGTCCGGCCTCGCGCGCGACGTCGCCGATGGCGGCGGAGATATCGCCGATGCGGTTGCCCGGGCGTGCCCGGTCGATCGCGGCGTCGAGGGCGCGGCGGGTGGTGGCGATGAGCGCCTCGTCCTCCGCTCGGGGCGTCCCGACGATCAGGCTGGTCGCGGCGTCGGCGACCCAGCCGTCCACGGCGCAGGCGAAGTCGAGGGTGAGCAGGTCGCCGTCCTGCAGCCGGTAGGAGCGCGGGAGGCCGTGCAGGACGGCGTCGTTGACCGAGGTGCACAGCACCTTGCCGAACGGCATCGCGCCGAACGACGGGTGGTAGTCGATGTAGCACGACGTTGCACCGCGATCGCGGATCATGCGGTGGGCGAGGGCATCGAGTTCGAGCAGGTCGACCCCCACGTCGGCCGCGGCCGAGACGGTGTCGAGCACCTCCCGCACGAACGCACCGGCCGCGCGCATCTCCTCGATCTGGGCGGGGGTTCTGAGCTCGACCATGCCGGCGAGCCTAACGGCCGGCCGCCCACGGGTCGGGGCGGCCGGCCGGCAGTGCGGAACGGATCAGTGGGAGGGCTTGTCGGACCCGACGACCCACATCGCGAAGAACTGCGAGCCGCCGCCGTATGCATGCCCGAGGGTGCGCCGCGCGCCGTCGATCTGGTGCTCGCCGGCCAGGCCGCGCACCTGCAGCGCCGCCTCGGCGAAGCGGAGCATGCCGGAGGCGCCGATCGGGTTGGACGACAGCACGCCGCCGGAGCTGTTGACCGGGATCTCGCCGTCCATCGCCGTGGCGCCGGACTCGGTGAGCTTCCAGCCCTCGCCGGACTCGGCGAAGCCGAGGGACTCCAGCCACATCGGCTCGAACCACGAGAACGGCACGTAGATCTCGGCCGCGTCGATCTCGCGCCGCGGGTCGGTGATCCCCGCCTGCTTCCACAGGTACGCCGCGGCGTCGCGCGAGGCCTGGGGGTTCACCTGGTCCCGCTCGGCGGCCGAGGTGGCCTCCGAGCGCATGACGGTGCCGTGCACCCACGCCGGATTGGGCGACGACGCGGCGGTCGCCTCGTCGACGATCACCATGGCGCAGGCGCCGTCGGAGGAGGGGCAGGTCTCGTCGTACCGGATCGGGTCCCACAGCACCTGCGAGGCCAGCACGGACTCGACGGTGGTGTCGGGATTGCGCAGATGGGCGTAGGGGTTCTTCAGGGCGTTGGTGCGGTCCTTGGCCGCGACGATCGCGCCGATGTGCTCGGGCGCCCCGGAGCGGCGGATGTAGGAGCGCACGTGCGGGGCGAAGTAGCCGCCGGCGCCGGCGTGCACCGGCATGCTGAAGGGCACGGGCACCGACAGCGCCCACATCGCGTTGGACTCCGACTGCTTCTCGTAGGCCACCGTCAGCACCTTGCGGTGCACCCCGGACTGGACCAGCGACGCGGCGACGATGGAGGTCGAGCCGCCCACCGACCCGGCGGTGTGCACCCGCAGCAGCGGCTTGCCGGCGGCGCCCAGGGACTCGGCCAGGAACAACTCGGGCATCATCACGCCCTCGAACAGGTCCGGCGCCTTGCCGACGACGATCGCGTCGATGTCGTCGAGGGTCATGCCGGCGTCCTCGAGCGCGCGGTCGATGGCCTCACGGCACAGGCCCGCCATCGAGACGTCCTCGCGCTTGGCGCGGTGGTGGGTCTGGCCGATCCCGATCACGGCCGCGGGCTGCTTGGTCATCGAGACCCTCCGTTGGTCGAGGCATCCATCACACACACGAGGTTCTGCTGCAGGGCCGGTCCGCTGGTCGCATGGCCCAGGGTCCGGGAGGCGGTGCCGTCCCAGATCCGGCGGGCCGCCTCGCCGACGCGGATGCCGCCGGCGGAGAAGAGCGGGTTCCCGACCAGCGCGCCGCCGGAGGGGTTGACGCGGACGTCGTCACCGAGGCCGAGCTCGCGCCGCAGCACCAGCTCCTGGTGGCTGAACGGCGCATGCAGCTCGGCGACCTCGACGCCCGCGGTCCCGGCGGCGACCGCTGCCCGCTGCGCCGACGGGGCCCGGGTCAGGTCGCGGGTGCCCATGCTCATCGGGTCGATCGAGTGGGCGATGCCGGTGATCCACGCGGGTCGCTCCCGGACCTCGCGGGCCCGGTCGCCGGCGGCCAGCACGATCGCCGCCGCGCCGTCGGTGACCGGCGCGCAGTCGTGCTTGCGCAGCGGGTCGGCGTACATCGGCCGGGCGAGCAGCTCCTCGACCGAGGAGCCGCCGCGGCGCAGGGCGTGCTCGTTGTCCTCGGCGTCGGTCAGCGACCGCTGCGCCACCTCGGCCATGGCCCGCTCGTCCCAGGCGCCGGCGTCGATGCCCGCGCGGGCCTGGAGGCCGGCGAGGGACACGGTGTCGGGCCACAGCGGCGTCATCGTGTACGGGTCCAGCTGCAGGGCGAGGGTGCGGCGGAGCTGCCCGGCCGAGCTCTTGCCGAAGGCGTAGACCAGCGCGGTGTCGACCTCGCCGGTCTGGATCTTCACCCAGGCCTCGTACATCGCCCAGGCGAGGTCCATCTCGACGTGGGACTCGTTGACCGGCGGCATCACGCCGATCGCGTCGACCGCCTGGACGAACGAGAACGACCGACCGGCGAGGTAGTCGGAGGACCCCGAGCACCAGAAGCCGATGTCCTGTCGGGTCCACCCGGTCTGCTCGTAGCACTCGGCGAACAACGGGACCAGCAGCTCCACGCAGGTGGGCGACCCGTCGAACTCTTCCATCTGTCGCTGGGCGAACCCGACGACGGCAACGTCTCTCACTAGTTCTCCTGGTTGATCGAAGCGACCCTGGTCGATCGAGCTCGTCGAGATCTCAGAGGTGGTGCTTGTAGGTGTCGTAGTCCGCGTCCGGCTCGCCGGTGGGCGCGAAGTGGCTGATGTTCTCGATGGTCGTGCCCCACTCCTCGCGCGGCTTCCAGACCGCCTTGACCCGCATGCCCATGCGGACCTCCTCGGCGGGGATGTCGAGGATCAGGTGCAGGAAGGCGATGTCGGCGCCGTCGAGCAGGACGTAGGCCGAGACGTAGGGGGGCGTGATCTTCTGGCCCAGGAACGGGACGTTGACCACGCAGAATGTGGTGACGGTCCCGGTGTCGGAGAGCTCGACCTCCTCGGCGGTCGGGGTGCCGTCCGCCGGGCACGCACTGCGCGGGGGCACGTACACCTTGCCGCACTCCGGGCACCGCTGACCGACGATGCGACCGTCGGCCAGGGCGCGGTAGAACGACGACTCCTCCGGGGAGGCGGCGTAGACGTAGTCCACCGAGACCGGCGTGACGATGCCGGTGACCGGGTCGACCTCGGTGTCACCCGGGCTGAAGGCCCCCTCCGCCTCGCCGGGCGCGAGGGGCTCCACCCCCGCGATGTCGGTGAGGTGGCCGGTGCGCTCCTGCGCCCACCGCACCCGGACGCGCATGCCGGTGCGGACCTCGTCGGGCGAGGCCACGTCGAGCGCGTGCAGCATCGGCGCGGTGGTGCCGTCGAACCGGACGAGCACGAAGGCGAAGGGCTGGTCGAACGGCTGGCCGTCGACCGGCTCGGGCACCCAGGTCCACGACGTCACCGTGCCGACGGGCGAGACCTCCACGAGGTCCGTCACGGGCCGGTGGGTGACCGGGTCGTACTCCGGCGGGGGGAGCACGACCGAGCCGTCGGACAGCGTGGCGGCGAGCAGACGGCCGTCGCGCAGGCCGCCGAAGAACCGGCCGAGAACTGGACCTGTGGACCGGGTGTAGTCGAAAGCGACGGTCACCGGCGCGGAGAGGGTGCGGGACATGGTTCGGAAGTGAAACACGTTCTAGAATCCCGCACAAGAACCGGTCCCACTGACCTGTACTTCCTCTAGGGTCGGGGCGAACCGGCCGACGACCCGTCGGCCCCGATGAGGCGAGGAGACCCATGAAGCTGGGCCTGCAACTCGGATACTGGGGCGCACAGCCCCCCGCCAACGCCGGCGATCTGGTCGCCGCCGCCGAGGAGTCCGGCTTCGACGCCGTCTTCACCGCCGAGGCCTGGGGATCCGACGCGTTCACCCCGCTGGCCTGGTGGGGCCGTGACACCAGCCGGCTGCGGCTGGGCACGAGCATCGTGCAGATGTCGGGCCGTACGCCGACCTCGATCGCCATGCACGCGCTGACCCTGGATCACCTCAGCAACGGCCGGGTCATCCTCGGCATGGGCGTCTCCGGCCCCCAGGTCGTCGAGGGGTGGTACGGCCAGCCGTTCGCCAAGCCGCTCGCCCGCACCCGCGAGGTGGTCTCGATCATCCGCAAGGTGCTCGCGCGCGAGGCGCCGGTGACCAACGACGGCCCGCACTACCCGCTGCCGTACGCGGGCGAGGGGAGCGTCGGCCTCGGCAAGCCGCTGAAGCCGATCGTCCATCCGCTCCGCGCCGACCTGCCGATCTGGCTGGGCGCCGAGGGCCCGAAGAACGTCGCGCAGACCGCCGAGATCGCCGACGGCTGGATCCCGATCTTCTACACCCCGAAGTCCGCCGGGATGTACCAACCCTGGCTCGACGAGGGGTTCGCGCGCCCGGGTGCGCGGCGGACCCGCGAGGACTTCGAGATCGCCGCGACCTGCCACCTGGAGATCACCGCCGACGACGGTCCGGCGAAGCAGGCCGTGATCGACGGCCTCAAGCCGGTGCTCGCCCTCTACATGGGCGGGATGGGCGCCAAGGACCAGAACTTCCACAAGCAGGTCTTCGAGCGGATGGGGTACGCCGAGCTGGCCCAGCAGGTGCAGGAGCTCTACCTCGCCGGCGAGAAGGACCGGGCGACGGAGCTGATCCCCGACGAGCTGGTCGACGACATGCACATCATCGGCAGCGCGGGGGCGGTCAAGGAGCGCGTCGCGCAGTGGCAGGAGACCGGGGTGACCACGCTGCTGCTCAGCTTCCGCGACGCCGACGAGCTGCGCCGCACCGCCGACCTGCTCGCCTAGCGGGCCGGCGGATCCGGCCGGCCCGGTCCAGGCCGGCCCGCCGGCCGGGCTCAGCGGCCGGTGAACTGCGGCGCGCGCTTCTCCGCGAACGCGCGCGGACCCTCCTTGGCGTCCTGGGAGGCGAAGACGGCGGCACCGACCCGGGCGTCGTCGGCCCAGCAGTCGTTCTCGTGCTTGCCCTCGGAGTCCCGGATCGTCTTGAGGATCGCCTGCACGGCGAGCGGGCCGTTGTTCTCGATCATCGCCGCGAGCTCGAGCGCCTTCTCCAGCGCCTGCCCGTCGGGGACGACATGGCCGATGAGGCCGAGCTCCTTGGCCTCCGGGGCGAGGATGTGGCGTCCGGTCAGGAGCAGGTCGGCGGCGACGGTGTAGGGGATCTGGCGGGGGAGTCGGACCGCCGAGCCCCCCATCGGGTAGAGGCTCCAGCGGGCCTCGGAGATGCCGAACTTCGCCGACTCGCCGGCGACCCGGATGTCGGTGCCCTGCAGGATCTCGGTGCCGCCGGCGATGGCCGGTCCCTCGACCGCGGCGATCAGCGGCTTGGTGAGCCGGAAGCCCTTGAGCAGGCCCTTGATCACCGACGGGTCGTACTCGCCGGATTCGAAGGCCTCGGTCGGGGCCTTCTTGTTCATCGACTTCAGATCGGCGCCCGCGCAGAAGTAGCCGCCGGCCCCGGTGAGGACGCAGACCCGGATGTCGTCGTCGCTGTTCACCCGGTCCCAGGCCTGGGACATGATGTCGAGCATCTCCCCGGAGAGCGCGTTGCGCGACTCGGGGCGGTTCATCGTGACGATGAGGGTGTGGTTGCGCTGCTCGACCAGGGCGTGGGGCTCGGACACGTCGCGGCTCTCTTCCGTACGGCGGCTGGGGTGGGAGGAACTCTAGTCACAAACGAGAACGTGTTCTAGTCTCCAACCCGTGACCCTCAACATCGCCGATCTCTTCGAACACGCCGTCGACGCCGTGCCCGAGAAGCCCGCCGTGAAGGTGGGCGACCGGACGGTCAGCTTCGCGGAGTTGGAGGCCGACTCCAACCGCCTCGCCCACTACCTGCAGTCCCAGGACGTGGTCCCCGGCGACCACGTGGCGATCTACGCGAAGAACAGCATCGAGCACGTTGTCGCCCTGCTGGCGGTCCTCAAGATCCGGGCCGTGCCGATCAACGTGAACTACCGCTATGTCGAGGGTGAGCTCAACTACCTGTTCGACAACGCCGACGTGGTGGCGGTCCTCTTCGAGCGCCCGTACGCGCCGCTCGTCGCCGCCTGCATGCCGCAGCACGACAAGCTGCGACTGGCGATCGGGATGCCCGACGCGATCGAGCCCGACGACGCCAGCGACATCTCCGCCTTCGGCGGCGTGTGGTGGGACGACGCGATCGCGGGGCGGAGCGCCGAGCGCGACTTCGGTCCCCGCAGCCCCGACGACCTGCACATCATCTACACCGGCGGCACGACCGGGTTCCCCAAGGGCGTGATGTGGCGCCACGAGGACTTCTGGCGCGTGCTCGGCGGCGGCATCGACTTCATGACCGGCACCGTCCTCGACGAGTACGACCAGTCGAAGCAGGCGCTGGAGCCGCGGATGGTCACCTTCCCGCTGAGTCCGCTCATGCACGGCGGCGCCCAGGCCGGCCTGCTCATGCACCTGTTCGCCGGGCACCTGACGATCCTGGAGCCCAAGTTCGACGCCGTCCGCACCTGGGAGATCATCGAGCGCGAGGGCGTCCAGCTGATCTTCATGACCGGCGACGCGATGGCCCGCCCGCTGATCGAGGAGTACGAGCGCAGGGCCGCGACCGGCACGCCGTACGACGCCTCGCAGCTCATCGCGGTCTCCTCGAGCGCGGCGATCTTCAGCCCGCCGGTCAAGGAGCGGTGGATGACGGCATTCCCCCACGCCTTCTTCACCGACTCCATCGGCTCCTCCGAGACCGGGTTCCAGGGCTCGGGCCTCCAGGACGCCGCGCACATCTCCACCGACGGGCCGGTCGTGACGCCCGGTCCGCACGTCGTCCTCCTCGACGAGGACAACGCGATCATCCCGATCGACGAGGCCAACGTCGGTCGGGTCGGGCGCACCGCCCGCGGGGGTCACGTGCCGGTGGGCTACTACAAGGACGAGAAGAAGTCCGCCCAGACCTTCTTGGTCGTCGACGGCGAGCGGTACGCCGTCCCCGGCGACTTCGCGCGGGTCGAGACCGGTGGTCGGCTGACCCTGCTCGGGCGCGGCTCGAACTGCGTCAACACCGGTGGGGAGAAGGTCTACCCCGAGGAGGTCGAGATGGCGATCAAGGGCCACCCGGCCGTCTACGACGTCCTCGTCGTCGGCATCCCCGACGAGCGCTTCGGCCAGGCCGTGGCCGCGGTCGTCGAGCTCCGCGAGGGAGCGTCGCTCGAGCTGGAGGAGCTGCGCACCTACCTGCGCGCCCACCTCTCGGGCTACAAGCTGCCGCGCAGCCTCACCGTCGTGCCGGAGATCCCGCGCAACGCCACCGGCAAGGCGCAGTACCCCCGGGCCAAGGAGCTGGCCCTGGCATCCACCACCCGACAGCAGGCAGGAGCCTGAGATGCGTACTCCCCTCTGCGAGGAGTTCGGGATCGACTACCCGATCTTCGCCTTCACCCCCTCCGAGCACGTCGCGGCCGCGGTCTCGCGCGCCGGCGGTCTCGGCGTCCTCGGCTGCGTGCGGTTCAACGACCCCGACGAGCTCGAGCAGACGCTCACCTGGATGGACGAGAACACCGACGGCAAGCCGTACGGCGTCGACGTCGTGATGCCGATGAAGATCCCCACCGAGGGCACCTCGGTCGATCTCGGCGCGATGATCCCCGAGGAGCACAAGAGGTTCGTCGACGAGACGCTGCTCAAGCTGGGCGTCCCGCCGCTGCCCGAGGGGGAGGGGCGCGAGGGCGTGCTGGGCTGGCTGCACTCGGTCGCGCGCTCCCACGTCGACATCGCGCTGCAGCACCGCCCGGTCCTCATCGCCAACGCGCTGGGGTCGCCGCCGGTCGACGTGATCGAGAAGGCCCACGAGCACGGTGTGAAGGTCGCCGCCCTGGCGGGTGCCGCCAAGCACGCGCTGAGCCACGTCGCCAACGGCGTCGACATCATCGTCGCCCAGGGCTACGAGGCCGGCGGCCACACCGGTGAGATCGCCGGGATGGTGCTCACCCCCGACATCGTCGATGCCGTGGGCGATGTCCCCGTGCTCGGCGCCGGTGGCATCGGCTCCGGGCGTCAGGTGGCCGCGTCGCTGGCGCTCGGCGCCCAGGGCGTGTGGACCGGCTCGATCTGGCTCGGCACCGAGGAGTACCAGAACCTGCAGTCCAACGCCGGCTGGACCGAGGCCTTCACCCGAGCGACCTCGTCCGACACCGTGCGCACCCGCATCTACACCGGCAAGCCGGCCCGGTTGCTGAAGACGAAGTGGACCGAGGCCTGGGCCGAGGAGGGCGCACCGGCCCCGCTGCCGATGCCCCTGCAGAACCTGCTGGTGGCCGAGGCCCACAACCGGATCAACGCCTCGGGCGACCCCGACGTGATCTCGATGCCGATCGGCCAGATCGTCGGGCGGATGAACGAGGTGCGCCCGGTCGCCGAGGTGATGGCCGACCTGGTCGCCGAGTTCGAGCAGACGGTCGCACGCCTGGAGAAGGTGCGCGGCTGACGCGACGTGCCGTACGACGATGGCCCGTTCCCCGGCGTCGGGGGAGCGGGCCTTCGTCGTGGTCCTTCGTCGTCTCGGAGGGTCGGAACCTCACGCGGGCTCGGTCGCGAGCGCCCGGCCGATCGCCAGCGCCTGCTCGGTGGCCCCGCCCAGGCTGAACTCCAGCCGCTTCGCCGTGGTGAAGTAGCGGTGGGCCTCGCCGTCGAGGTCGATCCCGACACCGCCGTGGATGTGCACCGTGGTGTGGGCGAGTCGGTGGCCCGCGTCCGCGGCCCAGAGCTTCGCCACCGCGACCTCGGTGGCCGCGGGCAGCCCCTCGGCCAGCCGCCAGGCCGCCTGCCACAGCGTCAACCGCGCCCCCAGCACGTCGATGAATCCGTCGGCGAGCCGCTGGGCCACCGCCTGGAAACTGCCGATCGGCCGTCCGAACTGCTCGCGGGTGCGGGCGTAGCCGCTGGTCAGCGCCAGCGCGCCGTCCACGACGCCGAGGTGGAACGCACAGGTCGCGACCGTGAGTCGCTCGTGCAACCAGCGCGCCACGCTCCCGTCGGCGGTCCCCAGCAGTCGGTCGTCGTCGAGTGCGACCGCGGCGAGGCGGACCAGGGCGACCCGCTCCCGGCCGGTCGCTGCCTGCGGGGTGATCTCGACCCCCGCATCGTCGGCGCGGACGACGAAGACGCCGGTCCCGCTGTCGGTGGTCGCGGTGACGAGCAGGGCGTCGGCGTCGGCGCCGACGGGCACGACCGTCTTCGTCCCCTCCAGGGTCCAGCCGCCGCCGGTGCGCGTGGCCGTCGTCGCCGGGGCAGCCGGCAGCGACTCGCGCTCCTCGCCGGCGGCCACCGTCAGCACCAGCGACCCGTCCGTGGCGCCCGGGAGGAGGGCCTGCTGCAGGCCCGGGTCGGCATGCGCGGCGACGGTGAGGGCGGCGACGGTGTGCGGGACGACCGGGACCGGGGCGACCGTGCGGCCGCACTCGACCAGGACGCGCGCGAGCTCGAGGAAGCCCATCCCGCCCCCACCGTGGGCCTCGGGCACGGCGATACCGAGCAGCCCGGCGTCGGCCAGGGCCCGCCACAGGGTGCGGTCGAAGCGGTGCCCGTCCGCCTCGACGGCCTTCTGGCGCTCGTTGGTGCAGTGGTCCTTGAGGATCGTCGCCGCGAGCTGCGCGGCCTCGTCCTGCTCGGTCGTGAAGGTGAAGTCCATGGGGTGTCCTCAGCAGATGGCGGGCGGTCGCGGGGTCAACGGCGCGTGGCGGGCGGGAGTCCCAGGCCGACCATGCCGATGATGTCGCGCTGGATCTCGTTCGTACCGCCGCCGAAGGTCATCACCAGCGAGGAGCGGTAGTAGCGCTCGAGGCGACCGTGCAGCACGGCCCCCTCCGACCCGCCCGCGACGACGGCGTGCGGGCCGACGATCTCCATCAGCGAGCGGTAGACCTCGGTCGCCAGCTCGCTCCCGTAGACCTTGGTCGCCGAGGCCTCGGCGGGGGAGAGGTCGGTGGTGTCGGATGCGAGCTTCCAGTTCAGCAGGCTCAGCATCTCCGCCCGCGCGTGGGCGCGACCGAGGGCGACCTGCACCCACTCGGTGTCGATGACGCGGGAGCCGTCCGGGTTCTTGGTGGCGATGGCCCACTCGCGCACCAGCGCGATGGAGTGGGTCAGGGGAGCCGCGGAGGTGAGGGCCACCCGCTCGTGGTTGAGCTGGTTGGTCATCAGCGCCCAGCCCCCGTTGAGCTCGCCGACGAGGTTGCCCTTCGGCACCCGGACGTCCTCGTAGTAGGTCGCGCTGGTGCCGACCCCGGCCACGGTGTGGACCGGGGTGTAGGAGAAGCCCTCGGCGTCCGCGGGCACCAGGATCATCGACAGCCCCTTGTGCCGTGGCAGGTCGGGATCGGTGCGGCAGGCGAGCCAGATGTAGTCGGCGTACTGGATCAGGCTGGTCCACATCTTCTGCCCGTTGATGACCCACTCGTCACCGTCGAGGCGGGCGCGGGTCTGCAGGCTGGCCAGATCGGTGCCCGAGCCGGGCTCGGAGTAGCCGATGGAGAAGTGCATCTCGCCCCGGAGGATCGCGGGGAGGAACTTCTCCTTCTGCTCGTCGGTGCCGAAGCGCATGATCGTCGGCCCCACCGTGTTGAGCGTGAGGTACGGGATCGGCACGCCGGCGATCGCCGCCTCGTCGGTGAAGATCAGCTGCTCGATCATCGAGCGCGCCTGGCCGCCGAACTCCTCCGGCCAGCCGATGCCGAGCCAGCCGTCGGTGCCGAGCTGGCGGATGACCTCCTTGTAGACACCGGCGTCGCCGAACTCCCCGGAGGCGGCGGCGAGCCCGGCGCGGCGTTCGGGCGTGACGAGCTCGGCGAAGTAGCCGCGGAGCTCCTGACGGAGCGCCTCCTGCTCACGGGTCAGGGCGACGTGCATGGCGTCTCCTCGCCGACCGTCTCCGGCCGTTCGACTGGTCTTCGGGTCGGCGAAACTATAACCTGTTCTCGTTTTGCGGGGGAGAGGTACTTCCACCTCTCATCCGCGACACTGGTGGTGGGCACCCGGCCCACGCGACGAGGAGGTTGCCATGAACGCCGTCCAGGCTCCTGAGCACGCCCGGCAGCTCGACCGGGGCGTTGCCCCCATCCGCTACGCCCGGGGCTGGCACTGCCTCGGGGTGGAGCGCCAGTTCCGCGACGGCAAGCCGCACGGCATCGAGGCGTTCGGCACCAAGCTCGTGGTCTGGGCCGACTCCAAGGGCGACATCAACGTCATCGACGGCTACTGCCGGCACATGGGTGGCGACCTCACCCAGGGTTCGGTCAAGGGCGACGAGGTCGCCTGCCCGTTCCACGACTGGCGCTGGGGCGGCGACGGCAAGTGCAAGGCCATCCCGTACGCCCGCCGCGTGCCGCTGCGCGCGCGCACCCAGAAGTACCCCGTGGTCATCCGCAACGGCCAGGTGCTGATCTGGCACGACCCCGAGGGCTCCGCGCCCGACATGGACATCCTCCCGCCCGAGCTCCCGGGCATCGGCACCGACGAGTGGACCGACTGGTTCTGGGAGGTCAACCCGATCGAGGGGTCGCACTGCCGCGAGCTCATCGACAACGTCGTCGACATGGCGCACTTCTACTACGTGCACCTGTCCTTCCCGACCAGCTTCCGCAACGTGTTCGAGGGGACGCAGGCGACCCAGTTCATGGAGTCCAAGGGGCGGCCCGACGTCTCCGGCGGCTACGGCTCCCCGGACCTGTTCCTCAAGTCCGAGGCGACCTACTACGGACCGGCCTACATGATCAACTGGCTGTGGGTCGACTACAAGGGCTTCGAGACCGAGGTCGTCCTCATCAACTGCCACCTGCCCACCGGGCCGGACTCCTTCACGCTGCAGTACGGCATCGCGGTCCGCAAGCCCGAGGGCCTCGACGAGGACTCCGCGCAGTACATCGCCAAGAAGTACGCCGACATGTTCGGCGACGGCTTCCTGCAGGACGTGCACATCTGGAAGAACAAGGTGCCCGTGCAGAACCCGCTGCTGTGCGAGGAGGACGGGCCCGTCTACCAGCTCCGCCGCTGGTACGAGCAGTTCTACGTCGACGTCGCCGACATCGAGCCGGAGATGGTCGAGCGCTTCGAGTTCGAGGTCGACACGACGATGGCCAACGTCAACTGGGAGGCGGAGGTCGCCGAGAACCTGCGCCGTCGCGCCGAGGAGGAGGCGGCCGCCACGCAGGGCGCCGACGCCGGGGCGGGGGCCTGATGGTCTCCTTCGCTCCGACGAGCGACGAGACCCTGGCCGACCAGCGCCTCTACACGGAGGCGAGAATGGTGGAGGTCGCCTGCCAGGACTGCCTGGCGGTCGTCCGCGTGAAGAAGAACAGCGAACACCACACCTCCGTGCAGTGGAGCACGAAGGCCCAGCAGGACTGCCAGGAGTTCAACCGCACCGGCGCGGGCGAGCGGGCGGTCCACCAGCCGTGCAGCCGGCTGCGCGACAGCATCGCGCGGGCGGTCGAGGACGGCACGATCCAGATCGGAGCCGAGGATGGCTACTGACTCCTACGAGCTGTCGGTGCTCGACGTCATCGAGGAGACCGCCGACGCCCGCTCGATCGTGTTCGAGATCCCGGCCGACGCCGCCGAGGCGTTCGACTACCGGCCCGGGCAGTTCCTCACCCTCGCCGTCCCCAGCGACCTGACCGGCGTCGCGGCGCGCTGCTACTCGTTGTCGAGCACCCCCGGCGACGACGTCCTCAAGGTGACGGTGAAGCGCACCGCCGACGGCTACGCCTCGAACTGGATCTGCGACAACCTCCGCCCCGGGGACACGATGCGGGTGCTGCCGCCCAGCGGCATCTTCACCCCCGCCTCGCTCGACGCGGACCTGCTGCTGTTCGCCGGCGGTAGCGGCATCACCCCGATCATCTCGATCACGAAGGCAGCGCTGAGCCGCGGGACCGGCCGGGTCGTGCTGGTCTACGCCAACCGTGACGAGCGGTCGGTGATCTTCGCCGAGGAGCTGCGCCACCTGGCCGAGCAGTACGGCGACCGGCTCGTGGTCGTCCACTGGCTGGAGTCCGTCCAGGGGCTCCCGGCCCCCGACCAGATTCGCGGGATCGCGGCGCACTTCCCGACCTACGACGCCTTCGCCTGCGGTCCCGCGCCGTTCATGAAGTGCGTGATCGGCGTCCTCAAGGAGCTCGACTTCCCGCGCGAGCGGCGGCACCAGGAGAAGTTCGTCTCGCTGGCGGGCAACCCGTTCGGCGATGTCGAGGAGGCGGCCATCGCCGAGGCGGAGGTCTTCGAGGCCGAGCACGAGCCCGACGACGCCCCCGCCCCCGAGCCGCAGCCGCAGGGAGCGGTCCATGTCGAGGTCGATCTCGACGGCACGACCTACGAGTTCGACGACTGGCCGGCCACCAAGCCGCTGCTCGACCACCTGCTGGCCAAGGGGGTGCCGGCGCCGTTCTCGTGCCGGGAGGGCAACTGCAGCGCGTGCGCCTTCCGGATCCTCGAGGGCGAGGTCAAGATGGAGCACAACGACATCCTCGACGACGACGACATCGCCGACGGCATCCGACTCGGGTGCCAGGCCTACCCGGTCACCGACACCGTCAAGGGCACCTACAGCTGACTACCAGCCGCGGTCGCGCCACTCCCGCAGGTGCGGGCGCTCGGCGCCGAGCGTCGAGTCGGCGCCGTGACCGGGGTAGAACCACGTGTCGTCGTCGTACGCGCCGAAGATCTTCGTCTCCACGTCGTCGATGAGGGTGGCGAACGCGTCGGCGTCGCCGAAGGTGTTGCCGACCCCGCCGGGGAAGAGCGAGTCGCCGGTCCACAGGTGGGTGTGCCCGGTCGGGTCGTCGTAGGCGAGCACGATCGAGCCGGGCGTGTGACCGGTCACCCGGATCACCCGCAGGGTGCTCGCCCCGACCCCGATGGTGTCGCCGTCGGTGACCGTCCGGTCGACCGGCACGCCGGTCTGCTCGGTGACGGCGGCGGCGTCCGGCTCCCCGACGACCACCTGCGCGCCGGTCGCCGCCACCACCTCGGCGAGGGCCCGGTGGTGGTCCCAGTGCTGATGGGTGGTGACGACCGCCGCGAGCCCGCCGTCGCCGACGAACTCGAGGATCCGGGGCGCGTCGTCGGCCGCATCGACCAGCACCTGCTCGCCGGTCTCCCGGCAACGCAGCAGATAGACGTTGTTGGCCATCTTCTCGTCGACGGCGAGCTTGCCGATCGTCAGCCGGTCGAGCTCGCGGACCGCGGCCGGCCCGCCGGGCGTCACCACGCCGTCGTACGGAGTCATGGTCGTCACATCTCCTCGCTACGGGGAAGAACCGGGCGCTGGGTACGTTATCCAAGGGTGGTGGAACAGACCGCCTCGCGGCGCTGGCGCGTCGTCTTGCAACCCTCCGCCTGATGGCGAACACTTGTTCGAGTGACCACCACCGGCACCGGCCGGTCACCCGACGAAGGAGACCCGTGGCCGACCAGCTGATCATCCGGGGCGCCCGCGAGCACAACCTCAAGGACGTCTCGCTCGACCTCCCCCGCGATGCCCTCATCGTCTTCACCGGGCTGTCCGGCTCCGGCAAGTCCAGTCTCGCCTTCGACACGATCTTCGCCGAGGGTCAGCGGCGCTACGTCGAGTCGCTCTCGGCCTATGCGCGGCAGTTCCTCGGGCAGATGGACAAACCCGACGTCGACTTCATCGAGGGGCTCTCGCCGGCGGTCTCGATCGACCAGAAGTCGACCTCGAAGAACCCCCGCTCCACGGTCGGCACCATCACCGAGGTCTACGACTACCTGCGTCTGCTCTACGCGCGGGCCGGCCGGCCGCACTGCCCACAGTGCGGGAAGCCGATCTCCCGGCAGACCCCGCAGCAGATCGTCGACCGGGTCCTCGAGCTCGAGCAGGGCGCGCGGTTCCAGGTGCTCGCGCCGCTCGTCCGCGGCCGCAAGGGCGAGTACGTCGACCTGTTCGAGCAGCTGCAGACCCAGGGCTACTCGCGCGTGCGCGTCGACGGCGAGGTGCACCCGCTGACCGAGCCGCCGAAGCTCGCCAAGCAGAAGAAGCACACCATCGAGGTCGTCGTCGACCGACTCGCGGTCAAGGAGTCGGCCAAGCGCCGGCTCACCGACTCCGTCGAGACCGCCCTCGGGCTCTCCGGCGGCCTGGTCGTGCTCGACTTCGTCGACCTGCCCGACGACCACCCGGAGCGCGAGCGCACCTACTCCGAGCACCTCGCCTGCCTCGACGACGACCTGTCCTTCGAGGAGCTCGAGCCGCGCTCGTTCTCCTTCAACTCCCCGTTCGGGGCCTGCCCGGAGTGCCACGGCATCGGCACCCGGATGGAGGTCGACCCCGAGCTCGTGATCCCCGACCCCGACGCCACCCTCGGCGAGGGTGCGGTCTCGGTGTGGACCGGCGCGCACGTGCGCGACTACTTCATCCGGCTGCTCGGCGCGCTGGGGGAGGAGCTCGGGTTCGACCTCGACACCCCGTGGCGCGAGCTGTCGGCGAAGGCGCAGCGCTCCATCCTCGACGGCCACCCGACCAAGGTGCACGTGCGCCACCGCAACCGCTACGGGCGCGAGCGGTCCTACTACACCAGCTTCGAGGGGGTACGCCCCTACGTCGAGCGCCGGCATCGCGAGGCGGAGTCCGACACGAGCCGCGAGCGCATGGAGGGCTTCATGCGCGAGGTCGCCTGCCCGACCTGCGCCGGCACCCGCCTCAAGCCGGTCTCGGTGGCGGTGACCGTGGGCGGACGCAGCATCGCCGAGGTCTCGCGGATGCCGATCGACGAGGCCGCGGAGTTCCTCGCCACGCTCGAGCTCAGCGAGCGCGAGCACCAGATCGCCGACCGGGTGCTCAAGGAGATCAACGAGCGGCTCGCCTTCCTCCTCGACGTCGGCCTCGACTACCTCTCCCTCGACCGGCCCGCGGGGTCGTTGTCCGGCGGCGAGGCGCAGCGGATCCGGCTCGCCACCCAGATCGGCGCGGGACTCGTCGGCGTGCTCTACGTGCTCGATGAGCCGTCGATCGGCCTGCACCAGCGCGACAACCACCGGTTGATCGAGACCCTGGTCCGTCTCAAGGAGCTCGGCAACACCCTGATCGTGGTCGAGCACGACGAGGACACCATCCGCACCGCCGACTGGGTCGTCGACATCGGCCCGGGCGCGGGCGAGCACGGCGGCCAGGTCGTCGTCTCCGGCACGGTCGACGAGCTCCTCGAGCACCCGGACTCGCCGACCGGGCTCTACCTCTCCGGCCGCAAGGAGATCCCCGTCCCCGCCGTGCGCCGGCCCTCGACCCCGGGTCGCGAGCTCGTCGTGCGCGGCGCCAAGGAGAACAACCTCCGCGACATCGACGTGACCTTCCCCCTCGGCCAGCTGGTCGCCGTGACCGGGGTGTCGGGTTCGGGCAAGTCGACGCTGGTCAACGACATCCTCTACACCTCGCTGGCCAAGCAGATCTACAACGCCCGCACCGTCCCCGGTCGGCACACCCGCATCGAGGGCGTCGAGCACGTCGACAAGGTGATCCACGTCGACCAGTCGCCGATCGGCCGCACGCCGCGCTCCAACCCCGCGACCTACACCGGGGTCTTCGACCACGTGCGCAAGCTCTTCGCGTCCACGCCGGAGGCGAAGGTCCGCGGCTACCAGCAGGGCAGGTTCTCCTTCAACGTCAAGGGCGGGCGCTGTGAGGCGTGCTCCGGCGACGGCACGATCAAGATCGAGATGAACTTCCTGCCCGACGTCTACGTCCCCTGTGAGGTGTGCCTCGGGGCGCGCTACAACCGCGAGACGCTCGAGGTGCACTACAAGGGCAAGACCATCGCCGAGGTCCTCGACATGCCGATCGAGGAGGCGGTCGACTTCTTCGCCGCGATCCCGGCGATCGCCCGCCACCTCAAGACGCTCGTCGAGGTCGGGCTCGGCTACGTCCGCCTCGGCCAGCCCGCCACGACCCTGTCGGGCGGCGAGGCGCAGCGGGTGAAGCTGGCCTCGGAGCTGCAGAAGCGGTCGACCGGCCGCACGCTGTACGTCCTCGACGAGCCCACCACCGGGCTGCACTTCGAGGACATCCGCAAGCTGCTCCTGGTGCTGGGGCGGCTGGTCGACGCCGGCAACTCCGTGCTGGTGATCGAGCACAACCTCGACGTGATCAAGACCGCCGACCACATCATCGACATGGGGCCCGAGGGCGGCAACAAGGGCGGCCAGGTCGTGGCGACGGGCACTCCCGAGGAGGTCGCGGCCGACCCGGCCAGCCACACCGGCCGGTTCCTGGCCCCGCTGCTCGGGACCGGCACCACCACCCGCAAGCCCGCCGAGAAGCCCGCCGAGAAGCCCGCGAAGAAGGCGGCCAAGAGGGCTGTGAAGAAGCAGACCACGGGCACGGCGAAGAAGGCCGCGCCGCGCCGGACCGCCGCCGCCAAGGCCGGCTGATCCGACCCAGGAGAGGATGCGCGCATGAGCCAACCCGGAGGTCCCGCGATCTGCCTGTCGCGCCGTCGTGCCCTCGGCGGTGCGGCCCTCGCCGGTGTCGGGGTCCCGCTGCTGGCCGCCTGCGGCGGCGACGACGACGCGCCCGTCGAGCCCGGTGCCTCGGCACCGCCCCCGGGCGAGCCGCTGGTCGCGGTCGCCGACGTGCCGGTCGGGGGTGCCTACATCGACACCGAGCAGCGCCTGGTGGTCACCCAGCCGACCGCGGGGGAGTTCAAGGCCTTCGACGGCACCTGCCCGCACGCCCGGTGCGCGGTCAGCCAGCAGGCGCAGCGGCAGGTGATCTGCACCTGCCACGGCAGCCGGTTCGCGATCGAGGACGGCGCGGTGCTCGACGGCCCCGCCCCGGAGGGACTCGCCGAGATCGCGATCACCGTCGAGGGCGACCAGGTCGTCCGTGCCTGAGCACGTCGGCACGCCCTCGTAGGCTGGCACCGTGGCCGATCCGTCGACGTACCGTCCTGCGCCGGGATCGATCCCGACCCAGCCCGGCGTCTACCGCTTCCGGGACGCCCGGCGACGGGTGATCTACGTCGGCAAGGCCAAGAACCTCCGGGCCCGCCTCTCCTCGTACTTCCAGGACATCGCCGCCCTCCACCCGCGCACCGCGACGATGGTCACCACCGCGGCCAGCGTCGAGTGGACGGTGGTCGACACCGAGGTCGAGGCGCTCCAGCTCGAGTACTCCTGGATCAAGGAGTACGACCCCCGGTTCAACGTCAAGTACCGCGACGACAAGTCCTACCCCTGGCTGGCCGTGACCGTCGGCGAGGAGTTCCCCCGGGTGATGGTCGGCCGCGGGGCCAAACGCAAGGGCACGCGGTACTTCGGCCCGTACTCCCACGCCTGGGCGATCCGCGAGACCGTCGACCAGCTGCTGCGGGTCTTCCCGATGCGCTCGTGCAGCAACGGCGTGTTCAAACGTTCGCAGCAGATCGGGCGGCCGTGCCTGCTGGGCTACATCGACAAGTGCGCCGCCCCCTGCGTCGGTCGGGTCGACGCGGCCGAGCACCGGCGCATCGTCGACGACTTCTGTGCCTTCATGGGCGGACAGACCAACGCGTTCGTCAAGCGGGTCGAACGCGAGATGTACGCCGCCAGCGAGGCTCTCGACTTCGAGCGCGCGGCGCGGCTGCGCGACGACCTCGGGGCGCTGCAGCGGGCGCTCGAGAAGCAGACCGTGGTGCTCGGCGACGGCACCGACGCCGACGTCATCGCGCTGGCCGAGGACCCGCTCGAGGTCGCGGTGCAGATCTTCCACGTCCGCGGCGGACGGATCCGCGGACAGCGGGGGTGGGTGGCCGACCGCACCGACGACTCCGACACCGCCGAGCTCGTCGAGGTCTTCCTCCAGCAGCTCTACGCGGGCGAGAGCGGCGACGGCGTCCCCCGCGAGGTGCTCGTGCCGGCGGTGTCGGCCGACCCCGGCCACCGCGAGGCCCTGGAGGCCTGGTTGACCGAGCTGCGCGGATCGCGGGTCAGCGTCCGGGTCCCGCAACGCGGTGACAAGCGGTCGCTGCAGCAGACCGTCGAGCGCAACGCCAAGCAGGCGCTCGCGCTGCACAAGACCAAGCGCGCCTCCGACCTCACCACGCGCAGCCGGGCCCTGGAGGAGATCCAGGCCGCACTGGAGCTCCCCGAGGCCCCACTGCGCATCGAGTGCTTCGACATCTCCAACCTGCAGGGCACCGAGGTCGTCGGGTCGATGGTCGTCTTCGAGGACGGGCTGCCGCGCAAGGGGGAGTACCGCCGGTTCGTGGTGCGCGGGGTCGACGGGCAGAACGACGTCGCGTCGATGCACGAGGTGATCACCCGGCGCTTCCGGCGGCTGCTCGACGAGCGGGCCGACATCCCCGAGATCGGCGCGACCTCGGGGGAGGGGCCGGCCCTGGTCGACCCCGACACCGGTCAACCGCGCAAGTTCGCCTACGCGCCCGGTCTCGTCGTGGTCGACGGCGGCGCGCCGCAGGTGGCCGCCGCGCAGCGGGCCCTCGACGAGCTGGGCATCGACGACATCGCCGTCTGCGGGCTGGCCAAGAAGCTGGAGGAGGTCTGGCTCCCCGGGCAGGAGGACCCGGTGATCCTGCCGCGCTCCAGCGAGGCGCTCTACCTCCTGCAGCGGGTCCGCGACGAGGCGCACCGGTTCGCGATCACCCACCACCGCAACCGCCGGTCGAAGACCATGGTCGAGAGCGTCCTCGACGACGTACCGGGACTCGGGGAGGTACGCCGCCGCACCCTGCTGCGACACTTCGGATCGCTGCGCAAGCTGCGCGCGGCCACGGTCGAGGAGATCGCCGAGGTGCCCGGGATCGGTCCGCGCACCGCCCGGGCGATCGCCGACGCGGTGGCCCGGGCGCCGGGACGCGGCCAGACAGTGCGGGTGAACACCGCGACCGGAGAGGTGGAGGAGGGGTAGTGCGATGACGCGGACGGCGGACGCAGCCGGCGAGCTCGTGGTGGTGAGCGGGATGACCGGCGCCGGCCGGAGCACCGTGGCCAAGGAGCTGGAGGACCTCGGCTTCTACGTGGTCGACAACCTCCCGGCCGAGCTCGTGCCCGAGGTCGTGCGCCTCGTCGACGAGCGGCACGGACGTCAGCGTCCGGTCGCCGTCGTGGTCGACGTCCGCTCCGGGGTCTTCTTCGACCGGTTGGAGGAGATCCTCGCCACCAACGCGACGGGGCGGCCGACCAGCCTGGTCTTCGTCGAGGCCGACGACGACGTGCTCGTCCGTCGCCAGGAGGCCGCCCGGCGACCGCACCCGCTCCAGGGCAGCGGTCGGCTCCTCGACGGCCTCGTACGCGAGCGTGCCGTGCTGGCGCCCCTGCGCGGCGACGCCGACCTGTTGATCGACACCACCAACACCAACGTGCACCAGCTGACCGACCGGGTCGCTGCGGCCTTCGGCACGCAGGAGACCACCCGGCTCAAGGTGACCGTGATCAGCTTCGGGTTCAAGTACGGCATCCCGGTCGACGCCGACCTCGTTGCCGACATGCGGTTCATCCCCAACCCGCACTGGGTGCCGGAGCTGCGGCCGCAGACCGGTCGCGACGCGCCCGTGTCCGACTACGTGCTCGCCCGACCCGAGGCGCAGCGGTTCCTGGAGCAGTACGTCCCGGTCGTGGGCACCCTCGCCGAGGGCTACCTGCGCGAGGGCAAGCGGTTCATGACGATCGCGATCGGCTGCACCGGCGGCAAGCACCGCAGCGTCGCGATGACCGAGGAGATCGCCCGTCGGCTGGCGGCGCAGGGCCTCGACGTCCGGGCCACCCACCGCGACCTGGGGCGGGAGTGAGCGCCGACCGCGCGCAGGCGGTCGTGGCCCTCGGCGGGGGCCACGGGCTGCACGTGTCCCTGCGTGCCCTGCGCCGGTTGCTCGACGAGGTCCTGCTCGACGAGCTCGCCGCCATCGTCACCGTGGCCGACAACGGCGGCTCCTCGGGTCGTCTGCGGGGGGAGTTCGGCGTCCTGCCCCCGGGCGACCTGCGGATGGCGCTCGCCGCGCTCTGCGGTGACGATCAGTGGGGCCAGACCTGGGCCCGGGTCCTGCAGCACCGGTTCGCCGGCGACGGCGAGATGCGCGGGCACGTGGTCGGCAACCTGCTGATCGTCGCGCTCTGGGAGCAGCTGCGCGACGATGTCGCGGCGCTCGAGTGGGTGGGTCGGTTGCTCGGCGCCCGCGGCCGGGTCCTGCCGATGGCGCTCGCGCCGCTCGACATCGTCGCCTCCGTCGCGGGGCTCGACCCCGGCGACCCGACTGCGCTGCAGGAGGTCCGCGGTCAGGTCGAGGTCGCCACGACCTCCGGGCGGATCCGGTCGGTGCGCCTCGAGCCCGCCGACGCACCGGCGAGCCCGGCCGCGCTGGCCGCCGTCGCGGCCGCCGACTGGGTGATCCTCGGTCCGGGATCGTGGTTCACCTCGGTCCTGCCGCACCTGCTGGTGCCCGAGCTGCGTGCCGCCCTGCTCTCGACGCCCGCCCGGGTGCTCGTCGTGCTCAACCTGACCGAGCAGGAGGGCGAGACCGGCGGGTTCGGTCCCGCCGACCACCTCGCCGTGCTGCTGGCCTGCGCCCCCGACCTGTGCATCGACACCGTGCTGGCCGACCGGGCCAGCGTCGGGGACGGCGCGGCGGCCCTCGAGGCTGCCGTCGAGCAGTGCGGGGCGCGGCTGGTGCTCGACGACGTGGCCGCGGGTCCGGGGAGCGCCGAGCACGACCCGGCCGCCCTGGCTGCGGCGTACGAGGCGATCATGACCCGACCGCGGCCACGCGATTGACCTTCGTGGGAGGATGCGCACCATGGCGATGACGGCACAGGTGAAGGCCGAGCTCGCGAGCACGCCGGTCACGAAGACCTGCTGCCGCAAGTCCGAGGTCTCCTCCCTCCTGCGGTTCGCCGGCGGGCTGCACATCGTGAGCGGCCGGATCGTGGTCGAGGCGGAGCTCGACACCGGCGCCGCCGCGCGGCGGGTCCGGCGCGACATCGCCGAGATCTACGGCCACCACTCCGACGTGGTGATGGTCTCCGGCAACGGCATCCGCAAGGGGAGCCGCTACCTGGTCCGCGTGGTGCGCGACGGCGAGGCACTGGCCCGGCAGACCGGACTCCTCGACAACCGCGGCCGCCCGGTCCGCGGTCTGCCGACCCACGTCGTCAGCGGCGGCACCTGCGACGCGGTCGCCGCCTGGCGCGGCGCGTTCCTCGCGCACGGCTCGCTCACCGAACCCGGCCGGTCGTCCTCGCTCGAGGTCACCTGCCCGGGCCCCGAGGCCGCGCTCGCGCTGGTCGGGGCGGCCCGTCGCCTCGACATCGGGGCGAAGGCGCGCGAGGTCCGGGGCGTCGACCGCGTCGTCATCCGCGACGGTGACGCTATCGGCGCGCTGCTCACCCGGCTCGGCGCCCACGAGTCCCTGATGGCCTGGGAGGAGCGCCGGATGCGCCGGGAGGTGCGCGCGACCGCCAATCGGCTCGCCAACTTCGATGACGCCAACCTGCGCCGCTCCGCCAGGGCGGCCGTGGCTGCGGGTGCGCGCGTCGAGCGCGCGCTGGAGATCCTCGGCGACGAGGTCCCCGACCACCTCCGGTTGGCCGGCAAGCTCCGGCTGGAGCACAAGCAGGCCTCGCTCGAGGAGCTCGGCCAGCTGCACGACCCGCAGTTGACCAAGGACGCGATCGCCGGACGGATCCGACGCCTGCTGGCGATGGCCGACAAGCGCGCCGAGGACCTCGGCATCCCCGACACCGAGGCGTCGCTGACGCCCGAGATGCTGGCGGACTGACCCGCGCGTCCGGGGGCTGGACCACCCCGCCCACGCGTCCGTGACGGGCGCCACGGAGGGTAGGGTTCCGCCTGAACCGTGTCGACCAGCTGAGGAGCGCATACGTGACTGTCCGCGTGGGAATCAACGGCTTCGGCCGCATCGGCCGCAACTTCTTCCGAGCCGTGCTGGCCTCGGGTGCCGACGTCGAGATCGTCGGGGTCAACGACCTCACGGACAACAAGTCCCTGGCCCACCTGCTGAAGTACGACTCCATCCTCGGTCGGCTCGACGCCGAGGTCGAGGCCACCGGTGACGCGATCACCGTCGGCGGCAAGCGGATCGCCGCCCTTGAGGAGCGCGACCCGGCGAATCTGCCCTGGGCCGACCTCGGCGCCGACGTCGTCATCGAGTCCACCGGCTTCTTCACCGACGCGACCAAGGCCAAGGCCCACGTCGACGCGGGTGCCAAGAAGGTCATCATCTCCGCGCCGGCCTCCAACGAGGACGTCACGGTGGTCATGGGCGTCAACCACGGCGACTACGACCCGGCCAAGCACACGATCATCTCCAACGCCTCGTGCACCACCAACTGCCTGGGTCCGATGGCGAAGGTGCTCGACGACGAGTTCGGCATCGTCAAGGGTCTGATGACCACGATCCACGCCTACACCCAGGACCAGAACCTGCAGGACGGGCCGCACAAGGACCTGCGCCGCGCCCGCGCCGCCGCGGTCAACATCGTGCCGACCTCGACCGGTGCGGCGAAGGCCATCGGCCTGGTGCTGCCGGGTCTGAAGGGCAAGCTCGACGGGTTCGCGCTGCGGGTGCCGATCCCGACGGGCTCCGCGACCGACCTCACCGTCGAGCTCGCGCGCGACACGACGGCCGAGGAGGTCAACGCCGCGATGAAGGCGGCCGCCGAGGGCGACCTGAAGGGGATCCTGAAGTACACCGAGGACCCGATCGTGTCCTCCGACATCGTCACCGACCCGCACTCGTGCATCTACGACGCGCCGCTGACGAAGGTCTTCGGCAACCAGGTCAAGATCATCGGCTGGTACGACAACGAGTGGGGCTACAGCAACCGGCTGGTCGACCTCACCACGCTCGTCGGCACCTCCCTCTGAGCGACGCCGTGGGCACCTACGCGGGTCTCGCCGTCGCCGGCAAGCGGGTCCTGGTCCGCTCGGACCTCAACGTCCCGCTCGACGGCGGGCGGATCACCGACGACGGCCGCATCCGGGCCAGCCTGCCGACGCTGCGCGCCCTGTCCGACGCCGGGGCCCGGGTGGTCGTCACCGCCCACCTGGGCCGGCCCAAGGGTGCGCCGGACCCGGCGTACTCGCTGGCGCCGGTGGCCGCGCGGCTCTCGGAGCTGCTCGGCCGGCCGGTCGCCTTCGCCACCGACACGGTGGGGGAGAGCGCACGGGAGGTCGTCTCCGGCCTCGCCGACGGCGACGTCGCCCTGCTGGAGAACGTCCGGTTCAACGCCGGGGAGACCAGCAAGGACGACACCGAGCGGGGCGCGTTCGCCGACCAGCTCGCCGCCCTCGCCGACGCGTTCGTCAGCGACGGCTTCGGCGTCGTCCACCGCAAGCAGGCCTCGGTCTACGACGTCGCGCAGCGGCTGCCGCACGCCATGGGCGGCCTGGTCTCGGCCGAGATCGACGTGCTGCGCCGCCTGACCGAGTCCCCGGAGCGGCCCTACGCCGTGGTGCTGGGCGGGTCGAAGGTCTCCGACAAGCTCGGCGTGATCGACAACCTGCTCGGCAAGGCCGACACGTTGCTCATCGGCGGCGGGATGGTCTTCACCTTCCTCGCCGCGCAGGGGCACGAGGTCGGCACCAGCCTGCTGGAGACCGACCAGCTCGAGACCTGCCGCGCCTACCTCGCGCGCGCCGAGGAGAGCGGGGTCCGGCTCGTGCTGCCGACCGACGTGGTCGTGGCCCCGAGCTTCCCCTCCGGCCCCGGCCCGCACGCCGCGACCGTCGTACCGGCCGACGCGATGCCGGCCGACCAGATGGGTCTGGACATCGGGCCGGAGTCGGCGCGCGCGTTCGCCGAGGCCCTCGCGCCGGCGCGGACGGTGTTCTGGAACGGCCCGATGGGTGTCTTCGAGCACGCCGAGTACGCCGAGGGCACCCGGGCCGTCGCGCAGGCACTGACCGCCATCGACGGCCTGTCGGTCGTCGGCGGGGGCGACTCCGCGGCCGCGGTCCGCCAGCTCGGGTTCGCCGAGGACGCCTTCGGGCACATCAGCACCGGCGGCGGGGCGAGCCTGGAGTACCTCGAGGGCAAGCCGCTGCCCGGCATCGACGTCCTGTCCTGACCCACCTGCACCGAAGAGAGACCATGGCCAAGAGCACCCGTACGCCGTTGATGGCGGGCAACTGGAAGATGAACCTCAACCACCAGGAGGCAGTCGTCCTGGTGCAGAAGCTCGCCTGGGGCCTGTCGGACAAGAAGCACGACTACGACCAGGTCGAGGTGGTGGTGCTGCCGCCGTTCACCGACCTGCGCAGCGTGCAGACGCTCGTCGACGGCGACCGGCTCCGGATCCGCTACGGCGCCCAGGACGTCTCCGTGCACGACGAGGGCGCCTACACCGGCGAGATCTCGGCGGCCATGCTCGCCAAGCTCGGATGCTCCTACGTGGTCGTCGGGCACTCCGAGCGCCGGGAATACCACCAGGAGACCGACGAGGTCGTCAACGCGAAGGCCCGCCGGGTGCTCGCGCACGAGATGACCCCGATCGTCTGCGTCGGCGAGGGCCTCGAGGTCCGGAGGGCGGGGGAGCACGTCGCCCACACCGTCGCCCAGGTCGACGGCTCGCTGGCCGAGCTGACGGCCGAGCAGGTGGCCGGTCTGGTCATCGCCTACGAGCCGGTCTGGGCGATCGGCACCGGCGAGGTGGCGACCCCCGACGACGCGCAGGAGGTGTGCGCCGCGATCCGCGCGCGGATCGCCGAGACCTTCTCCGACGAGGCCGCGCAGGGCGTACGGATCCTGTACGGCGGTTCGGTGAAGACCACCAACGTCGCCGGCATCATGGAGAAGGCCGACGTCGACGGCGCACTGGTCGGCGGTGCCAGCCTGCAGGCCGACGAGTTCGGTGGGATCTGTCGCTACTACGCCATGCCCGTCCTCTAGACGCGCGTGAGTTAGGCTTCGCAACCGTGGTTACCACCTTCACCATCCTGCTCATGATCACGAGCTTCCTGATGATCGTGCTGATCCTCCTCCACAAGGGGCGGGGCGGCGGTCTGTCCGACATGTTCGGTGGCGGCAGCAGCTCGAGCCTCGGCGGCTCGTCGGTGGCCGAGCGCAACCTCGACCGGATCACGGTCGGCACCGGTGTGCTCTGGTTCACCTGCATCATCGCGCTCGGCCTGCTCCTGAAGGCCGGCGCCTGACGCCACCCCCACTGCGCCGGGCCGGCAGCGCCGGTACCGGGCGTCTCTGAGCGACGAGGAGCACGACGAGCGTGGCAGGTGCAGGGAACGCGATCAGGGGGAGCCGGATCGGTTCGGGCCCCATGGGCGAGGCCGAGCGCGGCGAGGCGGCCCCCCGCAAGACCGTGACGTACTTCTGCTGTCAGGGTCACCGGGCGGTGATGACCTTCGCCCTGGAGGCGGAGCCGCCCGAGCAGTGGGACTGCCCGCGCTGCGGGCTGCCGGCGAGCCTGGACTCCGACAACCCGCCGCCGCCGCCGAAGGTGGAGCCCTACAAGACCCACCTGGCGTACGTGAAGGAGCGGCGCAGCGACGCGGAGGCCGCGACCATCCTCGACGAGGCGATCCAGACGCTGCGCGCCAAGCGCAAGGCCGGCGAGATCATCTTCTAGCCCGGCGGCGCAGCAGCCTCGTCGACGTAGTAGATCGTCTCCTGCCGCCCCCGCACCCCGCGGGCCGGGATCTCCCCGACCGGCCCCGGCTCCAGGGAGCGGCGTACGGCCTCGGCCTTCTCGGCACCGCTGGCGAGGAACCACACCGCATCGGCCCGGTTGAGCGCCGGCAGGGTGAGGCTGATCCGCGCGGGCGGCGGCTTGGGGGAGTTCGGCACCGCCACGGTCATGGCGTCGTCGACGTCGACGGCGGCGTGCCCGGGGAAGAGCGAGGCGATGTGGCCGTCCGGGCCGATGCCGAGCAGCAGCACGGTGAAGCTGCCGGCGCCGTGGGCGCGCAACCGGTCGGCGTACTCGCGGGCGCCACGGGCCACGGAGGCGGCCGGCTCGGTCCCGGGCTCGAGGGCGGGCGCCTCGTGCACGTTGTCCGGGTCGATCGGCAGCGCATCGAGGAACGCGCGGCGGGCCTGCAGGGCGTTGCGCTCCGCGTCGTCGGCGGGGACGAAGCGCTCATCGCCCCACCAGAAGACCACGCGCGACCAGTCGACCTCGCCCGGCGCCGCGGCGACGGCGCGGTGGAACCGGTCGGCGATGCCGCCGCCGGTGAGCCCGACCTGCGGCACCGCGCCGGCGGCCTGGGCGGAGGCGAGCCGGTCGACGAACGCGGCCGCCGCCGCCTCGGCGAGCGCGTCGGCGTCGGCGTGCACCAGGACGCTCGGCCGGGTGCTCACGCTCCGACCCCCAGCAGCGCCCGCAGCCGGCGGTAGGCCGGGCCCTCGGGGCTCGGGTCGCGCAGGTGCAGCCGGAGCACGGGCCGGTCGAGGTCGGCGAGGACCCGGGCGTCGCCGCTGGCCTGCGCCGCGACGAGCTGTCCGAACCCGAACGGTCGACCGGGGATCGGCAGGTCGGCGCGCGGGGCGGCGGTGATCTGCAGGAACACGCCCACGGGGGGACCACCCTTGTGGAACTGGCCGGTGGAGTGCAGGAACCGTGGACCCCAGCCGAAGGTGACGGGACGTCCGGTGCGCCGGGCCAGCGCGGGCCGGGCCGCGGCCAGGTCGGGGTAGGCGGCCCGCTCGAGGTAGGCCATCACCGCCAGGTAGCCCCGGTCGCCCTCGGCCGCGAGCCGGTCGAGGAGCGCGGCGAGGGCCGCCTCCGGGTCGCCCGTTGCGGTCAGCGACTCCGCCAGTCCGGCACCGAGTGCCCGGACCTCGATCCCGTCGGCGACCAGGAGGGCCGGCTCGTCCTCGGGCGTCGCGTCCAGCAGGGCACGCGCCGCCTGCTTGGCGCTCTCGACGTCGGGCTGGTCGAAGGGGTTGATCCCCAGGACGCGACCGGCCACCGCGGTGGCGACCTCCCAGGTCAGGAGCTGTGCGCCGAGGGTCCCGTCGACGGCGGCGCCCCAGCCGGACACGGGGGAGACGGTGTCGAAGACGAACTCCGGTCCGTAGGTTGCGAGGATCGCGTCCGTCGTGGACGGCTGGATGCCCGGGGCGTCGGTGCCCTCGACCACGACCGGCAGGATCCCGGTGCCGTTCTTGCCGGTGGACTCCGCGACGAGCTGCTCGACCCAGTCGCCCAACCCGGCGTACGCCGCCCCGCCGGACGCCAGGACCAGCTTGTCGACGCCCGCCCGGGCGGCGTGTCCGAGGAGCGCGCCCAGGCGCAGCGCCGGGTTGTCGGGGGAGTCGGTGATCAGCGCGTCGTGCACGTCGGCGGCGCCGTCGAGGAGCGCGCCGATGTCGGCGCCGGCCAGCCCGCTGGGCACGAGACCGAAGGCGGTGAGGGCGGAGTAGCGGCCGCCGACGTCGGGGTCGGCGAGGAAGGTCCGGTAGCCCGCCTCCTCCGCGGACTGCGCGAGCGGGGAGCCCGGGTCGGTGACCACGACGATGCGCTCGGCGGGGTCGATGCCGGCGTCGGCGAAGGCCTGCTCGAAGGCGCGGCGCTGGCTGTCGGTCTCGACCGTCCCGCCGGACTTCGACGACACGACCACCACGGTGCGCTCGAGGTCGGTGCCGGTGGCGGCTCGCACGGAGTCGGGGTCGGAGGCGTCACACACCACGAGCGGCAGGCCCTCGGCACCGCAGACGACCTCCGGCGCGAGGGACGAGCCGCCCATGCCGCACAGCACGACCCGGTCCAGACCTGCGGCCCGCAGCTCGTCGCGCAGTGCGCGGATCGGCTCCACCAGCTCCCGCGACGCGCGCGGCAGGTCGATCCAGGCGAGGCGCTTCGCGGCCTCCTCCTCGGCCTCGGGGCCCCACAGGGTGGCGTCGCGGCGGGCGATGCCCGAGGCGACGCCCGCGGTCACAAGCGCGTCGAGGGTCTCGCGCAGACCGGCCTCGTCGGCGTAGCCGAGGACCAGGCTGAGCCCGGGCGCCTCGATGCGGGCGAGGTCGGTCGCCGTCACTGTGCCGCCTTGGCGAGCTGGTCGCGGACGGTGGCTTGGAGCTCCTTCCACGAGTCCACGAACTTCTCCACGCCCTCGCGCTCGAGGACGGCGATCACGTCGTCGTAGTCGATGCCCACAGCGCGTAGGTCGTCCATCGTGCGCTGGGCATCGGCGTAGTGGGGTCGCACGGTGTCACCGGTGATCTCGCCGTGGTCGGCGACGGCCTCGAGGGTCTTCTCCGGCATCGTGTTGACGGTGCCCTCGACGACCAGGTCGGTCACGTACAGGGTGTCGGGGTAGTCGGGGTTCTTCACCCCGGTCGAGGCCCACAACGGGCGCTGCGGGCGCGCCCCGTCGGCGGCCAACGACGCGAACCGGTCATCGCCGAAGACCTCCTCGTGGGCCCGGTAGGCGAGCCGGGCGTTCGCCACGGCGGCTCGGCCCTTGAGCCCCACCGCGTCGCCACCGATCGCGTCGAGCCGCTTGTCGATCTCGGTGTCGACGCGGGAGACGAAGAACGAGGCAACCGAGTGGATCTGCGCGATGTCGTGCCCGGCCTCGCGGGCCCGCTCCAGACCGGTGAGGTAGGCGTCCATGACCTGCCGGTAGCGGTCGAGGCCGA
>JAJUGK010000005.1 GCA_029268205.1 Nocardioidaceae bacterium
CGGAGCCTACGAGCGCGTCAGCGTGAGCAGCGCCGGCGCCCAGGGCAACGGGGACAGCACCCACGGCTCGATCAGCGACGACGGGCGGTACGTCACGTTCCTCTCGGCCGCGACGAACCTCGTCGGTGGGGACACCAATGCGACTGCCGACGTCTTCCGCCACGACCGGCAGACCGGACGCACGATCCGGGTCAACGTGCACGACCGGGGTGCGCAGGCCACCGCCGCGTCCTCGGGCCCGGCCATCAGCGGCGACGGCCAGCACGTGGCGTTCAACAGCTACGCCCGGCTGACCACGACCGCCACCCACGGCTACCAGCAGGTCTACGTGCGCGACCTCGCCGGCCGGTACCCGGCGCTGCTCGCGCGGATCGGTGCGCTGCCCCGCGCGGCGTACCCCACGCTCCCCCGCCGGATCGCCACCCGCGACATCCGCACCGGGCCGCCGCTGGTGATCACCTGGCAGCCTGTGGGCAAACCGAAGTCGGTGCGCCGGACCGCGAAGGTCGTGGGCAACCGCTTCGTGCTGCGCGCGCCCAAGAAGCGCGGGAAGTACACGGTCACCGTCAGCTACGCCGACCACGTCGTCCGCTCCCGGGTCGTGACGGTGCGGCGTCCCGGCACCAAGAAGCTGCCCCGGGCGGTCCGCGCCGGCCGCGCGCTGCGGGTCCGCACGCTGGGCGTGGCTCCCAAGCGCCGTGTCGTGGTGCGCTTCCAGCCGCGCGACCGTTCTGCCGGCCGAGCGCTGCAGCGCCGGGCCCGCGTCAACGCCAAGGGGGTCGCCGTCGTGCGGGCACCGCAGCGACGCGGCGCCTACCGGGTCGTGGTCCGGGGCCACGGGCGGGTGCTGCGCACGGCGGCACTCACCGTGCGCTGACCCGCGGCTCGCGCCGCCCGCGGCGGTCGCGGCGGATCAGTTGCCGCGACGCGCCCGGGCGGCCGTGCGGGCCCGCTCCCCGGCGTCGAGCACGACCTTGCGGATCCGCACCGACTCGGGGGTGACCTCGACGCACTCGTCCTCGCGGCAGAACTCCAGGCTCTGCTCGAGGCTGAGCTTCTTCGGCGGGATCAGCTTCTCGAAGTTGTCGGAGGTCGCGGACCGGATGTTGGTCTGCTTCTTCTCCTTGGTGATGTTGACGTCCATGTCGTCCTCGCGGGAGTTCTCCCCGACGATCATGCCCTCGTAGACCTCGGTCGTGGGCTCGATGAACAGCACGCCGCGCTCCTGCAGGTTGGTCATCGCGTACGCCGTCGCGGCACCGGCCCGGTCGGCGACGAGCGAACCGTTGTTGCGCGAGCGGATCTCGCCGGCCCAGGGCTCGTACTTCTCGAACACGTGGTGGGCGATGCCGGTGCCGCGGGTCTCGGTGAGGAACTCGGTGCGGAAGCCGATCAGTCCGCGGGCGGGGACCAGGAACTCCATCCGCACCCAGCCGGTGCCGTGGTTGGTCATCTGCTCCATCCGGCCCTTGCGCGCCGCCAGGAGCTGGGTGATCGCGCCGAGGTGCTCCTCCGGCGCGTCGATGGTGAGGCGCTCGACCGGCTCGTGCCGCTTCCCGTCGATCTCCTTGGTGACCACCTGCGGCTTGCCGACCGTGAGCTCGTAGCCCTCCCGGCGCATCTGCTCGACCAGGATCGCCAGCGCGAGCTCGCCGCGGCCCTGGACCTCCCAGGCGTCGGGCCGCTCGGTGGGCAGGATGCGCAGCGACACGTTGCCCACGAGCTCCTTATCGAGCCGGTCCTTGACCAGCCGGGCGGTGACCTTGGCGCCCTTGACCCGGCCCGCCATCGGCGAGGTGTTGGTGCCGATGACCATCGAGATCGCCGGCTCGTCGACGCTGATCTGGGGCAGCGCGACGGGGTTCTCGGCGTCGGCGAGGGTCTCGCCGATCATGATGTCGGGGATGCCGGCGATCGCGACGATGTCGCCGGGGCCGGCCGACTCGCCGGGCACCCGCTCGAGCGCCTGGGTCACCAGCAGTTCGGTGATGCGGACGTTCTGGACCGAGCCGTCGCGCTTCATCCACGCCACGGTCTGGCCCTTGCGCAGGGTGCCCTCGTGGACCCGCACCAGGGCGAGCCGGCCGAGGAACGGGCTGGCGTCGAGGTTGGTGACGTGCGCCTGCAGCGGGGCGCCCTCGGCGTACGTCGGCGCGGGGATCGTGTCGAGGATGGTCTTGAACAGCGGCTCGAGGTCGGGGGAGTCGGGCAGGGCGCCATCGGCCGGCTGCTCCAGCGCGGCCCGGCCGGCCTTGCCGGAGGCGTAGACGACCGGGAAGTCGAGCGCGTCCTGGCCGTGGGAGTCGTCGAGGAGGTCCATGAACAGCTCGTAGGTCTCGTCGACCACCTCACTGATCCGGGCATCGGAGCGGTCGGTCTTGTTGACCACCAGCACCACGGGCATCTTCGCGTTCAACGCCTTGCGCAGCACGAACCGCGTCTGCGGCAGCGGACCCTCGCTGGCGTCGACCAGCAGCACGATGCCGTCGACCATCGAGAGCCCGCGCTCGACCTCGCCGCCGAAGTCGGCGTGCCCGGGGGTGTCGATGATGTTGATCGTCATCCCGCCCGCCGGCGCGTGCGCGCCGGTGTAGCGGACCGCGGTGTTCTTCGCGAGGATCGTGATGCCCTTCTCGCGCTCGAGGTCACCGGAGTCCATCACCCGCTCGGCCACGCCCTCCGCCTCGTGGGCGGTGAAGGCGCCCGCGTGGTGCAGCATCGCGTCGACGAGGGTGGTCTTGCCGTGGTCGACGTGCGCCACGATCGCGACGTTGCGGAGGTCGGTACGGGGGGTGCGGTCGGTCATGCGCGTCTTTCCGATCGGGGCCGGCCCGCGGACACGAGCCGTGCGATTCTACGGGCGCAGGGCCCGATGCTCCGAATCCACGACGTGCGGCCGACGCGCGGGGACTACCCTCGCGTGCGTGTCGTTCCCGATCCTGACCGTCTGTCTGGGCAACGTCTGTCGCTCCCCGCAGGCCGAGCTGCTACTCGCAGCACGGCTGCGCGCCCACGGCGTCGAGCCCGAGGTGAGCAGCGCCGGGGCGCGTGCGCTGGTGGGACGCGGGGTCGATCCCTCCTCGGCGTCCGAGCTCGAGGCACGCGGGATCGCCCACGACACCTTCGCGGCCCGACAGCTGGCCCCGGCCCTGGTCCAGCCCGCCGCCCTGGTGCTGACCGCGACCCGCGACCTGCGCTCGCGCGTGCTCGAGGAAGCGCCCGGTGCGCTGCGTCGGACCTTCACCCTGCTCGAGTTCGCCGCCCACTGCGACCGACTGGTGCCGGGCGGGGTCTCGTCGTACGCCGACCCCCGCGACCTGGTCGCCGACGCGGCGGCGCAGCGCGGCAGCCTCTCCCTGGAGGATCCGGACGTGCCGGACCCGATCGGCCGCAGCGCCGAGACCCACGCGCGGGTCGCGGCGTTGATCGACGACGCCGTCACCCGGATCGCCACCGCGCTGGTCGGCTCCGGCCTGCGCTGACCGCCGTCCGATCCAGCGCGGGCCGTGGGGGAAGGTCGGCTCAGCCCAGGCGCGGCCGCACGTGCAGCCCGACCTCGGGGTCGACCACGACCTCCTGGATGGCCGGGATCGGGCCCTGCGGCCCGGCGATCTCCAGCTCCGCATCGACCGGCACGTTGCGCTTGAGCAGCGCGAGGCCGACGGGGCCGAGCTCGTGGTGGCGGGAGGTGGTGCCGAGGGTGCCGACGACCCGCGACTCCGGACCGGCCGAACTGACCCGGATCTCGGCACCGAGCGGCGGCAACGCCGGGTCGGAGCCGTCGAGGTGCAGCAGCGTCAGCCGGCGCGGCGGTCGGCCCAGGGTGTGGACGCGGGCGACGGTCTCCTGGCCCCGGTAGCACCCCTTGTCGAGGTGGACGGCGGGACCGACCCAGCCGGCCTCGTTGGGGATGGTGCGCTCGTCGGTGTCGAGCCCCCAGCGCGCCTCGCCGCGGGCGATCCGCAGCGCCTCGAACGCCCACAGCCCGCACGCCGGGCCGGCCGCCGCGGCGTACGCCTCGAGCTCGGCGCGGGGCACCAGGTCGTACCCGGAGTACGGCGCGTCGGTGACCTTGGCGGGGCGCCAGGCGACGGCGAGCTCGGCGGTGGCGTCGGCGACCTCGACGCGGCTCATGAAGATCATCCGCTGGAGCCACTCGACCAGGGCGGGTGCCCGGCCGGGCTCGACGTGCGCGGTGAAGGCCTCGCCGTCGTCGGTGCCGTAGAGGGCGTGCTCGACGTGTCCCTGCGGGGAGAGCACCAGTGTGGCGGTCGGCTCGCCCGGAGCCAGCTCGAGCAGGTGCTGGCTGGTCAGCGAATGCAGCCAGGTCAGCCGGTCGGGGCCGCTGATCCGCACCACGCCGCGGTGGGAGAGGTCCACGAACCCCTCCCCGGCCGCGAGGGTCCGCTGCTCGGTGGTGAAGGAGCCGTAGTGCGCGGCGACCGGAGCGTCGATGCCGTCCCCGGCCACCGCTCCCGGCAGACCCAGGAGCGGGCTGCGCGGGCTGGAGCTGGTGCCGTCGTACGCCATGGCGCCATCGTCCCATGAGCCCCAAGGCCCCCGGGGTCCGTGCCGTGCGGCGCAACGGGTGGCGACGGGCACGTTTGGGCCCGGCCGTTGCGGCCCACGCTTCTGGTCATGCGAGTCCTCGTCACCGGAGCCACCGGCTTCGTCGGTCAACGCCTGTGTCGGGCGCTGGAGGAGGCGGGCCACGAGGTCGTCGCCATGACCCGGCATCCCGACGACTACGCCGGCCCCGGCACGGCGCGGTACGGCGACGTCCACGATCCCAACACGCTGCCCGACGCCCTCGCGGGCTGCGATGCGGCCTACTACCTGGTCCACTCCCTGGACCGGTCCGACTTCGAGCGCCTCGACCGCGAGGCGGCCGACGGCTTCGCCCACGCGGCCTCCTCGGCCGGGCTGCAGCAGGTGATCTACCTCGGCGGTCTCGGTGACGACGACGACGAGCTCTCCGCCCACCTGCGCAGCCGCCGCGAGGTCGAGACCGTGCTGGCCTCCACCGGGGTGCCGGTGACCGTGCTGCGGGCCGGGATCGTGGTCGGGCACGGCGGGATCTCCTGGGAGATGACCCGCCAGCTCGTGGCCAACCTGCCGGCGATGATCGCCCCGCGCTGGGTCAACACCCGCACGCAGCCGATCGCGCTGGCCGACGTGATCAGCTATCTGGTCGGGGTCCTGGGTCACCCCGAGGCGCTCGGCCGGGTCTTCGAGATCGGCGGGCCCGAGGTGCTGCGGTACCGCTCGATGATCGACCGGCTCGCCACGCTCGAGGGCCGGCGCGTCCCGGTCGTCCCGGTCCCGCTGCTGAGCCCGGGCATCTCGGCCTGGTGGCTGGGGCTGGTCACCTCGGTCGACTTCCAGACCGCGCGCTCGCTGGTGGACTCGATGACCAACGAGGTCGTGGTGCGCGACGACGCGATCCGCGCGATCGTCCCGCTGGAGCCGATGAGCTACGACGAGGCCGCACGACTGGCGCTCGCCGAGCGGGCCGAGGAGCAGCGACTGGGGAGCGGGACGTGACCCGCACCGACGGGCTCCGCGCCGTTGCCCGGCGCCTCACGCGGCACCTCCCGAAGGGACTGGGCCACCGCGCCGTCCCCGACTACGTCGAGTCCCCGGCGGTCGTACGCCGTCGCCGCCGGGTGGTCGCCGGCACCACGCTGGTGGGGACCACCCTGCTCGGGGCGTCCCTGCAGAGCCCCCCGGGCTCCCGACGGTTCTACGGCCTCACCGCCGCGACCGCGGCGACCTGGGTGGGCGGAGCCGTGGCCTCCGGTCCGCTGCACCGCGGGTGGGTCGAGCTCCGGTCCGACCGGTTGGTCCGCCCGGTGCTCACCCCGCTCGCGACCGGCGCCGGTGCCTTCGGGGCTTTCTATGCCGCTGCGGTCGTCTGCCGGCGCATCCCGCTGCTGCGCGACGCCATCAGCTCGGTGCTCTCCTTCGCCGACGCCGGGCGTCCCTCCGCGGTGCTCGCCACGACGCTGGTCAACGGGTTCGCCGAGGAGGTGTTCTTCCGCGGCGCGCTCTACGAGGCGGTCGCGCCGACCCACCCCGTCGTGCAGTCCACCGCCACCTACACCCTGGTCACCGCCGCCACCCGCAACCCGTCGTTGATGCTCGCCGGTGCCGTGATGAGCACGCTGTTCGGCCTCCAGCGCCGTGCGACCGGGGGGATCCAGGCGCCGATCATCACCCACGTCACCTGGTCGGCGCTGATGCTGCGCTACCTGCCGCCGCTGTTCGGCAAGCGGCTGGGCGGCACCAGCGTGGGCGTGGCAGGCTCGTCGGTGTGAGTGGGTCCGCCGATCTGGAGTCGTTGAGCCGGATGCTCGCCGGCGCCGACCGCGTCGTGGCGTTCACCGGCGCCGGCATCAGCACCGAGTCGGGCATCCCCGACTTCCGCAGCCCCGGTGGGATCTGGACGCGCTACGACCCGCGCGACTTCATCTTCGACCGCTACGTCGCCGAGCCGGAGGTCCGGGCGAACTCGTGGGCGATGCGGCGGGCGTTCTTCGCCGCGAACGCCCGTCCGAACGCCGCCCACCGCGCCCTGGCCCGGCTCGAGGCCGTCGGGCCGCTGGCGACGATCATCACCCAGAACATCGACGGGCTGCACCAGGAGGCGGGGTCGCAGCATGTCATCGAGATCCACGGCACCGCGCGCGAGGTCGCCTGCATCGGGGTGCACCCGGTCGGCGGCGCACCCGACGGGTGCGGGTTCGTCGCACCCCACACCTGGGCCTTCGAGCAGCTCGACGCCGGCGTCGATGACCCGGGCTGCCCCGACTGCGGCGGACTGGTGAAGTCGGCGACGATCTCGTTCGGCCAGCAGATGCCGCTGGACGCCGTACGCCGGGCACAGGCCGAGGTCGCGGCGTGCGACCTGCTGCTGGTCGTGGGCAGTTCGCTGCAGGTCTACCCGGCCGCCGCCCTACCCGGCGAGGCACGTCGGTACGGCGCGCAGGTGGTCATCGTCAACGACGAGCCGACCGACCTCGACGACCTGGCCCATCTCGTGGTCCGCGGCCGCGCCGGGGAGGTGCTGGCGGCCGCCGTCGCGGGCATCGACTCCGACGCCCCCGGGTAGGAGCGGGCCATGCCCTCACGCCTGCGTCAGGTCCTCGTCCTGCTGTCCGCGATCCTGGCCGTCGTCGTCTCGACGATCGGCTCGGGTGCGTTCGGCGGTACCCCGATCGCCGAAGCCTCCGGAGGGGCGTTGTCTGACGACGCCACGCTGCTCGCTCCCGCCGGTCCGGCCTTCGCCATCTGGTCCCTCATCTACGGCGCCCTGGTCGTGCTCGCGGTCGTGCAGGCGCTGCCGCGCCATCGTGATGACGAGCGGCTCGACCGCACCGCCGGCTGGACGATCCTCGCGCTGCTGCTCAACCCGGCGTGGATCCTGGTGGTGCAGGCCGGGGCGTTGTGGCTGACGGTCGTGGTCATCGCCGCGCTCGCGGCGGTGCTCATCCGGCTCGCGCTGCTGCTGTCGGCCGAGCAGCCGCGCGGCGCCCAGAAGTGGTGGCACGACCTCCCGCTCGCGTTGTACGCCGGCTGGGTCATCGCCGCCACCGCCGCGAACGCGGCGGCGTTCGTCGACGCCGAGATCGTCACCGTGACGGTGCCCTACGCGCTCGTCCTGCTGGTGGTGGTGACCTTCCTGTCCACGCTGGTGGCGATGGTGCAGCCCGGCGGCGCGGGTGTCGCCGCCGCCACCGCCTGGGGCGCGGCCTGGATCGCCTACGGACGGCTCGCCGGCGACCCGGAGTCGACCGTCGTCGGGGTGGCCGCCGTGGTCGCCGCCGGGTGGCTGATCGGTGTCGCCGGGCTGCGACTGGTGCGTGGGCACATCGTGGTCGCGGACGCGAGCCCCGCACCCGCGAGCCGCTGACGCCCGATGCGGGTCAGTCCTCGCGGTGCACCTTGTGCTGGGCGGCCTGCGCGCGCGGCCGGACCACCATCTCGTCGATGTTGACGTGGTGGGGGAGCGAGGCGACCCACCGCACGCACTCGGCGACGTCCTCGGCGACCAGCGGCTCCCGCACGCCGCGGTAGACCGCGTCGTACTTCTCCCGATCGCCCGCGAAGCGGACCAGGGAGAACTCCGGGGTCCTCACCATGCCCGGAGCGATCTCGGTGACCCGGATCGGCTCCCCGCACAACTCGAGGCGCAGGGTCTCGGTGACCACCTGGGTGCCGTGCTTGGCCGCGGTGTACCCGGCGCCGCCCTCGTAGGCGATCCGTCCCGCGGTCGAGCCGACGTTGAGCACCAGCCCGTCGCCGCTGCGCCGGAGCGCGGGCAGCAGCGCCTGGGTGACCTGGAGCAGCCCGATCACGTTGATCTCGTACATCCACCGCCAATCGTCGGGGTCGGCGCGCTCGATCGGGTCGTCGCCGACGGCCCCGCCCGCGTTGTTGACCAGCACCCCGACCTCGCCGTCGAGATCGGCCACCGCCTCGGCCAGCGCCGCGACCTGGGCGCGGTCGGTGACGTCGCAGGCGACCGCGGTGCCGCCGATCTCCGCGGCCAGCGCCTCCAGCCGGTCGGCCCGGCGGGCCGTCGCCACCACGTGCCAGCCGTCGCCGGCCAGGGCGCGGGCCGTGGCGGCCCCGATCCCGCTCGAAGCGCCGGTCACCACGGCGATCCGGCCGGCTCCGGGGGCGGGGGTCGTGGACGACGTGGGGGGCGCGGAGGTCATGCGGCTCAGACTACGCAGCAGCCCGACCGGGTAGGAGCCGCACGAGCAGCGCACGGGCGGTGCGGATCCGATTGGTGCCGGACCGATAACCTTCGGGCGAGGCTCGAGGCGCGTGCCCGCGCCGACACCGGGCGGGCCGGGCAACCGATCAGGCAGGACCAGGAGGCGGGATGACGCGACGACGGCCGGGCGCTCCGCTGCCGTCCGCCCCCACCGGCGTACGCCCGATCCTGCACGCGGGCCCGCGCGGGCCGCGACCCGTGCACGGACGCGTGGCGATGATCAGCCTGCACACCTCCCCGCTCGACCAGCCGGGCACCGGCGACGCGGGTGGGATGAACGTCTATGTGCTCGAGCTCTCCAAGCGCCTGGCCGCCACCGGGCTCGCGGTCGAGATCTTCACCCGCTCGACCTCCTCCGCGCTCCCGCCGATCGTCGAGGCGCACCCCGGCGTGCTGGTGCGGCACGTCGACGCGGGGCCCTACTCCGGGCTGACCAAGAGCGAGCTGCCCGGGCAGCAGTGCGTCTTCGCCCGGGAGGTGCTGCGGCAGGAGGCCCAGCACTCCCAGGGGTGGTACGACGCGGTGCACACCCACTACTGGCTCTCCGGCCAGGTCGGCGCCCTGATGCGGGACCGCTGGGGTGTGCCGCTGGTGCACTCGATGCACACGATGGCCAAGGTCAAGAATCTCGCCCTGGCCGAGGGCGACGAGCCGGAGCCGCGCACCCGCGTCGTCGGCGAGCAGCAGCTCGTCGACGCCGCCGACATGCTGATCGCCAACACCGAGCGGGAGGCCGAGCAGCTGCAGACCCTGTATGCCGCCGATCCGGCCCGCGTCGCCGTGGTCCACCCAGGAGTCGACCTCGATGTCTTCCGGCCGGTCGGCCGACAGGAAGCCCGGGCCGCACTCGGGCTCCCGGCCGACGCGCACGTGCTGCTCTTCGCCGGGCGGATCCAGCCGTTGAAGGGCCCCGACGTCCTGCTGCGCGCGGTCGCCCACCTGCTCGATCGCCGGCCCGAGCTGCGGCCGACGATGGTCGTCCCGGTCGTCGGCGGTCCCTCCGGGTCGGGGCTCGAGCGCCCCGAGGGTCTCGTCGAGCTCGCGGCCGAGCTCGGCATCGCCGACGTCGTGCGCTTCGTCCCGCCGGTCGCCCAGCGCGAGCTCGTGCAGTGGTACGCCGCCGCCACCGCCGTCTGCGTCCCGTCCTACAACGAGTCGTTCGGCCTCGTGGCCGTCGAGGCGCAGGCCTGCGGCACGCCCGTCGTCGCCGCCGCCGTCGGTGGCCTCCCCACAGCGGTCGCCGACGGGTTGTCCGGTCTGCTGGTCGACGGCCACGCCCCGGAGGCGTGGGCGGTCGCGCTCGAGGACCTGTGCACCCGTCCGCACCTGCGTGACCGGCTCGCCGTCGGTGCCGTCGCGCACGCCCGCGAGTTCAGCTGGGAGCGGGCAGCGCGGGCGACCCGTGCGGTCTACGCGCACGCCTCCCACGCGCTCGGCACGGCGGCACTGAGCTCGTGACCGAGCAGGAGCGCGCCCTCGCCACCCTGCAGGAGTACCTGCGCGAGCAGGACCTGGAGCACGAGCCCGCCGGCGAGTCGGCGTACGCGATCACGCTGCCGGGGGAGCGCAAGCTGCAGGTCCCGGTGCGCCTCGACGTCGGCACCCACGCCCTGGGCGTCCACGCCTTCGTGTGCCGCCGGCCCGACGAGGAGCACGAGCGGGTCTACCGCTGGCTGCTGGAGCGCAACCTGCGGATGTACGGCGTGGCCTTCGCCCTCGACCGGCTCGGCGACATCTATCTCGACGCCCGCCTCCCGCTGTCGACGGTCACCCCCGCCGAACTCGACCGGCTTCTCGGCGCGGTGCTGACCTACGCCGACGAGTCGTTCAACACCATCTTGGAGTTGGGGTTCGCCAGCTCCATCCGCAAGGAGTGGGAGTGGCGCACCTCGCGGGGGGAGTCGACCCGCAACCTGGAGGCGTTCCGCGGGTGGCTCGAGCGCGACGAGGATCCGCCGACCCCGCACTGATCCGCCCGCCGGCCGCCCTCCGGGTCAGCCGAAGAGTTGCCAGAACTCCGCGAAGGCCCGCTGGGTGCCGGGGTGGTCGACGCCCTGCCAGGTGAACAGTGCCGCCGCCCGGCCGCTCCCGGGGTCGGCGTACCCGATCGTGCCCAGGCCCCCGGCCCAGCCCACCAGTCCGTCGGGACGCACCTCGACGTGGTGGCCCCACCCGCAGCCCTCGCCGAGGAAGTCGCCGGCGGTGCGGCGCTGCGCCGGGGTCAGCTGGTCGGTGCCCAGGGCCCGCGCGGACTCCGCGGTGAGCACCGGCGGGCCGCCGCCGGCCAGCGCGGCCAGGAACAGCAGTTGGTCGGGGACGGTCGAGGTGAGTCCGGTGGCCAGCGACTCGAAGGCGATGTCGGCGGGGAAGTCGGTCGCGGTCATGCCCAGCGGGCCGGTCACGTGCTCGGCGACCAGCGCGCGCACCGACCGGCCGGTGCGGCGGGCGAGCAGGACGCCGAGGACGTCGCTGCTGGTGTGGTAGCGCCACGCCGCGCCGGGCTGGTCGGCCAGCGGGAGGCCGCCGAGGCGGCGCAGGTACTCCTCGGGGCCCATCGGCGGGGCGAACGGTCCGGGGGCGACCTCGCGTTCGGCCATCGCCGCGGCGAGCGGCCCGGACTCCACCCAGCCGAAGCCCGCGGTCATGGTGAGCAGGTGCCGCGCGGTGATCGGCGTCCGGGCCGGGACGGTGTCGTCGAGCGGTCCGTCAGGTCGTACGAGCACCTGCGGCGCGGCCAGCTCGGGCAGCCACGGCGCGACCGGGTCGTCGAGGTCGAGCGCGCCCAGCTCGGCCAGCCGCAGGGTCAGCACGCCCGCGAGCGGTTTGGTGTTCGACGCGATCGGTGCCGGCTCCTCCGGCCCGCGCCGGCCACCGGCCGCCAGGCGGGTCCGTCCGTCCTCGCGGACCCCGGCCGCCCAGCCGTCGAGCGCGCCCTCGGCGACCAGCCGGTCGAGGGCGCGGGTCAACGCATCCAGGGGTGCCGTTGTCGGTGCCATCGTCCGAGGCTAGGCCGGGCGTGCCTGCCCCGTCCCCGTTTGCGCCGTCCCGGCCTCGGCTTCGGTCTCGCAGGCCGCCGCGCTCTCGACCGCCGGCGGCACCGCTGCGGGTCGGTGCCGGGCGATCAGGACCCCGCCGACGCAGAGCGCCCCACCGAGGTAGGCCGCGGCGGGCGGTACCTCACCGAGCAGCACCCAGGCGATGCCGATGGTCAGCACCGGCACCAGGAAGGTCAGGACCGCCAGCCGGGAGGCGTCGGTGAACCGCAGCGCGTAGGCCCACGTGGAGAACGCGATCGCGGTCGGGAAGAGCCCGAGATAGCCGATCCACAGCAGCGTCGCGGCATCGGCGGTGCGCACGGTGGCGATCAGTTCGCCAGCCCATGGCAGGCACACGACGGCGCCGATCAGGCAGGCCAGCCAGGTCACCTCCAGCGCGGGCAGCCGCCCCACCAACGGCTTCTGGGTCAGCACCCCGAGGGCGTACGTCGCGGCCGCCAGCAGCCCGAGGGCGACGCCCCACACGTCGCCGGCGCCGTCGCGCGAGACGGCCGTGCCGATGACCGCGACGCCGCCGAGGGCGACCGTCACGCCGGTCAGGGTCCATCGGGTGAAGACCTCGCCGAGGAACACCGTGGCGAGCACGGCGACCAGCAACGGACCGACCTGCACCAGCATCGCGGCCGTCCCGGCGTCGATGCGTCGCTCGGACTCGTTGAGGGCGAGGTTGTAGACGCCGAACCACATCGTCCCGCACGCCAGCATCAGCGCCCACTGGGCGCGGCCGCGCGGCCAGCGCTGCGCCGCACCCGTCGGCCGGTCGGTCACCCCGGGCCGGGGGCGGCGTACGGCCACCAGCAGACCCAGGGCGCCGGCGGCGACCAGCAGCCGGCCCAGGCTCAACGCGCCGGGGCCGACCTCCTCTCCGAGGTGGCGGATCGCGACGAAGGCGGAGGCCCACAGCAGCAGGGTGGTCGCGGCCGCGGCGGCGGGCAGCCAGGCACGGACGGGCGGGGACGGGGTCACGGCGCGACGGTAGTGCCCCGGGGAGGGCGAGGTCACCTGCTTTGTGCTGCGCCGCCGGTGGGTGGGTGGGGCTGTGCGCATCGGGTAACCATGGAGGCATGAGCACCCACACCGCAGAAGAGTTCCCCGGCGACGAGCACCTCGAGCACCACGCCGAGAACGTCGGCAAGCCCGACGAGGAGCGGGAGGTCGGCATCGCCGACGCCGACCTGCCCGAGGACGTGCGCCCCTCCGACGACAACCCGCTGGCCCAGGACCCGGAGCCCGACGTCACCGACGAGTGAGCCGGGACTAGACCTCGAGCTTGTAACCCAACCCGCGCACCGTGATGAGGTACCGCGGGTGGGACGGCTCGGGCTCGAGCTTGGCGCGCAGCCGCTTGACGTGCACGTCGAGGGTCTTGGTGTCGCCGACGTAGTCCGCGCCCCAGACCCGGTCGATGAGCTGGCCGCGGGTGAGCACGCGGCCCGGGTTGCGCAGGAACATCTCCAGCAGCTCGAACTCCTTCAGCGGCAGCCGCGCCTCGGCACCGTCGATGGTGACGTGGTGGCGCTCGACGTCCATCCGCACCGGACCGGCCTCCAGCACCGCCGTCTCCGGGTCGGGTTCGATGCCCCGTCGGAGCACCGCGCGGATCCGGGCGACCAGTTCGCGCGGGGAGTAGGGCTTGGTGACGTAGTCGTCGGCACCGAGCTCGAGCCCGACCACCTTGTCGATCTCGTCGTCCTTGGCGCTGACCATGATGACCGGGACGTTGGAGGTCTGGCGGATCTGGCGGCAGACCTCGGTGCCGGGCAGGCCCGGCAGCATCAGGTCGAGCAGCACGATGTCGGCGCCGAAGCGGTCGAACTCGGTCAGGGCGTCGGGCCCGGTCGTGGCGATCGCGACGTCGAAGCCCTCCTTGCGGAGCATGTAGGCGAGAGCATCGCTGTAGCTCTCCTCATCCTCGACGACGAGAACGCGGGTCACGGACGGGCCTCCTGCGGGGGGACGGACGGGATGCGGGCGGGCAAGGAGAGGGTGAACGACGAACCCTGCCCCTCCTCGGACCATACGGTCACCTCGCCGCCGTGGGAGGCGACGACGTGCTTGACGATCGACAACCCGAGGCCGGTGCCGCCGGTGGAGCGGTGGCGAGCGGGGTCGACGCGGTAGAACCGCTCGAAGATCCGGTCGATCTCCTGGGCCGGGATGCCGATCCCCTGATCGGTGACGGCGATGTCGACGCGGTCCTCGCGGGTGCTCACCGCCACCACGACGGTCGCGCCGTCGGGGGAGTAGGTCACCGCGTTGGTCACGAGGTTCGACAGGGCGACGGCGAGCTGGTCGCCGCTGCCGAGGAGCTGGACGCCGGTCTCGCCCGCCCGGACGACGGCGACCCCGCGGGCCTCGGCGTCGGTGGCGGCGGCCTCGATCGCGCGCTCGACGACGGTGTCGACCGCCACCGGACGGGGCTCGTCGATCGGGTCGTCGTGCTGCAACCGGGAGAGCTCGATGATCTGCTGGACCAACCGGCCCAGCCGTTCGGACTCGCGGTGCATCCGGCTGGCGAACCGCTGGACCGCCTCGGGGTCGTCGGCGGCCTCCTGCACCGCCTCGGCCAGCAGCCGGATCGCCCCGACCGGGGTCTTGAGCTCGTGGGAGACGTTGGCGACGAAGTCGCGGCGGACGGACTCCACCCGGCGCTCCCGGGTGCGGTCCTCGACCAGGAGCAGCACCAGGCGCGAGGTCAGCGGGGCGACCCGCGCACTGACGGTGCGCGGCATGCCGCCGTCGGGACGTGGCAGCACCAGCTCGGTCTCCTGGATCTGCCCGTCGCGCCGCACCTCGCGCACCAGGTCCACCAGGTCGTCGACGGTCAGCCGGTCGTTGCGCACCAGCCCCATCGCGTACGCCGGCGCCGAGGCCTTCAGCACCGCATCGGCCTCGTCGACGACCAGCGCGCTCGAGCGGAGCACCGCGAGGGTGGCCGCCACCCCGGCCGGCAGCACCGGCTCCGCGGTCGGTGCGGGTCGGGTCTGCTGGGCGTCGCTGACCCGCCAGGCGAGGACCACACCGCCACCGAGCACCGCACCGAGCAGTGCGAACAGCAGGGCCTGGGTCGTCGGGTCCACGATTGTTGATCGTACGCACGCGATCACCGGCTGTTCGCCCGTGCGGCCGACTGGTCGAGGAGTGTTCATCCGGCGTTCACTAAGGGTCGCCGACTGTCCATCTGGCGTGCGTACGTTGGCCGCATGCGTGAGGCCTACACCGACCAACTCGATGCCATCCTCGACGACCTGGTGATCATGACCCACCAGGTGAAGCGCGCCGTGTCGCGCGCGACCGTCGCGCTCCTCTCCGGGGACGCGGCGGTGGCCGAGGAGGTGATCAGCGGCGACGCCGTCATCGACGCCGCCCGCGAACAGATCGAGGAGAGGAGCTTCGAACTGATCGCGCTCCAGCAGCCGGTGGCCGGCGACCTGCGACAGCTCATCGCCGGGCTCCGGATGGTCGCCGAGCTCGAACGGATGGGGGACCTCTCGGTGCACATCGCCAAGGTCGCCCGGTTGCGCACGCCCAACGTCGCGGTCCCGGAGTCGATGGAACCGATGATCCGGCAGATGGCCGAGGTCGCCCAGCAGATGGTCCGCAAGGTCGCCGTGGTGATCGCCGAGCGCGACGTGGACGGGGCGCACGCGCTCGAGCGGGTCGACGAGGAGATGGATCACCTGCGGCGCAGGTCCTTCGAGCGGATCCTCGCCGAGGACTGGAGCCACGGCGTGGAGCCGGCCATCGACATCGCCCTGCTGGGGCGCTACTACGAGCGCATCGCCGACCACGCCGTGTCGTTGGGGCGCCGGGTGATCTTCCTCGTCACCGGCGAGCACCCGACCACACCGGAGGACTGACCGGAGGCGCCGTACGGGCCGGACCGGGAAGGGCCCGGGTGCGCGGTCAGCGTCCCTGGTTGGCGACCGCGGCGATCGCCGCCGCGGCAGCCTCCGGGTCGAGGTACTCCCCGCCCCGGGTCAGCGGCCGCATCTGCTCGTCGAGGCGGTAGACCAGCGGGATGCCGGTGGGGATGTTGAGCCCGACCACGGCCTCCTCGCTGAGGCCGTCGAGGTGCTTGACCAGCGCCCGCAGGGAGTTGCCGTGCGCGGCGACGCACACGGTGTTGCCCGAACGCAGGTCCGGCACGATCGCGTCGTACCAGTAGGGCAGCATCCGCACCATCACGTCGGCCAGGCACTCGGTGCGTGGGCGCGCCTCGTCGGGGATGCCCGCGTAGCGCGGGTCGTCGGTCTGGGCGAACTCGTCGGCGTCGTCGATCGGCGGCGGCGGGGTGTCGTAGGAGCGGCGCCAGAGCATGAACTGCTCCTCGCCGTACTCCTCGAGCGTGGCCTTCTTGTCCTTGCCCTGCAGGGCGCCGTAGTGACGCTCGTTGAGCCGCCACGAGCGGCGCACCGGCACCCAGTGCCGCTCGGCGGCGTCGAGCGCGAGCTGCGCGGTGGTGATCGCCCGGCGCAGCAGGGAGGTGTGGAGCACGTCGGGCAGCACGCCGGCCTCGGCCATCAACCGCCCGCCCCGGACGGCCTCTTCGCGGCCCTTGGCGGTCAGGGCGACGTCGACCCAGCCGGTGAAGAGGTTCGCCGCGTTCCACTCGCTCTCGCCGTGGCGGAGCAGGACCAGGGTGTACGGCGCGCTCGGGGTGGTCATCAGGGCTCGATCCCGCCGGTCTCGTCGTCGTCCTCGGTCTCGTTGACCGGGCCACCGTCGGTGCCGCTCGCCTCGCCGTCGCGGGCCTCGGGCGCGGAGCCGTCGTCGACCGTGGGGATCTCGACGGCGGCGAAGTCGCCGGCGCGCGCGACGACGGGCACGTCCATGGTGACCGCCTCGCCGCGCTCGAAGCCGATGGTCACCCACACGACGTTGCCGGGCACGATCCGCTCACCCTCGACGAGCACGCCGCCGCCGTCGTTGAGCTGCACGAACCCGCCGGCGGGCACCTCGACCTCGGCGGTCGGGGTGAAGGTCAGGTCGGCGTCGTCCCGGGCGCCGGCCACGTCGGCCAGACCGTCGGCCTCGCGCAGGTCGTTGTTGGCCAGCCCGGCGATGAAGACCCCGGAGCCGTCCCCGTCCGCGACGATCACCGCGTGCAGCACGTCGACCGAGCTGCTGCGGTCGTTGGTGCCGACGCCGGGCGTGTAGACCTTGTCGGTCGGGTATTCGCCGCAGGCCGCGAGGGCCGGAGCCCCGAGCAGCAGGGTGGCAGCGGCGAGGGTACGGCGCCAGGGCTTGGTCACGGGGAGTTCCTCCAGGGCAGGGCGGACGTGCGGTCGAAGCCTACCGAGCCCTCCGCCCGGGGCGGCACCAGGCTCAGCCCTGGACCAGGCCGACCATCATCACGGCGACGACCATGCCGGCCAGGACGAGGGCGATGTAGACCGTGGTCAGCCACAGCAGCGGCACCGCCCCGATCCGCAGCGCGATCCGCAGCGGCAGGTGTCGCAGGCCGGCCTGGTTGTCCTCCACGAGGTCGTTGAGCGAGGCGGCGAAGTGCAGTCCGACGCCCAGCAGTGCCGCCAGCACCACCATCGCGACCGTGGGCGGCCCGCCGTGCACGCCGCCGCCCCACCCGCCGTACGAGAGGAAGGCGGGCAGCAAGCCGAAGCCGACCGCCCAGGGCAGCCACGAGAGCCACGTGCGCCGCCAGAACAGGTCGGAGAGCGCCCCGCACGCCAGCGAGCCGAGGTAGGCCGCCCCGGCGACGGTGCCGTTGGAGACCGCGAGCGGCACCACCAGCAGTACCCCGCACGACGCGGCGAAGGCCACCGTGCCCGGGTCGATCCAGCCCTGGGCGATCGGCTTGCGCGGCCGGCCCAGATCGTGGTCGCGCCCGCGGTCGAGGACGTCGTTGAACCAGCCCAGGACGGCCTGGCCGGTGAGCACGGTCAGCCCGACCAGGGCGACCTCGTTGCCGCTGCGACCCGCGAGCGCCGCCGCCACCGCCAGGGCCGCGGCCATCGCCACAGCCCGCAGGGGGTGGGCGGTCAGCAGGAGGGTGACCGCGGTGCCGCGCCGGCGGGTGTAGAGCATGGCCCGCAGTATCGACCACCGGGGTCGCCGACCGCCGCTCCGACACGGCGCCGCCGCCCCGCCAGCACGGTCACACGCGTCCTGTCAAGCCCGGAATGGGGCTCTGACCTGCGCAAACGTCAAAAGTGCCGGTGCGGTGACGTGTTAGACTAGTCACCTGAAAGGGGTACTTCGCACATGACTTTTACTGTCGGTGAGACGGTCGTTTATCCAAATCACGGGGCTGCGGTCATCGAGGACATCGAGACGCGCACCATCAAGGGGGAGGACAAGCAGTACCTCGTTCTCCGCATCGTCGCACAGCAGGACCTGGTCGTCCGGGTTCCCGCGCAGAACCTCGACCTGGTCGGGGTCCGCGACGTGGTCGACAAGGAGGGGCTCGACCGGGTCTTCGACGTGCTGCGCGCCGAGCACACCGAGGAGCCGACCAACTGGTCGCGCCGCTACAAGGCCAACATGGAGAAGCTGCACTCGGGCGACGTGATCAAGGTGGCCGAGGTCGTGCGCGACCTGTGGCGCCGCGAGCGTGACCGCGGGCTGTCCGCGGGCGAGAAGCGGATGCTGGCCAAGGCGCGCCAGATCCTGGTCTCCGAGCTCGCGCTCGCCGAGCGCACCAACGAGGACAAGGCCGAGACCATCCTCGACGAGGTCCTCGCCTCCTGAGGCGACGCAGACTGCCGTACGACGGCCCCGCGCCCCCGGTGGGAGCGGGGCCGTCGGCATTCTCGGGCCGTGATCGCAAGCATGGTTAGGCAGTCCTAACCTAGGGCCCCTATCCTGGTCCGGTGACCGTACTCACGACCACCGTCCCGTGGCGCTTCTTCGACGCCCGCGTGGCCGCCGTGCAGCCGCTGAGCCCCAGCTTCGTCCGAGTGACCCTCACCGGTCCCGACCTCGCCGACTTCGCCGACAACGGGCTCGACCAGCGGTTCAAGCTGCTGCTCCCCGCTGCCGACGGCGGCTTCACCCACCTGCCGCGCGACCCGGACTGGTACGCCGGCTGGCGGGCGCTGCCCGACGCGCAGCGTCCCCCACTGCGGACCTACACCGTCCGCGCGGTCCGGCCCGAGCACGCCGAGGTCGACGTCGACATGGTGCGGCACGGCCTCACCGGGCCGGCCTCGACCTTCGCGGAGCAGGCTGCACCGGGCGACGAGGTGGTCGTGCTGGGTCCCAACGCGCGGTTCGACGGGTCGCACGGCGGGCTGGAGTTCCGGCCGCCCGCCGCGCACCTCGGCCCCTTCCTCCTCGCCGGCGACGAGACGGCCGTGCCCGCGATCGCGGTGATCCTCGAGCAACTGCCCGCCGAGGCGTACGGCGAGGTGGTGCTGGAGGTGCCGCGGGCCGAGGACCGGCTCCCGCTGAGCGCGCCGGCCGGCATGCGCGTCACCTGGGCGGTGCGCGACGGTGCGGCGTACGGCTCCGCGCTCACCCCGGCCGTCGTCGAGGCCGTCGACCGTCTCGACCTGCCGCTGCTGCTCGCCGGCGAGGACGTCGAGGACCCCGCGGCCGAGGAGGTGCTGTGGGAGGTGCCCGACGAGGCCGCGGTCGATGCCGCCTCGCGCAGCATGTACGCCTGGCTGGCCGGCGAGGCCCGCGCGATCACCGGGCTGCGCCGTCACCTGGTCCGCGACGTCGGCGTCGACAAGCGCGCGGTCGCGTTCATGGGCTACTGGCGCGAGGGCGTCTCCGGCTCCTGATCGCTCAGGCGGCGGGGGAGCGGCGCCGGTGCTCGAGGGCGTCGCGGGCGAGGTCGGCCAGCGCCTCGGAGACCCGGTGGTCGCGCTCGAGCGGGAGGTAGTGGCCGGCGCCGGGGATGATGCTCAGCCGAGCGCCGGGGACCGCCTCGGCGAGGCGTACGGCGTGGGCGGGCGGCGTCAGCAGGTCGCGGGAGCCCACCAGGACGTGCGTCGGAGTGCCCGCGAGCGCTCGCAGGCCGACGAGCCGGTCGTGGCGCATGAGGTCGCGGTAGAAGCCGCACATCGACTCGGGGGAGGTGTTGATGATGCCGTTGACCGCCTGCCGCACGTCGACCCGGCGAGCGCCGGGCCCGAGCAGGAAGCGCCGGGCGATGAGGGTCTCGGTCATCGGGTGCCGACGCCGCTGGCGCCGGCTGAGCATCCGGGCGCGCGCGGCCAGGAGGGCGGGCAGCTGGGGCCGTAGCAGCTCCCCGGCGGCCGCGGGCAGGCCGAGGGTGACGGTGTCGAGCCCCCCGCCGGAGGTGGCCACGAACGCCACGCCCCGGACCCGGCCTTCGGGGCCGAACAGCTCCGGGCGCAGCGCCGCGAGCTCCATGATGGTCATCCCGCCCAGGGAGTGCCCGGCCAGCACCAGCGGACCGGCCGCGGCATGGGCGTCGATCACCTCGGCCAGGTCGGTGCCGAGCCGGGCGATCGTGGCCTCGTGCTCGGGCACCCGGTCGGAGCGGCCGTGCCCGCGATGGTCGTAGCGCACCACCCGGACGTCATCGCCGAAGGCGCTGCGCAGGTCGAGTGCCTGGTAGCCCCAGGTCGTGAGGTCGGAGGCCCAACAGTGCGCGAGCAGCACGGTGAGCGGGGCGTCCGCAGGTCCGTCGACATGGACGTGCAGGACGCGTCCGTCCGCGGTGATGTGCTGCACCAGGCCTCCTCGGGGTCCCGCCGCCCACCTGCCAGCCGGAACCTGACAGCCCGAACGTGACAGCCAGAACGTGACAGTGACGATGTCACATGCAGCCTGCCATCGCCGACCCCGGCGGTGTCAAGGACGCCGCGTCGCCGCCGGAGTGAGAGGATCCCCACGTGAGTGCTGCCGAACGCCCCGACGACGGCGCGGAGTCCGGCTCCGCGGACCGCCCGCCCGAGCGTGCCGACCTCACCGTCGACCAGCTCGCCGCCGCCGTCGGGATGACGGTGCGCAACGTGCGTGCCTACGCCTCACGCGGACTGCTCGCCCCGCCCCGGCTGGTCGGGCGCACCGGCTACTACGGCCCCGAGCACGTCAACCGGCTGCGACTGATCCGCGACCTCCTGGAGCGCGGCTACACCCTGGCGGCCATCGAGCAGACCCTCGAGCGCAACCCGCAGCTGTCCGAGGCGCACATGCTCGACCTGATGAACACCCTCGCGCACCCGCTCGGACGCCCCGAGGAGCCCGAGGACATCGAGGAGACGCTGCTGACCCACCTGGCCCGGGTCGAGCACGACCCGGAGTTCGTGCAGTCGCTGATCGACGTCGGCCTGCTCGAGCGGGTCGGGCCGAGCACGCTGCGGATGCACCGGCCGGTGCTGGTGCGGGCCGGCATCCAGGCGCTCGCGCTGGGGATGGAGCGCGACAGCGTGCTCGCGCTGTGGGCCCACATCTCCGAGCGGCTGCACGAGGTGGCCCGGGCGGCGGTGCAGACCTACCGCGACGAGATCTGGCGCCCCTTCAGCGAGGCCGGACTCCCCGAGGACGAGTGGCCCCGGATGCTCTCCTCGATCGAGTCGATCCTCCCGGTGGTCTCCCAGGCCGTGCTGGCGATCTTCCGCGACGAGCTCAGCAGTGTCGTGGAGGAGGTCATGGGCGAGGAGATCGCCGCCCTGGGCGGCGAGGCGCACCGGGGCGCCCGGGGAGTGAGCGCCGGATGAGTGCGATGGGTGAGCCGATGGGTGAGCCGATGGGTGAGCCGATGGGTGAGAAGGACAGCCCCGACCGGGACCCGGTTGCGGGGATGGTCGTGCCCCGGGTCGGCATCGGCACCGACGTCCACCGGCTGGCCCCCGGGGTGCCGATGCACCTCGCCGGACTGCACTGGCCCGAGGAGGACCACGGGCTGGAGGGCCACTCCGACGCCGACGTCGCCGCCCATGCACTCTGCGACGCGCTGCTCTCGGCCGCGGGGCTGGGCGACCTGGGCCAGCACTTCGGCACCGCCGAGCCGCAGTGGGCCGGCGCCAGCGGGTCGCGGCTGCTCGCCGAGACCGTACGCCGGGTCCGCGAGGCAGGGTTCGCCGTCGCCAACGTCGCGGTGCAGGTGATCGGCAACCGTCCCCGGCTCGGGCCCCGGCGGGACGAGGCGCGCGCGGCGCTCGAGGCCGCCGTGGGGGCGCCGGTGAGCCTGAGCGCCACCACCACCGACGGGCTGGGGCTGACGGGGCGGGGTGAGGGCGTCGCGGCCGTCGCGACTGCGCTGGTGGTCCCGCTCCCGGCGCAGCGGGGCTGACTCCGCCGACGATCCTCTGGTCGGTGATCAGGAGGTCGAGAAGTCGACCTCGTGCCAGCCGGTCGCGCCGTCGGGCACCACGTCGCGTCGGACCGAGGTCTGCGTGGAGCCGGAGCGGTCGGTCGCGCGGACGGTCACCAGGTGGTCCCCGGCTGGAGCGTCGACCTCGGCGCGCCACTGCACCCAGGTGTCGTCGCGACCCGGGCCGGTGGGCACCGCGCCGAGCCGGGCGGCGACCCAGGGGCCACCGTCGAGGCGGACCTCGACCCGGTCGATGCCGGTGTGCTGCGCCCAGGCGACGCCGGCGATCGTGACCGGCCCGGCGGGCAGGTCCGTGCCCGAGCGGGGCACGTCGATGCGCGACATCGTGCGGACCGGGCCCTCCTCGGCCCACCCGCGCTCGGTCCAGTAGGCCTCCACCTCGGCGAACCGGGTGACCTCGAGGTCGACGAGCCACTTGGTCGCCGAGACGTAGCCGAAGAGGCCGGGCACCACCATCCGCGCCGGGAAGCCGTGCTCGAGCGGCAGCGGCTCCCCGTTCATCGCCAGCGCGACAAGGGCGTTGCGGTCGTCGGTGAGTGCGGTCAGCGGGGTCGCGCAGGTCCAGCCGTCCTGCGAGGTCTGGAGGACCGCGTCGGCGTCGGGGCGCACGCCGGCACGCGCCAGCAGGTCCGCGACGCGGACCCCGCTCCACCAGGCGTTGCCGACCAGGTCGCCGCCGACCGGGTTCGACACGCAGCACAGGGTGATCCAGGCCTGGGTCAGCTCCATCGTGGCGAGGTCGTCGTACCCCAGCACGATCTCGCGCTCGACCAGGCCGTGGATCCGCAGTTGCCACTGCTCCGGATCGATCGTGGGCACCACCAGCGCGGTGTCGATGCGATAGAAGTCATCGGCCGGCGTGCGCCACGGCTGCGCCCCCACCTCGCGGAGGTCGCGCAGGAGGTCGGCACCCGGCGGCGGGGTTCCGCGCGTCGCCGGGAGCCGCACCAGGCGCCGGGTCGCCTCGACGACCTCGCGGGCCCGACTCACCGAGCGACCGACGGCGGCCGCGACGAGCCCGGCGGCCGCGACCGCTCCGGCCCGGACCAGGACCGTACGGCGCGTGCTCCCGCCCGACCCGGGGCCCTCGGCCGCGGCGTCGCCCGGCTCCTCGGAGGGGCGGGCCGTGTGGAGCGGGCTCAGCAGCAGCGCGAGCGCCAGCAGCCAGGCGAGGGTTCCTGCCACCACGGGGAGGGCGTCGGCGCTGGCGGCGCCGGGACGGGCCAGCGCAGCCAGGGTGCCGAGGACACCCAGCGCCCCCACGAGCACCGCGGGCCACACCGCGCTGCGTGCGGCGAGGACGGCCGCGAGCGCACCGACCAGCGCCACCACCGCCACGATCCCACCGAGGAGCAGCGGCTTGTCCCACGTGCCGACGAGGTCGATGGCGAGCTCGGCCAGCGCGCCGGGGGTGCGCTCCACGACCTCCTCGCCGACCGCCGCAACGGGGTGAACCCGCAGGTGCAGGACGGCGCGCACCAGTTCGGCCACGGCCAGCGCGGCGCCGGCGGCGAGGCATCCGAGCAGGATGCGGGCCACCACCAGGGCGGGGGAGTCCTTCCCCGAGCGTGCGTGCACCCTCCCATCGTGGCCGATCGGGCGAACCGGTTGCCGGACCCGGCCACCTGGCCTACTGTCTGGACACATGTCCAGTCAGCTGTCTGCCACGTCGTCGCCGGGTGGGGGGTCCCACACCCGCCGGGAGCTGAACCGGCGCCAGGCCGACACCGTCGCGCGGGTGCTGACCGCCGCCCACGACGAGTTGCGCGCGGTCGGGTACGACGGCCTGACGATCCGGTCGGTCGCCGCCCGCGCCGGCGTCGCCCCCGCGACGGCGTACACCTACTTCGGCTCCAAGAACCACCTCGTCGCCGAGCTCTTCGCCCGGCGGATGGCCGAGCACATGGCCGCCCACATGCGGGAGCGTCCCTTCGACGGCGATCCCGCGACCCCGGCCGAGGCGGTCGACCGCGTGGTCGCGCTGGTCCGCGAGGTGACCGGGTTCCTGGCCGCCGAGCCGGAGATCGCCAGCGCCGTGACCCCGGCCCTGCTCGGCAGCGACCCGGACGTGCAGCACCTGCGGCTGCGCATCGGCGGGGGCTGGGCGGAGTGGTTCGCCGCGGCCCTCGGCCCCCGCGCGGTCGCCACCCAGCCCGACCTGCTCGACGCGCTGATGCTGATGCTCAGCGGCGGCCTGCTGCAGAGCGGCATGGGCCTGATGACCTACCCGCAGCTCGGCGAACGGCTGACCCGGGCCGTCCGCGTGATCATGGAGGACCTCCGATGACCACCATTCAGGACCCGTCGGCCGGTCCGCTCGTGCTGGACCCCTACGACTACGCCTTCCAGGACGACCCCTACCCCACCTACGCGCGGCTGCGCGCCGAGGCACCGCTGTACTACAACGCCGACCTCGACTTCTGGGCGATCACGCGGCACGCCGACGTCGCGGCCGCCTTCCGCGACGACGCGACCTTCTCCAACCGGATGGGCGTCTCGCTGGACGCCACCGCCTGGTCGCCGCACGCCTACAAGACGATGTCGTTCCTCGCGCTCGATGGCAGGGACCAGCAGCGGCTGCGCTCGCTGGTGTCGAAGGCGTTCACCCCCCGCCGGGTCCGGGAGCTCACCCCGCAGGTGCAGGCGTTGACCGAGAAGTACCTCGGGCTGGCCCTCGCCGACGGCGAGGAGCACGACTGGATCGGGGAGGTCGCCGGCAAGCTCCCGATGGACGTCATCTCCGAGATGATGGGCGTCCCCGAGTCCGACCGGGCGGAGGTACGCCGGTTGGCCGACCTGGTCGTCCACCGCGAGGAGGGCATCCGCGACGTCCCGCCCGCGGCGATGGAGGCGTCGCTGACGCTGATGACCTACTACGCCGAGATGGTCGCCCAGCGTCGCCGGCGCCCCACCGAGGACCTCACCTCGGCGCTGCTGGAGGCCGAGAACGACGGCGACCGGCTCGCCGACGAGGAGGTCATGGCCTTCCTCTTCCTCATGGTGGTGGCCGGCAACGAGACCACCACCAAGCTGCTCGGCAACGCGCTGTTCCACCTCGCCCAGCACCCCGAGCAGCGGGCCGAGGTGTTCGCGCGCGCCGACGACCCGGCGCTCGTGGTGCCGTGGATCGAGGAGACGCTGCGCCACGACACCTCGAGCCAGATGCTGGCGCGCCACCTGCTGCGGGACTACGAGCTCGACGGCGTCACCGCGCCCGCGGGGTCCCGGGCGATCCTCGTCATCGGCTCGGCGAACCGCGACGAGACGGTCTTCACCGACCCCACCCGCTACGACATCCACCGGTCCCGGGAGGAGTTGGCCAACATCGTCTCCTTCGGTGGCGGCCGCCACTTCTGCCTCGGTGCCAACCTGGCCCGGTTGGAGGCGCGGATCGTGCTGGAGGAGTTCGTCCGCCGGGTCCGTGATTTCGAGGTCGCCGGCGACCGGGCCCGGCGCGTCCACTCCATCAGCGTGCGCGGCTTCGCCTCGCTCCCAGTGACGGTGAGGATGCGCTGATGGCCCGCCCCGACAAGTACGCCCAGCCCGAGCGCCGCCCCGCGGTCGTCACCGGCGCCTCCTCGGGCATCGGTGCGGCCACCGCCGAGGCGTTGGCCGCCGCGGGCTTCCCCGTCGCGCTCGGTGCCCGCCGGGTCGAGCGGCTCCAGGAGATCGCCGCGCGCATCCGCGACGCCGGCGGCGAGGCGGTCGCCCACGCCCTCGACCTCACCGACGACGCGTCCGTGGCCGAGTTCGGCGCGAAGGTGACCGCCGATCTCGGCGACGTCGAGGTCGTCGTCTCCAACGCCGGATCGCTCACCCCCGGCCGCGTCCACGAGGCCGACCCGGAGCTCTTCACCCGGCACCTCGACGTCAACATCGTCGGGGCGCAGCGCCTGTGCCGCACCTTCCTGCCGGGGATGATCGAGCGCCGGCGCGGCGACGTCTGCTTCGTCTCCTCCGACGTCGCCGTTCGCGCCCGGCCGTTCATGACGTCCTACGCCGCCGGCAAGTGGGGCCTGGAGGGCATGGTCCACGCCCTGCAGATGGAGCTCGAGGGCACCGGCGTCCGCGCCAGCATCGTCCGCCCCGGCCCGACCCACAGCGAGATGGGCTCGGACTGGACCCCCGAGGAGGTCGAGACCGTCATCAACGGCTGGGTCCGGTTCGGGCACGCGCGCCACCAGCACTTCCTCAAGCCCGCCGCCCTCGCGGCGGCGATCACGACCGTCGTGTCCGCCCCGCGCGGCGTGCACCTCAACCTCGTCGAGGTCAACCCCGAAGCCCCTGTGGAGGATCGATGAGCGACACCCAGGCGACCCTCGATGCCCTGCCCGGGGTGGACGAGGTTCCCGTCGTCTCCTACGCCGTCCCCGACGACGGCACCCGGCATCTCGCGGAGCTGCGGGTCGACCCGATCGCGCTGCTCGAGCGCACCCACGCCGAGTGCGGGACGATCGGCAAGTTCCACCTCGCCGACCGGGAGGTCGTGCTGGTCTCCGGCGCCGAGGCGAACGAGCAGTTCTTCCGCGCACCCGACTCGACCCTCGACCAGGGCGAGGCATACCCCTTCATGACGCCGATCTTCGGCGAGGGCGTGGTCTTCGACGCCTCGCCCGAGCAGCGTCAGGAGATGCTCAAGAACCAGGCGCTCAAGGGCGACATGATGCGCGGGCACGCCACCACCATCGAGGCCGAGATCCGCCGGATGGTGGCCGACTGGGGCGACGAGGGCGAGATCGACCTGCTCGACTTCTTCGCCGAGCTGACGATCTACACGACGTCGTCGTGCCTGATCGGCAAGCCGTTCCGCGAAGAGCTCGACAGCAGGTTCGTGCAGGCCTACCACGACCTGGAGCGCGGCACCGACGCGATCGCGTACGTCGACCCCTACCTGCCGGGCGTCGAGTCCTTCGAGATCCGCGACCGCGGTCGACGCACCCTCGTCGCACTGGTGCAGGCGATCATCGACAAGCGGATCGCCCGCGGCAAGGTGCCGCGCGAGGAGCGCGACCTGCTCGACGTCCTGATCTCGCTCGACATGGGCGCCGACTACATCACCGGCGTCTTCATCTCGATGATGTTCGCCGGCCACCACACCACCTCGGGCACGTCCGCGTGGACGCTCATCGAGCTCATGCGGCACCCCGACTACCTCGCCGAGGTCGTCGCCGAGCTCGACGAGCTCTACGCCGACGGCTCGGAGGTCTCCTTCCAGGCGTTGCGCTCGATCCCCAAGCTCGAGGCCTCGCTCAAGGAGGCGCTGCGCCTGCATCCACCGCTGATCATCCTCCTGCGCGTCGCCCAGGAGGAGCTCGAGCTCGCCGGCCACCGCATCCCGGCGGGGACCATGGTCGGGGCCAGCCCGCGGGTCTCCAACCGGATGGCCGAGCACTTCCCGGAGCCCGAGCGGTTCGACCCGCGCCGCTATCTCGACGGCCGCCAGGAGGACCGGCTCAACCAGTGGACTTGGATCCCGTTCGGCGCCGGACGCCACCGGTGCGTGGGCAACGCCTTCGCGATGATGCAGATGAAGGCGATCTTCTCGGTGATCCTGCGCGACTTCGAGTTCGAGATGACCCAGCCGTCGGAGTCCTACCGCGACGACTTCTCCAAGATGGTCATCCAGCTCGAACAGCCGTGCCGCGTGCGCTACCGCCGCCGCCCCGGGCGCTGAGAGCAGGAGGCCAGCGATGAGCTACACGGTGCTAGCCGACCTCGACCTGTGCCAGGGGCACCAGATGTGCCAGGGCGAGGCGCCGGAGGTCTTCGGCTACGACAAGGACAGCGACAAGGTCGTCGTCCTTCAGGAGTTCCCCGACGAGTCCCAGCGGTCCGACGTCGAGTCGGCCGTCACCTACTGCCCCGCCATGGCCCTGGCCCTGCGCGACCTGACCGAGGAGGAGAGCTGAGCATGTCGTTGACCCGTGCCGAGATCGAGGAGTTCTGGCAGACCTGGCTGGATGTCAACCGCGACGCCGAGCGGTCCGGTGACTGGCGGGTGATGGCCGACTGGTACGCCGAGGACGCCTCCTACGGCTGGATGTACACCCCCGACGAGCACTTCATGGCCGTCGGCCGCGACCAGATCCGCGACTGGGCGATCGGCATCGAGATGGACGGTCTCGACGGCTGGCACTACGACTACCAGGTGAGTGTCATCGACGAGGCGAAGTCGATGGTCGTCGGGTTCTGGAAGCAGAAGTCGGGTGTCCTCAACGACGAGACCGGCCGGGAGTACGAGATCCTCGGCATCGGCGGCTCGTGGTTCGGTGTCGAGCGCCAGACCAGCGGCGCCGACGCGGGCGAGATCAAGTTCGCCTGGCAGCGCGACTGGTTCGACCTCGGCTCCACGACGCACACCTTCATCGAGATGCTCAAGGCCAACAAGGCCCACCCCAACCTCAGCAAGCGGATGGAGGTCGCGGCCAGGCGGTGGGACGTCCCCGGTCATTACCGCTACGAGGACCTCCCCTCCCCGCTGTGGCCGCCGGTCGTCGAGCGCGGCGACTACATCACCCAGTCCGCCCCGGAGCCCACGTCGTGAGCGACCGGGCCCCGAGCGCGACACCGCTGCCGCCCCCCGCCCAGCAGCTCGTCGACGGCAAGCTCGGGCCGGCCTCTGACGGAGCGACGTACGCCGTGCGCAACCCGGCCACCGGCGAGGAGATCGGGCACGTCCCCGACTCCGGTGCCGGCGACGTCGAGGCCGCCATCGCCGCCGCGCGTCGCGCGTTCGACGAGACCTCCTGGTCGACCGACCACGCCTTCCGCGTGCAGTGTCTGCGCCAGCTCCACCGGGCCCTGCTCGACGACGCCGACGCGTTCAAGGCGCTGACCACCGCCGAGGTCGGGATGCCGTCCTTCATGATGGGCGCGGCCGGATTCGACGTCCCCGTCGACGGCTTGAGGTGGGTCACCGACCTGCTGGAGACCTACGAGTTCGAGACCGACCTCGGGGTGGCCGAGCCGATGGGGATCCCGTCGCGGCGCACCGTCCGGCGCGAGGCCGTCGGCGTGGTCGCGGCGATCACGCCGTGGAACGTCCCCACCCAGATCAACCTCGCCAAGATCGGCCCGGCGCTCGCCGCCGGCTGCACCGTCGTGCTCAAGCCCGCGCCCGACACGCCGTGGTTGGCCTACGAGCTGGGCCGGCTGGTCGCCGAGCACACCGACATCCCGCCGGGCGTGTTCAACGTGGTCGCCCCGCGCGACAACACCGTCGCCGCGAAGCTGACCACCGATCCGCGCGTCGACATGGTGTCCTTCACCGGGTCCACGGCGACCGGCCGGGCGATCATGGCGGCTGCCGCGCCGACGCTGAAGAAGGTCTTCCTCGAGCTCGGCGGCAAGTCGGCCGCGATCGTCCTCGACGACGCCGACGTCGCCGCCGCCGCGGGCGCCACCGCGTTCGCGACCTGCATCCACGCGGGCCAGGGGTGTGCGCTGACCACGCGCCTGGTCGTCCCGAGGGAGCGGTACGACGAGGCCGTCCAGGTCGCCGCGGCGACGATGGAGTCGATCGGCGCGAAGGATCCGGCCGACCCGGGCGCGATCTGCGGCCCGGTGATCTCCCGCGCCCAGCGCGACCGGGTGGCCGACTACCTGCGGCTCGCGATCGAGGAGGGCGGCACCATCGCCACCGGCGGATCGGTGATCGACCAGCCGGGCTACTGGGTCCAGCCGACCGTCATCGCGGGTCTCGACAACTCCTCGCGCCTGGCGCAGGAGGAGATCTTCGGCCCCGTGCTGGTCGTCATCCCGCACGACGGCGACGACGACGCCGTCCGGATCGCCAACGACTCCGACTACGGCCTCTCCGGCTCGGTCGAGTCCGGCGACGTCGAACGGGCCAAGGCGGTCGCGGCCCGGATCCGCACCGGCACCGTCGCGGTCAACGGCGCGGTCTGGTTCAGCCCGGATGCGCCGTTCGGCGGCTACAAGCAGTCCGGCCTCGGCCGGGAGATGGGGGTCCTCGGCTTCGAGGAGTACCTCGAGGTGAAGACCGTGGCGTTCCCCGCCTGACACGAGAGGCAACAACGAACGTGAACAGACTCCAGGACAAGGTCGTCATCGTCACCGGTGCCGCCCAGGGCATCGGCGAGGCCTACGCGAAGGCGATCGCCGGGGAGGGCGCTGCCGTGGTCGTCGCCGACCTCAACGCCGACGGCGGCGAGCGGGTCGCGAAGGAGATCGAGGCTGCCGGCGGGCGTGCGGTCTTCGTCCGCACGGACGTGTCGGACCACGGGTCGGCCGGGGCCGCGGCGGCCGCTGCGGTGGAGAGCTTCGGTGGCATCGATGGGCTGGTCAACAACGCCGCGATCTACGGCGACATGCAGTTCGACCTCCTGATCAGCGTCGACTGGGACTACTACCGGCGGTTCATGAGCGTCAACATGGACGGTGCGCTGGTGATGACGCGGGCCGTCTATCCGCACATGCATCGGCGCGGTGGCGGCTCGATCGTCAACCAGAGCTCGACCGCGGCCTACCTCTACTCGGGCTTCTACGGACTGGCCAAGGTCGGCGTGAACGGCTTGACCCAGCAGCTGGCGCACGAGGTCGGCGGCATGGGCATCCGAGTCAACGCGATCGCCCCGGGGCCGACCGACACCGAGGCCACCCGTACGCAGGCGGGCGACGCGGCCAAGGAGCTGGTCAAGGACCTCGCCCTCAAGCGCATGGGGCAGGTCGACGACATGGTGGGCGCCTGCGTCTTCCTCCTCTCCGACGAGGCGTCGTGGGTGACCGCCCAGATCCTGGCCGTCGACGGCGGGCAGGTCTTCCGGCCGTGAGCACGCTGAGGGTGGGCTTCATCGGGCTCGGCAACATCGGCAAGCCGATGGCGCTGCGACTCGCCGCGGCCGACGACATCGAGCTGACCGTCTTCGACGTCGCACCCGAACCCCTGGCCGAGCTCGAGCGCGCCGGCGCCACCGTCGCCGACAGCGTGGCGGCGCTCGGCGTACGGGTCGACGTGGTGTGCGTGATGGTGCGCGACGATGCCCAGGTGCGCGAGGTGCTCGGCGAGCTCCTCGGGGTCGCCGGCGACGCGCAGACGGTGGTCATCCACTCGACCGTCGCCCCGACGACCCCCGGCGAGCTCGCCGACACGGCCGCCCGGCACGGCATCAGCGTCCTGGACGCGCCCGTGTCCGGCGGTCCGATGGGGGCGGCCGAGGGGACGCTCGCGATCATGGTCGGCGCCGACGAGCAGGCCTTCGAACGGGCCGCGCCCGCGCTGCGGGTGATGGGGTCGAAGGTCGTGCACGCCGGCCCCGTCGGGGCGGGCACGAAGTTCAAGCTCGCCCGCAACATGCTGCACTTCGTCGCCTTCACCGCGGCGACCGAGGCGCAGCGGCTCGCCGAGGCGGCCGGCCTCGACCTCAAGGCGCTCGGCGACGTCGTCCGCCACACCGACACGATCACCGGCGGCCCGGGCGCGATCATGCATCGCGAGAGCACTGCCCCGCTGGACCCCGACGACTTCTGGTACGGCGTCTTCGACCACGTCCGGGCGCTGGGCGAGAAGGATCTCGGGTTCGCGGTCGACCTGGCCGAGCGGCTCGGCGTCGAGGTGCCGCTCGCGGCGCTCGCGCGGGCGCGACTCGCGCCGGGACTCGGCCTGCCACCCGCCGCGCCGCAGGGCACCGCGCACACCGGAGGAGAGCACTGATGGGCAAGTTCGACGACCTGCCGGAGACCCGGCGCCGCGGGCTGGAGCGGATGGAGCAGGTCTACGGGTTCGACATGACCGACGGCACCGGTGACTTCTTCGGCTACACCGCCGACCACCTGTTCGCCGACATCTGGGAACGACCCGGGTTGTCCGACCGGGATCGTCGGCTGCTGCTCATCGGGCTGCTCTCGGGCACCGGTGGCGCGGACGTCCTCGGCATCCAGGTGCCGGCCGCGCTGGCGGCAGGGGAGCTGAACGCCGAGGAACTGCGCGAGATCGTCATCTTCCTGTGCCACTACGCCGGGTGGCCCAACGGTGCGCGGCTGAACTCGATCGTCGAGGAGGCGGTCGCGAAGGCGAACCGGCCGCCGAGGGACGCCTAGCCGACGACGGCCCGACGGCGACTCGACGGCGACTCGACGACGGTCCGGCGCCGGGGGTGTGTCGGGCCGGTTCGTGTGGTTATGCTCGTCGTGTCGAAACCCGGGGTGATTCCCGGAGACCAACATCTGGTCGTCGGGGGACCGGAGTCAACTACCGAAAGGATCGGCACATCATGGCAAACGTGAACGTCACCTATGCAGAGATGGAGACGGCGGCCACCAAGCTGAAGGACGGGCGCACCGAGATCGACGGTGTCCTCTCCCAGCTGCAGGCCCTGGTGAAGGAGCTCGTCTCGGGCGGCTACGTCACCGACGCCTCCTCGAAGGCGTTCGACTCCTCCTACGAGGAGTTCAACACCGGCGTCACCAAGACCATCGAGGGTCTCGACGGCATGGGTGAGTACCTCAACCAGGCCGCCAAGGCGCTGCGCGAGACCGACGAGCAGCTGGCCTCCGCCCTCAACAAGGGCTGAGCACCTGCTCCACCGCACGACACCGACGAGGTGTCCGTCCGCCCTCGGGGGCGGCCGGGCACCTCGTCGCTTTCCGGGACGAGCCGCCACGATCGGCACCACGATCGGCACCGCGATCGGCACCGCGATCGGCACCGCGATCGGCACCGCGATTGGCGCAGGCGGGGTTCGGTTTGGCACGATCCACGGCGGGGGAGAGTCCGCCCGGGCCGACACGGCTCCGGGAGCTCGGGATCCCTACACTCATCGGTGGACGTGCGTCGCTCGGGGCACGCCGCATTCGTAGGACCAGGGGGATCACATGACGCAGGACGGTGCTGCCGCCACTGCCAGGGGGGGTTCGAACCGCGCGAACGCCGGAGCGAGCAAGGACGACCGGCAGCGTCAGCGCGCCGCACGCGGCATCCGTAGCCGGGCCGCCGGTGGCGCGATCGACCGCCCCTCCCCGCCCCGGCGCCGCCGGCCTGCGCTCGCCGCGCTGGCGGTGCTGCTGATCGTCGGCGGCGCCGCGCTCGCAGGGCTGCTGGCCCTGCGCCTCGACTCGCGCGAGTACGTCCTCGTCGTCGGCCAGGACATGGCGATCGGGCAGGAGTTCACCACCGCCAACCTGCTGCGCAAGCGGGTGGCGTCGGAGGGCGACATGCTCATCCGGGAGGCCGACGCCGACCGGGTGCTCGGCGGTTACGCCCGCAGCGCCCTGCGCGCCGGCCAGTTCCTCGACGAGACGATGGTCAGCCAGGAGCCCCCGATGCCCGCGGAGCTGGTCGAGGTCGGCATCCCGCTGGTGTCCACCAACGTGCCGCCCGGCCTGCGCGCCGGTGACGAGGTGCGGCTGATCCGGGTCGGCGACACCAGCGTGCCCGCGGTGCCCCTCGCCACCGGCCTGGTCATCGCCACCAACACCACCGGGGGCGGCGACGACCTGACCGGCGGGGCCGAGGCGAAGCTCGCCACGATCGTGGTGCCCGCCGATGCCGCGGACAGTGTCGTCGACGCCTCGGCCAACAACCGGCTCGGCGTCGCCCTGGTCGGCCGCGGCAACTCCCTCGAGGACGTCTCGCTGACCACGCTGGAGCCGTCGTCGTGAGCCTGATCTCCTTCGTCTCGGCCAAGGGATCGCCCGGCGTCACCCGCACTGTCGCCGGTCTCGCGCGGGTGTGGCCGCGCCGGAGCCTGGTCGCCGATCTCGACCCGATCGGCGGCGATCTGCCGTACTTCCTGCGCGACCCCGACGGCGAGCCGCTGGGCGACGAGCGCGGCCTGCTCTCGCTCGGTGCCGCGGTGCGCGGCGGCAACCGCGTCCCGGTCGCCGACCACGTCCAGCCCACCGCCGACGGTCTCTCGGTGCTCGTCGGGGTCGCACGCCCCAGCCAGGTGCAGGCGCTCGGTGCCTCCTGGCAGCACGTGGCCGGCTCGCTCGCCGGTCACGACGGCGACGTGTTCGCCGACTGCGGGCGCATCCACCCCGGCGCGGCCACCCTTCCGGTCCTCGAGCGGTCCGACGCGGTGGTCTTCGTGCTGCGCTCCGACGTGCCCAGCGTGGCGCACCTGCGCGAGCGCCTGACCGCGCTGCGCGACCCGCTGCGCATCGGGGCCATCGACGGCATCCCGATCGGGTTCGTGGTCGTCGGCGACCCCAAGGAGCAGCGCGCGGCCGACGACATCGAGCGGCTCCTGGCCTCGGCCGGCGTCAGCGCGACCTCGCTCGGCGTGGTCGCCCACGACCCGCGGACCCTGCGGATCCTGCACACCGAGGACGGCCGGGCCGTACGCCGCTCGGTGCTGGTGCGCTCGCTGGTCGACCTCGCCGGTCGCGTGGAGGAGCTGGCCAGCACGCGGAGCGCGGCGACCGAGGCGGTGGGCCGATGAGCGTCGACCAGCAACTGCTACGCAGCCTGCGCGAGCAGGTCGCCGACACCCTGGCGCGCAAGCGCCGGGAGGACGCCACCGCCGGCCTGCCGCCGATGAACAGCGACGACGAGCGCCAGTTCGCACGGTCGGTCATCTCGCAGGTCCTCGAGGCGCACGCGCGGACGGAGATCCAGGCCGGTCGCACCCCGCCCGACCACCAGACCGAGGCCGAGCTCGCCGACGGCATCCACGCGGCGCTGTACGGCGTGGGGCGGCTGCAGCCGCTGCTCGACGACCCCGAGATCGAGAACATCGACATCAACGGGTTCGACAACGTCTTCGTCGGCTATGCCAACGGTGAGGAGCGGCGCCTGCCGCCCATCGCCGACAGCGACGACGAGCTGGTCGAGCTGGTCCAGGTGCTGGGGGCGTACTCCGGACTGACCAGCCGGCCCTTCGACTCCGCCAACCCCCAGCTCGACCTGCGCCTGCCCGACGGCAGCCGGCTCTCGGCGGTGATGGGCGTGACGCAGCGTCCCGCGCTGTCGATCCGCCGGTCGCGGCTGAGCCGGGTCTCGCTCGAGATGCTGGTGGAGAGCGGGACGATGACGCCCGAGCTCGCAGCGTTCCTCTCCGCGGCCGTCGCGGCCCGCAAGAACATCATGATCGCCGGAGCGACCAACGCCGGGAAGACCACGCTGCTGCGCGCGCTGGCCAACGAGATCCCGCCGCACGAGCGCCTGATCACCGTCGAGCGCGCGCTCGAGCTCGGGTTGGGCGAGTTCCCCGACCTGCACCCCAATGTGGTCGCGTTCGAGGAGCGACTGCCCAACTCCGAGGGGCAGGGCGCCATCGGCATGGCCGACCTGGTCCGCCGCTCGCTGCGGATGAACCCCAGCCGGGTCATCGTGGGTGAGGTGCTGGGCGACGAGATCGTCACCATGCTCAACGCCATGAGCCAGGGCAACGACGGCTCGCTCTCGACGATCCACGCGAACTCCTCGTTGGAGGTGTTCAACCGGATCGCGACCTACGCCATCCAGTCGGTCGAGCGGCTGCCGGCCGAGGCGACGATGATGCTGATCGCCGGGGCGATCGACTTCGTCATCTTCGTCGAGCGACGCAACCTCTTCGCCCAGGGCGGCGGGTTGCGCCGGATGATCACCTCGGTGCGCGAGGTCAACGGCGTTGACGGACGGGTGCTCTCGAGCGAGGTCTTCAAGGAGGGGCCCGAGGGATACGCGGTCCCCGCGGCGCCGATCAGCTGCCTCGACGAGCTCGTCGCCGTGGGCTACGAGCCGGCCCACACCGGGCTGGAGTTCTGACGTGCTGACCGCCGAGATCCTGCTGATCGTCCTGCTCGGCGCGGGTGTCGGTGCGGCCGGCGTCCTCCTCGTGTACGCCCTGCGGCCGGTCGAGGAGCAGACGCACGTCGACGCGCCGTCCTCCCTGGTGCCGGCGCTGCGCGCCGCCGGGACGCGCATCCCGGTCGCCGTCGGCGTCGGACTGCTGACCCTGGTGCTCACCAAGTGGGTGGTGCTCGCCATCGCTGTCGCGGTGCTGGTCTTCTTCGCCCCCGCGCTGGTCGGCGGCGCCGCTGCCGAGAAGGCCGCGATCGCCAAGATCGAGGGCCTGGCCGCGTGGACCGAGTCGCTGCGCGACACCATCGCGGGCGCCGTCGGCCTCGAGCAGGCCATCCCCGCGACCGCGTACGCCGCGTCCCCCGCGATCGCCGGTCACCTCAGTGTGCTGGCCGACCGGTTGCGGGTCCGTACGCCGCTGCCGGTCGCGTTGCAGCGCTTCGCCGACGACCTCGACGACGCCAGCTCCGACCTGATCGTCGCCGCGTTGATCCTCAACGCCCGGCTCCGCGGCCCCGGCCTGCGCGACGTGCTGACCTCGCTGGCGGACTCGGCCCGCGAGGAGTTGGAGATGCGCCGCCGGGTGAGCGCCAGCCGGGCCAGCACCCGCCGCAGCGTCCAGCTGGTCATCGCGATCACCGTGCTGTTCGTCTTCGGGCTGGCGATCTTCAACCGCAGCTACGTCGAGCCCTACAACACCCCGCTGGGCCAGCTGGTGCTGCTGGCGATCCTGGCGCTCTTCGCCGCGGGCTTCCTGTGGATGCGCCGGCTCTCGGCCTTCGACATGCCCGAGCGGTTCCTGCACACCTCCCCCGCGACGGAGGGACGCCGATGACCAGCGTCCTGCTCCTGGGGGCCGTGAGCGGCCTCGGCGTGCTGCTCCTCGTGCTGCAGTTCGACCGCGGCACCGGGACCGCGGCCGCGGAGCTCGCCCGGCTCGACGCGGCGCGCGCCCGCGTCTCGGCCACCCGCACCCTGACCTCCGGGCAGCACCGCGGCGACACCGAGTCGTTGCGGGTGCGCCGCTTCGGGGCAGCCATCTGGGCCCAGCTCGAGGCCCGGGGGTGGCGGGCACCGGCCGGCCTGCGCTCCGACCTGGCGGTGATGGGTCAGTCGATGGAGCAGTTCCTCGGCCAGACCGCGCTCGGTGCCGTCGCGGGGCTCGTCGTGCCGCCCGTACTCCTGGTTCTGATGGACACCGTCGGCCTCGGCCTCGGCAGCGCGACCATCCCCATCTGGGTCGCGTTGCTCGGTGCGCTGGTGGGTGGCTACCTCACCCGCGCCCAGCTGGCCTCCGCCGCCCAGGAGCGGCGCCGCGACTTCCGGCACGTGGTCAGCGCGTTCCTCGACCTGGTCGCTATGAACCTCGCCGGCGGACGGGGCGTGCCCGAGGCCCTGCAGGCGGCCTCCTCGGTGTCCGACGGCTGGGCGATGGTCCGGATCCGTGACACGATGGAGACCGCCCGCCTGCAGGGGATCACTCCCTGGGCGGCGCTCGGGGATCTCGGGTCGGACATGGCGGTGGAGGAGTTGCGCGATCTGGCGGCAGCCCTGGCCCTCGTCGCCGAGGACGGGGCCAAGGTGCGGGACTCGCTCTCGGCGCGGGCCGCGTCCATGCGGCAGCGCGAGCTGGCCGACGCCGAGAGCCGCGCCGCGCAGCAGTCCCAGTCGATGCTGGTCGCCCAGCTGCTGCTGGCCGTCGGCTTCCTGCTCTTCCTGATGTATCCCGCCGTCGCCAACGTGCTCGGCATCTGAGTCCACCCACCAGCCCAGCCAGTCCCGAGAAGACGGTCCCTGAGAGACACGGAGAGAACGATGATCAACCTCAGCCCCACCCACCCCCTCGGCTTCCTCGTGATGCTGGCCGGGATGCACCACGAGCGGGCGCGGCGCGCCGAGCGCGGCGCCTCGGCGGTCGAGTGGGTCATCATCGCGGCGATCGTGGCGGCGATCGCCATCGCGATCGGTGCCGTCCTGCGTGGCGCGCTGACCGACAAGGCCAACCAGATCGGCGACGACATCGGCGGCGCCTGATCCGCTGACCGCGTAGCGCGAGGACCGCGGCGACCAGGGAAGGGGGAACGGTCGTGATCACAGCCCACCGGCGACGGGGCCGACGCCCCCGTCGCGACGACACGGGCGCCAGCGCGATCGAGCTGGTGCTCTACATGCCCCTGCTCATGATCGCGATCCTGCTCGCCGTGCAGTTCTGTCTGACCTACCTGGGCGTGCAGGCCGCCTCGGCCGCCGCCCGCGAGGGCAACCGGGTCGCCCGGGTGACCGGCTCGGCCGCCGACGGCGCCGCGAAGGCGCGTGAGTACGCCCGCGACCTCGGGCGCGGCGTCCTCGAGTCGCCCCAGGTGACCATCCAGCAGGACGGCGACGTGATGCGCACCCGGGTCTCGGGCAACGCACCCCGGATCGTCCCCTTCCTCCCGGTGACCAACGTCGAGGAGACGGTCGAGGGGCCGATCGAGCAGTTCATGGAGGACACCGGATGAGCGTCGTCCTGGGGCGCCCCGGGCGCCAGCGGGAGCGGGGATCCATGGCCGTCGAGGTCGTGCTGATGATCCCGGTCCTGGTGATGTTCATGCTGCTGGTCGTGGCCGGCGGGCGCTACGTCTCGGTGCGGGCCGACATCGAAGCTGCGGCCCGCGACGCCGCCCGTGCCGCGTCGTACGAACGCTCAGACGGGGCGGCCCGCGCGGCCGCCGCCCAGGCCGTGCAGCGGGGCCTGTCGTCGCGCGCCGACTGCGACCCGCCGAAGTTCACCGGCACCCGGTTCGAGCCGGGTGGCGTGGTGGTGGTCCGGCTCGACTGCCGGGTCTCCAACGAGGGCCTCGGCCTGATCGGGCTCGGGGGGTCCCTGCCGATCTCGGCCGACTCCGCGGCGCCGCTCGAGACCTACCGGAGGACCGGATGAGCGGGCGATGGGGACGCGGTGAGCGGGGCGCGGCCTCGGTCTTCGTCGTCGGCATGGCGGTGATGCTGTTCGTGTGTGCCGGGCTGGTCGTCGACGGCGGCCTGGCGATCAACGCGCGGATGACCGTGGCCGACGACGCCGAGCAGGCCGCTCGCGTGGGCGCCGACACCATCGACCTCGACCGGCTGCGGTCCAACGGAGAGATCCGGATCGACGAGCCCGCGGCGGTCACCCGGATCAACCAGTTCATGGCCGACCGGGGCTACTCCGGCGGCCAGTACGCCGTCACGGCTACCTTCGACAGCGTGACGGTCACCGTGCGCGACCGCGTGGACTCCATGTTCCTGCAGTTGGTCGCCATACCCGGCTTCGACGTCGAGGCGGATGCGACCGCGGCGCCGGAGACGGACTTCTAGGGGGAATGTCATGACCGAGCAGACGACCGAACAGACCGGTACGCGGCCGGGCGAGTCCACCGCGAGCCGGGCGCCGGATCCCAACCGCTTCACCGGCACCCGCAGTCCCGACGAACGCCCGGAGCGTCGGCTCGGCGAGGTGATCGGAGCCGGGTTCGCGCTGCTCCTGCTGGTGGTCGGGCTGCCCGCCGCCCTGCTGGCACTCGGTGCGGCACCGCCGATCCCGACCGAGGCGCCGTCGCTGTCGCAGATCGCGCGCGAGCTGAGCGCCGAGGACCTGATCACCGTCCTGGTCGCCATCGTCTGGCTGACCTGGCTCTACTTCCTGGTGTGTGTGGTCGTCGAGGTGATCGCCGCGCTGCGCGGTGGCCTGGCCCGCTCGGTGCCGCTGGCCGGCCCGCTGCAGAGCCTGGCCCGCATCCTGGTGGGTGCCCTGCTGATGACCGGGATCCTCTCGGCGCCCGCGCAGGCGGCCATCGGGGACGCCGGTGCCGCGGCCGCGGCCGGCCCCGCGGTGACCGCCACCCAGGTGGCCGGCAGCATCGATGTAGGGGCGGTCGTCGGGACCACCCAGGCCGCGTCGGTCGCCGAGCAGGACGTCTCCGACCGGGTCGAGCAGCGGCTCGAGGGGCACAAGGTCTACACCGTCAAGGCGCCCCGCAACGGCTACCACGACAACCTCTGGGACATTGCCGAGCGGCACCTGGGCGACGGGCGTCGGTACACCGAGATCTTCGAGCTCAACAAGGACCGGATCCAGCCCGACGGCCGCCGGCTCGACCTCGCGCGCCTGATCCACCCCGGGTGGGAGCTGGTCATGCCCGAGGACGCCACCGGTGTGCCGCGCTTCCACGCCCCGGCGGACGCCCCGGGCGTCCCCGAGCCCGGCGGCGCCGTCTCCGGTATCGACGCCGGCGCTGAGGTGGGCGCGGCGACCGCCGCCGACACCGACCTCGCGGGTGCGGAGGAGTCCGGGGTCGGCCAGACCGTCCAGGGCGCGGGCGGCCTGGTCGCCGCCGCGGTCCTCGGTGCGCTGCTCCTGCACCGCAGGCGCAGGCTCGGCCGCCGTCCCGAGGACGACGCGCTCGCCGAGGAGGAGCAGCTGCGGGTCTCCGCGACCCCCGAGCGCGCCGCCTGGCTCGACCGTGCGCTGCGCGACCTCGCGCTGCGGTGCCGCCAGTCCCAGCTCGCGCTGCCGCCGGCGTACGCCGCGGTGGTGGGCGAGGGCACGATCGAGCTGCGGTTGGCTCCGGCGGCTACCACCGCCCCCGAGGGATGGGAGGTCGCCGAGGACGGCGCCGTGTGGCGGCGCACCGCCGACCTGCCGGCCCTCGATGCCGCGGCGAAGGAGATCGCCCCGTACCCCGGCCTGGTGAGCCTCGGCGTCGATGACGACGGCCGCGATGTGCTCATCGACCTCGAGGCGGCCGGCGGCATGATCGCGCTCACCGGCGACGCCACCGTGGCCAGCCAGGTCGCCGCGGCCGTCGCCGTGCAGGCGGCCACCGCGACCTGGTCGGAGGGGATCGCGGTCACCGCGGCCGGCCTGCCCGACGGTGTGGACGACATCGGCGACTCGCGGCTGCGGATCACCGACGACCTGCACGCGGAGCTGTCGGAGTTCGAGGCCGCGATCGGCAACCTGCGCGGCGATGTGCTCTCCGGCCGGATGTCGCGTCGTGGGCTCTCCGCCTCGCAGCTGGTCGTCTGCGGCCAGGTGCCCGACGACGAGGTCGCCGACCGGCTACGGCTGCTCACCGGCCGCGGTCGGCAGGCCTTCTCGGTGCTGATCGCCGGGGAGCACCGCAGCGCCCGCTGGCGGCTGACGGTCGACGAGAACGGCGTCCTGGAGCTGCCGCAGCTGAAGCTGTCGGTGCACGCGAACCGGCTCTCTGCCGCCCAGGTCGCCTCGCTGGCCGAGCTGTTCGAGGCGACCCGCGAGGAGCCGGTCGACCACGGCGACCGGGTCGCGGTCCCGGCGCCCGCCCGTCCGCATGACGACGCCGCGTGGGCGACCGCCCAGCGCCGCGTCGGCGTGCTGGGTCCGGTCGCGGTCCAGGGCGGCGGCTCGCTGCCGTCCGAGCGCGCCGAGCTCGCCCGGGAGATGGTCGTCTTCCTCGCCCTCCAGTCCGAGCCGGTGCACCCCAACGTGCTGGCCGGTGCGATCTGGCCGCGCGGGGTGACCGCCGACGTCCGGGACCGCACGGTCGAGCGCGTCCGCACCTGGCTCGGCACTGCGGAGGACGGTTCGCACTACCTCCGCGCCGACGCCGAGGGCCGGCTCTCGCTGGCCGACGGTGTGGTGTGTGACTGGGATGCGCTGCGGACGCTGCTGTTGGCCTCGCGCCGCGCCTCCTCGACGCAGGAGGAGGCCGAGAAGCTGCGCCGGGCGTTGCAGCTGGTCCGCGGGGAGCCGTTCGCTGCGACCCCGGCCGGCCGGTACGGCTGGGTCGCGCGGGAGGACCTGCCGCGGGTCGTCGCGCGGGTCGTGGTCGATGCCGCCCACCGGCTGGCCACGCTGCTGCTCGACGACGACCCCGACGGCGCCACCGGTGCCGCGGAGGCGGGTCTGCGGGTCGCCC
>JAJUGK010000006.1 GCA_029268205.1 Nocardioidaceae bacterium
AGCTGCCAGCACACGTCGGGCTTGGTCTCGACGAAGTGCACGCCCTCGCGCTCGGCCTGGTGGTGGAAGGCGCAGCCCTCCCCGCCGGCGAAGCCGGGGCGGTTGAAGAACACACAGACGCCCTCGTGCACCAGGGTCTTGCGCTCGCCGTCCTCGATCTCGATCCACTGCCGGCGTTTGGGCTTCACCCCGCGCTTGCCGTCGGGGCGACCGATCTCGTGCATCTGCCAGTGCTCGGGCTCGAGCTTGTCGACCCAGCCGGCGACCCGCTCCTCGTCGTCGGCGTCGGCGAAGTGCGCGCCGAGCGTGCAGCAGCCGTAGTCGGGACGGTCGGCGCTGATGCCGGCGCACCCCCCGCCGAAGATGCAGGTCCAGCTCGAGGTCAGCCAGGTCAGGTCGCAGCGGAACACCTGACCACCATCGCCCGGGTCGGCGGGGTCCTCGAACTCCACCCACGCGCGCGGGAACACCAGATCGACCTCGGGCACGCGCGCAACACTACGTCGGGCCGGGGTACGGGGCCCGCCGGGCGGTACCGTGGACCCCATGCGGTTGGGCGTGCTCGACATCGGCTCCAACACCGGTCACCTCCTCGTCGTGGACGCTCACGGCGGCGCCGCGCCGCTGCCGGCGTACTCCTACAAGGAGCACCTGCGGCTGGCCGAGAGCATCGATGAGAACGACGCGGTGACCCCCGACGGCGCCGACCGCCTCGCCGCCTTCGTCGGCACCGCCCTCGAGGTCGCCGAGGCGAAGGGGTGCGAGGAGGTGCTCGGCTTCGCGACCTCCGCCGTCCGCGACGCGGTGAACACCGACGACGTGCTCGCCCACGTGCAGCGCCGCACCGGTGTCGCGCTCGACGTCGTCGAGGGGGAGGACGAGGCGCGGTTGACCTTCCTCGCGGTGCGGCGCTGGTTCGGCTGGTCCTCGGGTCGGCTCGCGGTGTTCGACATCGGTGGCGGCTCGCTGGAGATCGCCGCCGGGGTCGACGAGGCCCCCGAGATCGCCTGGTCGCTCCCGCTGGGGGCCGGCAGGCTGACCCGTCGGTGGTTCCCCGAGGACCGCCCGCGCGAGGAGGCCGAGCTGCGCGACGTACGCCGGGTGGTGCGCACCGCGGTCGCCCGCGACGCCGGCGGCCTGCTGCGGCACGGCACCCCGGACCACGCGGTCGCGACGTCGAAGACGCTGCGCTCGCTGGCGCGGATCTGTGGCGCCGCACCGTCGGCCCAGGGGCCGTTCGTCAGGCGGGTGCTGCCCGCCGACGAGCTCGGGCGCTGGATCCCGAAGCTCGCCGGGATGCGCCACGACCAGATCGCGGCCCTGCCGGGCGTCGCCGCCAACCGCGCGCACCAGATGCTCGCCGGTGCCCTCGTGGCCGAGGCGATCTTCGACATCTTCGGGCTCACCGAGCTCGAGGTCTGCCCCTGGGCGCTGCGCGAGGGCGTCATCCTCGAGCGCCTCGACCGGTTGAGCGTGCGCACCCGATGACCCGACCGTCCTCCGGCCCGCTGTTCGCCCTCTCGACCTCGTCGGTCTACCCCGACACGACCGCCGACGCGTTCGCCTACGCCGCACGGCTGGGCTTCGACGCGGTCGAGGTGATGGTCGCGCTCGACCCGCTCAGCCAGGAGATCGACGGCATCAAGAAGCTCGCCGACCACCACGAGATGCCGGTGTGCTCGATCCACGCCCCGACGCTGCTGGTCACCCAGCGGGTGTGGGGCACCGACCCCTGGGTCAAGCTCGAGCGCAGCGCCGAGATGGCGCACGCGGTGGGCGCCGACGTGGTCGTGGTCCACCCGCCGTTCCGCTGGCAGCGCGAGTACGCCGCGGGCTTCGTCGAGGGGATCGCCGACCTCGAGGCCCGCACCGGGATCGCCTTCGCGGTCGAGAACATGTATCCCTGGCGCGCCTCGGCCAAGCGCGAGCTGCAGGTCTACCAGCCCGGCTGGGACCCCTCCGAGCACGACTACGCCAATACCACCGTCGACCTGTCCCACGCGGCCACCGCCCAGGTGGACTCCCTGGAGCTGGTCAAGCGGTTGGGTGACCGGTTCCGGCACCTGCACCTGACCGACGGCAGCGGGTCGGCCAAGGACGAGCACCTCGTGCCCGGCCGCGGCAAGCAGCCGGCGGCCGCGCTGCTCGAGCACCTCGCCCAGGAGGGCTTCACCGGCCATGTGGTGCTGGAGATCAACACCCGCAAGGCCGACCGGGCCCAACGCGAGTCCGACCTGTTGGAGTCCCTGGCCTTCGCCCGGCTGCACTTCGCCACCGCGGTCGGCTGACGGCCCTCGCCGTACGCGCCGCGACGGTGCATCATCGCGAGATGGCCGGAAGCGCGATCGTCGTGGCGGACCTCGCCGTCCGCCGCGGTGGCGTGCCCGTGCTCACCGGGCTCGACCTCGAGGTGCGCGCCGGCGAGGTCACCGGCCTGCTCGGCCCCTCCGGCTGCGGCAAGACCACGCTGCTGCGAGCGATCGTCGGCACCCAGCTGGTCGCCGGCGGCAGCGTCGCCGTCCTGGGACACCCGGCCGGGTCCGCGCGGCTGCGCCACCGAGTCGGCTACGTGACGCAGGCGCCGAGCGTGTACGCCGACCTCACGGTGCGCGAGAACCTGCGGTTCTTCGCCCGGGTGCTCGGCCTGCGGCGGGCGCGGGCGGCGGTCCGGACCGAGGAGGTGATCGCGGAGGTCGCGTTGGAGGGCCAGGCGGGCCGGCTGGTCCGGACCCTCTCGGGCGGCCAGCGTTCGCGGGTCTCCCTCGCGGCCGCGCTGCTGGCGGACCCCGACGTCCTGATCCTCGACGAGCCGACGGTCGGGCTCGACCCCGTCGTCCGCCGGGACATCTGGGCGGCCTTCGCGGCCCGGGCGGCCGCCGGCGCGACGGTGCTGGTCTCCAGCCACGTCATGGACGAGGCCCACCGGTGCGACCGACTGCTGCTCATGCGCGCGGGCGCTATCGTCGTCGACGACACCCCCGACGGGGTCTGCGCCCGCACCGGCGCCCCCGACGTGGAGGCCGCGTTCCTCGCCCTGGTGGAGGGGTCGTGACCCCGCGGGTCACGGTCGCCGTCGCGACCCGGGTGCTGCAGCAGGTGCGCCGCGACCACCGCACGCTGGCGATGCTGCTGGTCGTCCCGGGCTTGCTGCTGTGCCTGCTGGGCTGGGTGTACGCCGACCTGCCCGCGCAGCGGTTCGACGCGCTCGCCCCCGGTCTGTTGGCGGTCATCCCGTTCATCGTGATGTTCCTGGTCTCCTCGGTGACGACGCTGCGCGAGCGCTCGTCGGGAACCCTCGAACGACTGCTGGCGCTGCCGATGGGCCGCGGCGACTTCCTGCTCGGCTACGCCCTGGCCTTCGGCCTGCTCGCGATCGGCCAGGCGCTGGTCGCGGTCGGCGCCTGCCTGACGCTGGGCCTGGAGGTCGCCGGGCCGACCGGGTGGCTGGTCGTGGTCGCGATCGCCGACGCCCTGCTCGGGGTGGCGCTCGGTCTGGGGGTCTCGGCGTTCGCGGCCACGGAGTTCCAGGCGGTGCAGTTCATGCCCGCGCTGGTGATCCCCCAACTCCTCGTCTGCGGGCTGCTCGTGCCGCGAGCGTCGCTGCCGACGGGCCTGGAGGAGGTTGCGGCGCTGCTGCCGCTCTCGTACGCCGTCTCGGCGATGCAGGCGGTGGTGGCGAGCCCGACCGCCGCCGGCGTGGGGAGCGATCTCGCCGTCGTCGTCGGCTTCGCGGTCGCGCTGCTCGCCCTCGGCGGCCTCACCCTGCGCCGGCGGACTCCCTGACCGGCCGGCGCCGGCGACGTACGCTGGCCGGCATGTCCCTGCTCCGCGAGCCGATCCTGGCGCTCTCGCGCAGCGACCGGGTGCGGGAGTCCCTGCAGCGACTGCCGGTGACGCGGGGCGTCGTCGACCGCTACGTCGCCGGGGAGACCACCGAGGACGCCGTCCGAGTCGCGGCCGCGCTCGTCGACCAGGGGCTGCATGTCACGCTCGACCACCTCGGTGAGGACACCGTCGAGGTCGCGCAGGCCCGGGCCACCGTGGACGCCTACCTCGAGCTCCTCGCCGCGCTCGCCGCCGGCGGGCTGGCCCGGCGCGCCGAGGTGTCGGTCAAGCTGACCGCGCTGGGCCTCGCGCTGCCCGGGCCGGGTCCGCGCCTCGCGCTCGAGCACGCCCGGCGGATCTGCCACGCCGCGCGCAACGCCGGCACCACGGTGACCATCGATATGGAGGGGCACGCGCTGGTCGACCCGACCCTGACGATCCTGCGCGACCTGCGCAAGGACTTCCCCGAGACCGGCGCCGTGCTGCAGGCCTACCTGCACCGCACCGTGGCGGACTGCCGCGCGCTGGCCCACGAGGACTCCCGGGTACGGCTGTGCAAGGGCGCCTACGCGGAGCCGGGGACCGTCGCCCACCAGGGCCGCGACGAGGTCGCCCGGGCGTACGTGCGCAACCTGCGGATCCTGATGGCCGGCGCCGGCTACCCGATGGTCGCCACTCACGACCCGCGGCTGATCGAGATCGCCTCCGCGCTGGCCGCCCGCCACGGGCGACGGCCGGGGAGCTATGAGTTCCAGATGCTCTACGGCATCCGGCCCGACGAGCAGCGGCGGCTGGCCGCGCAGGACGAGACCGTGCGGGTCTATGTGCCCTACGGCGAGCAGTGGTACGGCTACCTCATGAGACGTCTCGCGGAGCGGCCGGCCAACCTGACATTGTTCGCTCGGTCCCTGGTGTCGACGAGGTAGGTGGGGCACGTGGAGGCTTCGACGCAGACGGTGGGCGCGAGCGTCGCCATCCTGGGCGCGGGAGTGATGGGCGAGACCCTGCTCTCGGGGATGCTGCGCGGCGGCCGGCCGGCCGCTTCGCTGCTGGTCGGGGAGAAGCGCGCCGAGCGGGCCGCCGAACTGACCGAGCGGTACGGCGTTCGGGTGCTCGACAACCCCGAGGCGGCCACCCTCGCCGACACGGTGCTGCTGGTCGTCAAGCCGCAGGACATGGCCGACCTGCTGGCCGAGGTCGCGCCGGTGCTGCGTCCCGGACAGCTGCTGGTCTCGCTCGCCGCCGGGATCACCACGGGGTGGATCGAGGCGCGGGTGCCCGAGGGCGTCGCGGTCGTGCGGGTCATGCCCAACACCCCGGCCCTGGTCGACGAGGGCATGGCCGCGATCTCCGCCGGTTCGGTCTGCACCGAGGAGCACCTGGTCGAGGCCGAGGCCGTGCTCGCCGCGACCGGCAAGGTGCTGCGGGTGCCCGAGCGCCAGCAGGACGCGGTGACGGCGATCAGCGGGTCGGGCCCGGCGTACATCTTCTTCGTGGTCGAGTCGATGATCGAGGCGGGCGTCCACCTCGGGCTGCCCCGCGCGACCGCCACCGATCTGGTCGTCCAGACCGTGATCGGCTCGGCCAAGCTGTTGCGCGAGACCGGGGAGCACCCGACCGTGCTGCGCGAGCGGGTGACCTCGCCGGGCGGGACGACGGCCGCGGCCGTACGCGAGCTGGAGGAGCACAAGGTGCGCGCCGCTTTCCTGGTGGCGATGGAGGCTGCCCGCGACCGGTCCCGGGCGCTGGCCGAGGGGAGCGCCTGAGCGATGCCGATGGAGTCCGCGGTCCCGGCCGCTCCGGTGACCTGCCCGGGCGGCTCGGTGGTGGTCTTCGACCCCAGCATGACCGGGTACGACTTCGGCCCCACCCACCCGATGGCGCCGGTGCGGGTCGACCTGACGATGCGGCTGGCCACCGACCTCGGTGTCACCGGCCCGGGCGGGGTGCTGCGCGAGGTGCCCGCTCCGATCGCGACCGACGACGAACTCGCCACCGTGCACTCCGGCGCGCTGCTCGAGGCGGTCATGACCGCCGGCCGCGATCCCCGGCGCGCCGACTACTCCTTCGGGCTCGGCAGTGAGGACAACCCGGTCTTCGTCGGCATGCACGACGCCGGCGCCCACGTCGTGGGGGCAACCGTCGAGGCGATGCGTCAGGTCTGGACCGGCCGGGCGACCCACGCCGCCAACGTCGCCGGCGGGCTCCACCACGCGATGCCCGGCCGGGTCAGCGGGTTCTGCATCTACAACGACATCGCCGTGGGCATCAAGTGGCTGCTCGACAACGGCGCCGAGCGGGTGGCCTACGTCGACGTCGACGTCCACCACGGCGACGGGGTGGAGCGGATCTTCTGGGACGACCCGCGGGTGCTCACCATCAGCCTGCACGAGACCGGTCAGATGCTCTTCCCGGGCACCGGCTTCCCCCAGGACCTCGGCGGGCCCGACGCGCGGGGGAGCGCGGTCAACGTGGCGCTGCCGCCCGGCACCTCCGACGCCGGCTGGCTACGCGCCTTCCACGCCGTCGTCCCCGAGCTGCTGCGCGAGTTCGAGCCCGACATCCTCGTCACGCAGCACGGCTGCGACACCCACCTCGAGGACCCGCTGGCCCACCTGATGCTCACCGTCGACGGGCAGCGCGCGTCGTACCTCGCCCTGCACGAGCTCGCCCACGAGGTCTGCGACGGCAAGTGGGTCGCGACCGGGGGCGGGGGCTATGCGGTCGTCGACGTCGTCCCGCGGGCGTGGAGCCACCTGCTGGCCATCGTCGGCGGCGCCCCCCTCGACCCCGACCAACCCACCCCCGAGGACTGGCGCGAGCACGTCCAGATCGCGCTGGGCCGCACCGCACCCTTCCGGCTCACCGACGGCCGCAGCCCGGCCTACCGCGACTGGCGCGACGGCTACGACCCCAACACCTGGCTCGACCGGGCCATCCACGCCACCCGGGAGGCCGCCTTCCCCCTCCACGGCCTCAACGTGCACGGCTACTGACGACGCGGTTGCGGCCCCTGCTCGACCGGGCAAATCGGGCCCCTGTCCACGCGACACGCCGAAGAAGGGCAAAGTTTTTCCCCGAAACCGGCGTCACCCCTTCCCCAGGAGTCACACCAGCCCCTATCCTCGCGGCATGCTGGTGTGAGACTGCGGTGGGGAAGCCGCGGGCGCCGGCCACAAGAAAGTGCGGTGCACGATGGCTGCTCCAGGTTCCGGAGAGGTCTCCGGTCCGACGTTCCTGACCGTCGCGGAGGTCGCGCAGGTGATGCGCGTGTCCAAGATGACGGTCTACCGACTGGTCCACTCCGGCGAACTGCCGGCGGTGCGGGTCGGGCGGTCCTTCCGGGTCACCGAGAAGGACGTCGACGAGTACCTGAAGAACTCCTACTTCCAGACCGGCTGAGGCTCACGATCCGTCTCGGTTTCCTGCTGGCTGGGCACCCCGGATACGCTGGCCCCTCGTCCTGCGCCACCGTGCAGCGATCTGATCGTCCAGAGAGGTCCACCTGTGGGTTCCGTCATCAAGAAGCGCCGCAAGCGCATGGCCAAGAAGAAGCACCGCAAGCTGCTGAAGAAGACCCGCGTCCAGCGTCGTCGTCTCGGCAAGTGAGCCTGCGCGGGCGCTGAGCAGAGCGGACTGACCTACTGGTGGGGCGCGTCGTACTCGTCACGGGGATCTCGCGGGGGCTCGCCCTGCGGTTCGCGCGCGGGCTGACCGGCGAGCCGGGCATCGACCGGGTCATCGGCGTCGACGTCACCCCGCCCCGCGGGGACCTCGGGGCGGTGCAGTTCGTGCGGGCCGACATCCGCAACCCGGTGATCGCCAAGGTGATCGCCAAGGAGGACGTCGACACCGTCGTCCACATGAGCGTGGTCGCCACACCGGGCGACAACGCCGGCCGCAGCTCCATGAAGGAGCTCAACGTCATCGGCACCATGCAGCTGCTCGCGGCGTGCCAACGCGCGCCCGGGCTGCGGCACCTGGTCGTCAAGTCCTCGACGACGGTGTACGGCGCCTCGAGTCGCGACCCGGCGATGTTCACCGAGGACATGCCGCCCAAGCGGCTGCCGCGGTCGGGCTACGCCAAGGACGTCTACGAGGTCGAGGGGTACGTCCGGGGCTTCGCCCGGCGGCGTTCCGATGTCACGGTGACGATGCTGCGCTGCGCCAACAGCATCGGTCCGCGCATCACCTCACCGCTGGCGCAGTACTTCCGGCTGCCGGTGATCCCGCGCGTCCTGGGGTACGACGCCCGCATGCAGTTCCTGCACGAGACCGACCTGCTCGAGGTGCTCCGGCACGCCACGTTCGCCGGCGTGCACGGCACCTTCAACGTCGCCGGTGACGGGATCATGACCCTCTCCCAGGCCATCCGCCGCACCGGGAAGCCGAGCGTGATGGTGCCCGGCTTCGCCGCGATGACGGCGGGGTCGCTGATGCGCCAGACCAAGCTCGTCGACTTCTCCGCCGAGCAGGTCAAGTTCCTCACCTACGGCCGGGGCGTCGACACCTCGGCGTGCGCCCGGGTGCTCGGCTTCCGGCCGCGCTACACCACCGCCGAGGCGTTCGCCGACTTCGTCGAGTCGCTCCCGCCCGGCCTCACCGCCCCCTCGCGCCTGCTGGTCGACCACGTGGGCGCCCCTGTCCCCGGAGGCGACCGTGGCTGACGCAGAGATCATCCCCCTCGGCACCCGGGGTCGCCCCGGGCGCGGCAGCGGCCGGACCAAGCCGTCCGCGGCCGCGCGCAACCTGGCGCCCGCCCGTACGGCGCCGAAGGCCAAGCCGCCGGTCGAGCCCGCTGCCCCCGCGGAGTCCGTCGCGCCCGCGGAGCCGGACCCGGTCGAGGAGCGCGCCGTCGCGCCGGATCCGGTCGAGCAGCGCCCCGTGGAGCAGCCGCCGGCCGCCGAAGCCACCGAGCCCGACGTCGCGGCCCCAGGGGCGCACGACCCGATCGACCCCAACGAGGCGGCCGACCCGACGCCCCGCCCCGGTGCCACCACCCGCGACCGCATGCCCGGCATCCCGGTCAGTGACTGGGCGGCCGCCCTGGCCACCGGCGCCCGGGAGGTGCTGGGCGAGGCGGGGCTGCGCCACCGGATCAACGGCGACTACGAGGTCGACGAGTACGGCTTCGACCGCGAGATCGCCGAGAAGCTCTTCTTAGCGGTGCTGCGCCCGATCGCCGAGAAGTGGTTCCGCATCGAGGTGCGGGGGGCGGAGAACATCCCCACCGAGGGCGGCGCCCTGGTCGTCTCCAACCATTCGGGCACCATCCCCGTCGACGGCCTGATGACCGGCTTCGTCATCCACGAGCACGCCGGCCGACACCTGCGCCCGCTCGGGGCCGATCTGGTCTTCCGGCTGCCCGTGGTCGCCAACCTCGCCCGCAAGGCCGGCGCCACTCTGGCCTGCAACGAGGACGCCGAGCGGATGCTGTCGGGCGGTGAGCTCGTCGGCGTCTGGCCCGAGGGGTTCAAGGGCATCGGCAAGCCCTACTCCGAGCGCTACAAGCTCCAGCGTTTCGGGCGCGGCGGGTTCGTCTCGGCCGCCATGCGCACCGGGGTGCCGATCATCCCGTGCTCGGTCGTCGGCGCCGAGGAGATCTACCCGCTGGTCGGCAACGTCCCCTCCCTCGCCCGCCTGCTGGGCGTGCCCTACATCCCGATCACGCCGCTCTTCCCGTGGCTGGGACCCCTGGGGCTGGTGCCGCTGCCGTCGAAGTGGCTCATCGAGTTCGGCGAGCCGATCCGCACCGACTCCTACGACGAGGGCGCCGCCGACGACCCGATGCTGGTCTTCAACGTCACCGACCAGGTGCGCGAGACCATCCAGCAGACGCTGTACTCGCTGCTGATGCAGCGCCGCTCGGTCTTCGGCTGACGACCCGGGCTGAGAGCGACCGCGGCGTACGTCAGCGCGTGGTCACTTGCCGCCGAGCAGCGTGCCGAGCAGGTCGCCGAGGCTCTCGCCGAGCTCCTGCAACGGCTTCTCGGTGGGCGTGGGCGACGGGGAGGCGCCACCCTTGTCGCCCTCGGGCGCCTTGGTGGAACCACCGTCCCCCTTCGGCGCGGCCGGCTTCGTGCCGGTGTTCTGGCCGCGGGGGTTGAGCAGGTCGACGACGGTGCCGAGCAGGCCCTTGGGGACCTCGTCGGTCGTCCCGGGCTGCGGCGCGGCGGGCGCGTCCCCGCCGGCGGCCGGCGGCTCGGCCTGCTGGCCGCCCTCGTCGCCGGGACGGGCCGGTCGGGTCGGCGACGCGGGTGCCGAGGGGAGGGTGGGGATCTCGATCTCGACCTCGGGACGCACCGGGTGGGCATTGGTGAGCTCGCCGTCGGCGTCGCCGGTGGCCTGGAGCGCCTGCTTGACCTCGTCGAGTGCCAGGAAGGTCGTCGGCAGCTCCAGCACCTCGCCGGGGCCGCACTCGCCGCACAGCGTCGCGGCCTCGGCATCGAGGTCGCGCACCCGTACGGCGAGGTCGGCGAGATCGCCGTGCAGCGCAGCGGGCACCTGGTCGGTCAGCGCGTCGAGGCTCCGCAGCGAGGTCGCCAGGAACGCGCGCACCGTCTCGACGTCGGCGACGTCGCCGGACTCGCGGTAGGAGGCGAACAGCAGCGCGGTGCCCTCGTTGGTGTGGCCGAGGAAGTCGTCGAGCGTGGCGCGGATCCGCTCCTCGAGACCCACAGCGTCGCCGTCGGCGGCCAACCGGGCGGCCTCGGCGAGGCGGCCGGTGGCGCGGTCGAGCAACTGGTGGCCCTTGCCGTCCTCGCTGAAGGTGAGGGAGGAGCGGGCCTGCTCGATGCCGCGCTTGATCGGGTAGAGCGCCTCGCCGGGGAGGGCGTCCTGCGCAGCCGTGGCCATCGTGGCCGAGCCGCCGAGCAGGACGGCGACCGAGGCCGCGGCGACGAAGCGGCGCTCGCGGGCACCCCGGGTGCGCGGGGGCAGGCTCAGGCGGGCCGCCTGGGGCGTGAGGGTGGTCTCGGCCTCGGCCATGAGCCGTTCGCGGAGGTCGTCGACGAAGGCGGCCCGCGGAGCCGGGGCCTCCATCGACCGCAGCGCGCCGACGAGTTCGAGCAGGGGTGCGTCGGCGCGCTCGTCACCGGCCTCGCCGCGGTCGAGCGCAGCGAGGCTGTCGGCGAAGTCCTCGGCGCGCCGTCGCGCCAGGAACCGGGAGTTCATCGCACGTGTCCTGTCGTAGGTGCCGCAGGGAGGGATGCGGCGTCTACGGGGAGCAACGAGGCCCGCGCGCGGAAAGTTACGCCACACGCCCCCCGCTTGCCCGAACCTTGCGTCGGCCATGCAGCGACGTTGCGGATCCTCCTGCCGGCCGGGTGTGCGGCCACGGCGTACGCCCTCATCGCAGGCCCTCCGGGAGCAGCTTGGCCAGGTTGCGGACGCCGCGCAGCTGCAGCTGCTTGATCGCACCGTCGGTGCGGCCGAGCACCTTGGCGGTCTCGGCGATCGACATCCCCTGGAGGAAGCGCATGATCAGGCACTCCTGCTGCTCCTTGGGCAGCTTGCCCAGGGCCTCGAGCAGCGCCTCGTTGGTGAGGGTCTGCAGGACCGCGCCCTCGGGACCCTCGGTGGTGGTGTCGAGGTCGCCCATGTCCTCGGTCGACTGCTCGAGCCGGGTGCGGCCGGCCTTGTAGTGGTCGGCGGTGAGGTTGCGGGCGATGGTCATCAGCCAGGCGCCGAAGTCCTTGCCCTGCCAGCGGAAGGTGCTCATGCTGCGCAGCGCGCGGAAGAACGTCTCGGAGGTGAGGTCCTCGGCCAGGGCGACCGTGCCGACGCGGTAGTAGAGGAAGCGGTAGACCGCCGGGTGGTAGTGGTCGTAGAGCAGGCCGAAGGCCTCGCTGTCGCCGCCACGGGCGAGCTCGACCAGCGCGATCAGCCGCTGTCCCTCGGCCTCGTCGGCTTCGGAGGAGGCGGCCAACGCGGAGTCGTCGCCCTGGCCGCTGGGCGGCTCCATCGCCAGTTGCGAGAGCGCCATGGCCTCGACCAGTGCGGGCCGGGGGCGGTGCGGCGTACCGAAGACCGTGGTCGGGGTGCCGGTGGTGGCGAGCGCGGGGGCGAAGGGGTCGTTGCCCTCCACGGCGGCGCGCAGCGCACGGCGCAGGGTTTCGAACCCTCGCCGGAACTCCGCGGCGCGCGTGTACATCGCCTCTCCCTCTCCGGCCTCCCCGCCGGACCCTACTCAACGGTAATCAACAACCGTGCACCTGACCAGAGGGCCGGGAGATTCTTTGCCCGACCATCTGCGCGGTCCCCGTTGCTGCCACCCGAACCGACCCGGAATCACCCGAGTCGCCCCGAGCCGTGCAGGTCACAGGGCCCGATTGTGCCTGTGATCGGCCGGGAACGATGTGACCTGAGCCATTCTGAGACGCTCAGCGCAGTCGGCGACGCAGGGCTGCCGCAGCGGCGGTCGCGCCCGCGGCCGCACCGGTCCCCGCGGCGGCGATCATCCCCACGCGGGCGGCCTTGCGGCCGGTGCGGTAGTCGCGGATCCGCCAACCGTGGGCCCGGGCGTACTCGCGCAGCCGGCGGTCGGGGTTGATCGCGCACGGGTCGCCGACCAGGGAGAGCATCGGCAGGTCGTTGAACGAGTCGGAGTACGCCGAGCACCGGGCGAGGTCGAGCGACTCCCGCTCGGCCAGGGCGACCACCGCCTCGGCCTTCGCCGGCCCGTGCAGCAGGTCGCCGACCAACCGGCCGGTGTAGACGCCGTCGACGTGCTCGGCGACCGTGCCCATCGCGCCGGTCAGGCCGAGCCGACGGGCGATGATCCGGGCGATCTCGATGGGGGCGGCGGTCACCAGCCACACCCGCTGGCCCTGGTCGATGTGGATCTGCGCCAGCGCCCGGGTGCCGGGCCAGATGCGGCTGGCCATCACCTCGTCGAAGATCTCCTCGGCCAGGTGCTCGAGCTCGGTGACGGTGTGCCCGGCGATGAAGGCCAGCGCCGAGGAGCGGCTGGCCTCGATGTGCTCGGGGTCCTCCACGCCGGCGAGGCGGAAGTAGGCCTGCTTCCACGCGGCGCCGAGGATCTCGCGGGTGGTGAAGAACTCGCGCTTGTAGAGCCCCTTGGCCAGATGGAAGATCGAGGCGCCCTGCATGACGGTGTTGTCGACGTCGAAGAACGCCGCCGCCGTCGGGTCGGGGGTCACCGACAATGCCGACTCGACCTCGGCCGCCGACGCGGCCGCCTGCCCCGCCAGCGTCGAGCGGCGGCGCAGGTTCGGGGTCCGGTGGGGATGCACACGAGCAGACTAGGGCGTACGTGCCCTACGTCATACGCTCCACGAGCAATACCCCGACGGACGGATGACGGCCGCGGCGCTGTGCCAGACTCGCAGCATGGTCGCGAACCTCGCCGCGCTCCTCGACGACGCCGTCGCGCGTACGCCGGACTCACCCGCGCTCGTCGAGGCCGGGACCGGCGCGGTGACCACCTGGTCGGCGCTCGCGGACGCGGTCGGTCGCAGCGCCCGCGGGCTGGTCGAGGCCGGGCTGGTCGCCGGTCACCGGGTCGCGCTCTGTCTCGGCAACACCCCCGACTTCGTCGTGGCCTACCTCGCCGCGCTCCGCGCCGGCCTGGTCGTGGTACCGATCAACCCCCGCGCCACGGCCACCGAGGTCGGCCGGATGCTCGGTGACAGTGGCTCCCGACTGGTGGTCGCCGAGGCGGCGACCGCGGCGACCGTCCGCGCGGCCGTGGCCGGGCTCGCGGAGGCGATCGCCGCGGGTGACGAGCGGGTACGCGACGGCGTGGGGCCGCCGGGGGTGGCGCTCACCGACTCCGAGCCCGAGTCCCGCGGGCCCGGCGGCCCGGACGGCGAGCGCGCGTGGTCCGCCTTCCGCGCCGACGCCCCGCTGGAGGGTCCGCCGCCCCAGGACCCCGAGACGCTGGCCGTGCTGCTCTACACCAGCGGCACCTCGGGGCGACCGCGCGGCGCGATGCTCTCCCACCGTGCGCTGCTGGCCAACCTCGAGCAGACCGCCGCGGTCGAGCCGCCGCTGCTCACCGCCGACGACCGGGTGCTGGCGGTGCTGCCGCTGTTCCACATCTACGGCCTCAACGCCGTGCTCGGCAGCGCGCTGCGCGAGCGCGCGACGGTCGTGCTCGTGCGGCACTTCGACCCCGACTCCTGCCTCGACGTGGTCGCCGAGCACGGCGTGACGGTCCTCCCGGTCGCCCCGCCGGTCTTCGGCTACTGGCGCACGCTCGACCGGGTGGCCGAGCGGCTGACCGGCGTCCGCCTGGTGCTGTCGGGCTCGGCCCCGCTCGCGCCCGAGGTGCTCACCGAGTTCGAGGAGCGCACCGGGGTGCCCGTCCACCAGGGGTACGGCCTCACCGAGGCCGCGCCGGTGGTCACCTCGACGCTGGCTGCCGCCGAACGCCCACCGGCCCACGCCGTGGGTCCGGCGCTGCCCGGGGTGGAGATCGCGCTGCGCGAGGAGACCGGCGAGGCCCCGGAGCCGGGTGACCCCGGGGAGATCCTGATCCGCGGGGCCAACCTGTTCTCCGGCTACTGGCCCGACGGCTCCGACGGCCCCGACGCCGAGGGCTGGTGGGCGACCGGCGACGTCGGCTACCTCGACGCCGACGGCGTGCTCCACCTCGTCGACCGGCTCAAGGAGCTGGTCATCGTCTCCGGCTTCAACGTCTATCCCTCCGAGGTCGAGGAGGTGCTCGTCGAGGTCGACGGGGTCGCCGAGGCGGCCGTACTCGGCGTCCCCGACGAGGAGACCGGCGAGGCCGTGCGCGCCTACGTCCGCGTCGAGGACGGCCGCGACCCCGCGCAGGTGCTGGCCGCCGCCCGGGCGTACGCCGAGGAGCGGCTCGCGCGGTTCAAGCAGCCGAACGCCTACGAGGTCGTCGCCGAGCTGCCGCGTACGCCCACCGGCAAGATCGCCAAGGGTCGGCTGCGCGCCGCGATCCGTCGTCAGCAGCTGGACCTGCTCGCATGAGCGAGCCCCGGGTCCTCGTCTACACCCGCCCGGGTTGTCACCTGTGTGAGCAGGCCGAGGCGGTCGTCGCGGCGGTGTGCGCCGAGGTCGGAGCGACCTGGGAGGCCCTCGACGTGACCGGTGATGACGCGCTGCTCGAGCGCTACCACGACGAGCTGCCGGTGACCTTCGTCGACGGGCGCCAGCACGACTTCTGGCGGGTGGACCCCGACCGGCTCCGGGCGGCCCTGAGCGACTCGGCCGAGGGCTCCGCCGACGAGCCGGGCTCCGGCGTACGCCGTCGGTGGTGGCGCCGCGGGGGTTGACCGACCCCGGTGCGGGTGAGAGATCTCACCTGTGCTAGCCCGCGGGCCGGACCGGTTTGTTCTCACGTTCACAAACTCCTACAGTGACAGGACCGTAGGCCCCCGGCGGCCGGGAACCGGGCATGTTCTGGCATGTCACGGCCCGCCTGCCGGAGCCGTTCCGCCCGTCGTCGGCGATTCCCGCAGCGGCCCAGGAGAGACGTGAGCGCAGGACGTAGGAGAGCACCCGAGGTGCGCGCGACCGGCGCCGCGACCCCGGGCTCGCCGCTCGACCCCACCGCATCGGTGCCCGCCACCGTCGCCGTCGGCGGCGCGGCGATCCCCGAGGCGACCGTCGCCCGGCTGCCGGTCTACCTGCGGGCGCTCACCGCTCTGGCCGACGCCGGCACCACCACCTGCTCCAGCGAGGAGCTGGCGGCCGCGGCCGGGGTCAACAGCGCCAAGCTGCGCAAGGACCTGTCCTACCTCGGCTCCTACGGCACCCGCGGGGTCGGCTACGACGTCGAGTACCTCCGCTACCAGATCGCCCGCGAGATCGGCGTGACCCAGGACTGGCCCGTGGTCATCGTCGGCATCGGAAACCTCGGTCACGCCCTGGCCAACTACTCCGGGTTCCGCTCGCGCGGGTTCCGGATCGTGGCCCTGCTCGACGCCGCCGCCGGCCGCCGGGGCGAGGAGGTGGCCGGCCTCCCGATCCGCAGCTTCGACGAGCTGGAGTCCGTGGTTGCCGAGCACCGGGTCGCCATCGGGGTGGTCGCCACCCCCGCCGCGGCCGCGCAGGAGGTCTGCGACCGGCTGGTCGCCGCCGGCGTCACCAGCATCCTCAACTTCGCCCCGACCGTGCTCGCGGTGCCCGAGGGCGTCGACGTCCGCAAGGTCGACCTGTCGATCGAGTTGCAGATCCTCGCCTTCCACGAGCAGCGCAAGGCCCAGGCCGAGGGCGGGGCCGCGCGTGCGGCCGACGCCGCGGAGGTGATCGCGTGAGCGTCCTGGTCCTCGGGGTCTCCCACAAGAGTGCGCCCGTCGCCGTCCTCGAGCAGCTCGCGCTCGGCGACGACGGCGTCCGCAAGCTGCTGCTCGACGTCCTCGACTGCGAGCACGTCGGCGAGGCCACCGTGCTGGCCACCTGCAACCGGCTCGAGGTGTACGCCGACGTCGACCGCTTCCACGGCAGCGTCGAGATGCTGAGCCGGCTGCTGTGCGAGCGCAGCGGCGTCGCGCCCGAGGACGTCCTGCCGCACCTGTATGTGCACTACGACGACGGCGCGGTCGCCCACCTCTTCCACGTCGCGGCCGGGCTGGACTCGATGGTGCTGGGCGAGGGGCAGATCCTCACCCAGGCGCGCGAGGCGCTGCGCCTCGGGCAGGACGTCGGCTCGGTGGGCTCGACCCTCAACGTGCTCTTCCAGCAGGCCTTCCGGGTCGCCAAGCGCGCCCACGCCGAGACCGGCATCGACTCCGTCGCCCCGTCGGTGGTCAGCGCCGCGCTGGAGCGCGCCACCGAGGTGCTCGGCACGCTGGCCGGACGTACGGCGCTGGTCGTCGGTGCCGGCGCGATGGCCTCGCTCGCCGTGGCCACCCTGGCCCGGATGGGCATCGGGGCGCTCACCGTCGTCAACCGCGACGTCGCCCGTGGCGTACGCCTGGCCGAGCAGTACGGCGGCACCGGCAGCACCTGGGACCGGGTGCCCGCGCTGGTCGCCGAGGCCGATCTGGTCGTCTCCTGCACCGGTGCGACGAGCACGGTGCTGTCGGCCGGCACCGTCGCCGAGGCGCGGACCGGGCGCACCGAGCCGCTGGCGCTGGTCGACCTCGCGCTGCCCCACGACATCGAGCCCGAGGCGGCGCTGGTCCCCGGCGTCTCCCTGATCGACCTCGCGCGCCTCTCCGAGGAGTTGCGCGGCACCGCCGCCTCGAGCGAGGTGGCCGAGGTCCGCGGGATCGTGGGCGAGGAGATCGCGGCGTTCCTGAGCGCCCGCCGGGCCGCGAGCGTGACGCCGACCGTGGTCGCGCTGCGCTCGATGGCCACCGGCGTGGTCGAGAGCGAGATCGACCGGCTGGCAGCGCGGCTGCCCGGGCTCGACGAGGCTGCCCGCCGCGAGGTCGAGCACACGGTGCGCCGGGTCGCCGACAAGCTGCTGCACCGCCCGACCGTGCGGGTCAAGGAGCTGGCCAACGAGAGCGGCGCGGTGTCCTACGCTGCCGCGCTCGCCGAGCTGTTCGCCCTCGACCCCGACACCGTCGACGCCGTGACCCGCGCCGAGGGGGTGGCCGAATGACCGAGCAGCCGCTGCGCATCGGCACCCGGGCCTCGCACCTGGCGCGCACCCAGTCCGGCCACGTCGCCGACGCCCTGAGCGCCGCGCTCGGTGTGCCGACCGTGCTGGTCGATGTCACCACCCACGGCGACACGTCGCGGGCCCCACTGGCCTCGATGGGCGGCACCGGTGTGTTCGTCTCCGCCCTGCGCGAGGCGCTGCAGGCCGGGGAGGTCGACGTCGCGGTGCACTCGCTGAAGGACATCCCCACCACGCCCGCGCCCGGCATCACCCTCGCGGCGGTGCCGCTGCGCGAGGACCCGCGGGACGTCCTCATCGCCCGCGACGGGCTCACCCTCGGCGAGCTCCCGCCCGGCAGCACCGTCGGCACCGGCTCGCCGCGCCGGCGCTCCCAGCTCGCCGCCCTCGGGCTCGGGTTGGAGCTGCGCGAGCTGCGCGGCAACGTCGAGACCCGCATCGGGCGGGTCCGCGACGGCGAGCTCGACGCGATCGTCCTGGCCCGCGCCGGGCTCTCGCGGCTCGGTCGCGCCGACGACGCCACCGAGGTCCTCGACCCCCTCCAGATGCTCCCCGCCCCCGGGCAGGGTGCGCTGGCGGTGGAGTGCCGCGACGACGACGAGCGCGCAGCGGCGATCGCCGCGGCCCTCGACGACCCGGCGACGCGTGCGGCGGTCACCGCTGAGCGCGCCGTCCTCGCGGTGCTCGAGGCCGGTTGCTCCGCGCCGGTCGGCGCGCTGGCCGAGGTGGCCGAGGGCGACGATGGCGAGGAGCTCTACCTGCGGGCGGTCGTCCTCGCCGCCGACGGGTCGGTCTCGATCCGGCGCTCGGCCACCGGGACGCCGGAGTCGGCGTACGACGTGGGCGCCGCCCTGGCCGCCTCGATGCTCGAGGAGGGGGCCGCCGATCTGATGGGCGCCCCGCCGGGAGCCCCGCCGGGAGCAGCGCCGGGAGGCGTACCCGGAGCCCCGCCGGGCGCTCCGCCGGGGACGCCCTGACGCGGGGCCGACACCCCCGCCGCGCCGCTCCCTGAGCGGGCATCAGCACGCAGCACCAGTCCGAAGCACGAGCACCACCCAGGCACTGCCACCAGCAGTGACGACACCAGACGAAGTAGGCGACGTGACCAAGCAGGCAACCAAGACCGCGGCCGCTGTGAAGCCGGCCGAGTCCACCCGCGCGACCGCGAAGACCACCCGTTCGGCGAGGACGAGCGCCGCCAAGCCGGTGCCGCAGCGGGTCGCGTTCGTGGGCAGTGGGCCGGGCGACCCGGACCTGCTCACCGTGCGCGCCGTCGAGCTCCTCCGGGCCGCGGAGATCGTGGTCACCGAGGTGCCCGGGCACGAGGACCTCGTCCGCGCCGTGGTCGAGGACGCGGAGCTGCCCGAGTTCGTCGACGGCGGCTTCGGCGAGGACGGCCAGCCGCTGACCCACGCCTCGCGCGCCAAGGTCGTGGTCAAGCAGGTCAAGACCGGCAAGCGGGTGGTCCGGCTGATCTCGGGCGACCCGTTCGTCTACGCCTCCGGGCCCGAGGAGGCCCAGGCGTGCGCCAAGGCCGGACTCGCCTTCGAGATCGTGCCCGGCGTCTCCGCGGTGACCGCGGTGCCGGCGTACGCGGGCATCCCGCTGACCACCAAGACCCAGCGTGAGGTCGCCGTCGTCACCTGCGGTGAGGCGAAGATCGACTGGCGCCAGTACGCCGACGACCGCACGCTCGTGCTGCTCTCGGCGGTCGGCCAGATCGCGGAGATCTCCGAGTCGCTGATCGCGGCCGGCCGCGCCGCCGACACCCCGGTGTCGATGACCCGCGTGGGCACCACCACCGACCAGCGCACCGTGATCTCCACCCTCGAGAACATCGCCGCCGACGCGCGCGAGGCGCGGATGACCCCGCCCGCCGTCATCGTCGTCGGCGACGTGGTCGACCTGCGCGACGCGCTGTCGTGGTTCGAGACCAAGCCGCTGTTCGGCTGGCGGGTGCTGGTGCCGCGCACCAAGGAGCAGGCAGCCTCGCTGACCCTGAGCCTGCGCAGCCACGGCGCGGTGCCCGAGGAGGTCCCGACCATCTCGGTCGAGCCGCCGCGCAACCCCCAGCAGATGGACAAGGCCATCCACGGCCTGGTCGAGGGCCGCTACAAGTGGGTGGCGTTCACCTCGGTCAACGCCGTGCGCGCGGTCCGCGAGAAGTTCGACGAGTACGGCCTCGACGCCCGCGCGTTCTCCGGGCTGATGATCGCCGCGGTCGGCGACAAGACCGCCGAGGCGATCGAGGCCTGGGGCCTGCGCGCCGACCTCGTGCCCTCCGGTGAGCAGTCCGCCCGCGGCCTGCTCGAGGACTGGCCGCCGTACGACGAGGTGCTCGACCCGCTCAACCGGGTCTTCCTCCCGCGCGCCGACATCGCCACCGAGAACCTCGTCGCGGGTCTGCTCGACCTCGGCTGGGAGGTCGACGACGTCACCGCCTACCGCACCGTGCGGGCCGCTCCGCCGCCGGCGCCGGTGCGCGAGGCGATCAAGACCGGCAAGTTCGACGCGGTCGTGTTCACCTCGTCCTCGACGGTGCGCAACCTGGTCGGCATCGCCGGCAAGCCGCACCCGACCACCGTCATCGCGGCGATCGGGCCGGCGACGGCGAAGACCGCCGAGGAGCACGGCCTGCGGGTCGACGTGATGGCATCGAAGCCGTCGGTCGAGGTGCTGGTCGAGGCGCTGGCCGACTTCGGTGCGGCGCGGCGGCTGTCGCTGATCGAGGCCGGCGAGCCGGTCACCAAGCCGTCCGAGCGGCGCCCCGCGGGTCGCCGGAAGGCCAAGTCGTCGTCGTGACCGACGGGCCGACCGCCGGGACCCCCCGCCCCTCCGGGAGCGCGGGGGGATTCCCCGCGGTACGGCCGCGCCGGCTGCGGCGTACCCCGGCGTTGCGACGGATGGTCGCCGAGACGCACGTGCGCCCCGAGCAGCTCGTGCTGCCGGTCTTCGTGGCGGAGGGCGCGCGCGAGCAGCGCCCGATCGCCAGCATGCCGGGGGTCGTGCAGCACACCCGTGACACGCTGCGCGCCGAGGCCGCTCGCGCGGCCGAGGCGGGGCTCGGCGGGATCATGCTCTTCGGCGTCCCGGAGACCAAGGACGCGACCGGGTCCGGCGCCGTCGACCCGGGCGGCATCCTCAACGTCGCGATCGCCGACGTCGTCGCCGAGGTCGGCGACGCGCTGCCGGTGATGGCCGACCTGTGCCTCGACGAGTTCACCGACCACGGCCATTGCGGGGTGCTCGACGTCCGGGGCGCGGTCGACAACGACGCCACGCTCGAGGCGTACGCCGCGATGGCGCTCGCCCAGGCCGGCGCCGGGGTCGGGGTCGTCGCGCCCAGCGGGATGATGGACGGACAGGTCGGCGTGGTGCGGGCCGCGCTCGACGCCGCCGGACACGCCGACGTCGCCGTGCTGGCCTACGCCGCGAAGTACGCTTCGGCGTTCTACGGACCCTTCCGCGAGGCGGTCGACTCGAGCCTGGTCGGCGACCGGCGCACCTATCAGCAGGACCCCGCCAACGCCCGCGAGGGCGTACGCGAGGCGCTGCTCGATGTCGACGAGGGTGCCGACCTGGTGATGGTGAAGCCGGCCCTGGGCTACCTCGACGTGCTGCGCCGGGTCGCCGACGCGGTGCCGGTGCCGGTCGCGGCCTACCAGGTCTCGGGCGAGTACGCCATGCTCGAGGCCGCCGCCGCGAACGGGTGGATCGACCGGCAGCCCGCGATCCTGGAGTCGTTGCTGTCCATCCGCCGTGCCGGGGCCGACGTGGTCCTGACCTACTGGGCGCTAGAGGCCGCGCGCTGGCTCTGACGTCATACGTCCTATAGCTCCACGCGCGGGTGACGCTGCCGTGGGGCGTCAGCTGCACGGGCGTACGACGTCAGCGGGCCGCGCGACGTCAATACGCCGGTACTCTCGATGCATGAGCGCGACCACCGCTTCCCGGCGCCTTCGGGCTGTGCTGGATGAGCACGGCGAACGGGTGTCGGCCATCTTGAGCAGGTACGCGGCTACCAACCCGCGGCTCTTCGGCTCGGTTGCTCGCGGGGACGCCCGCGAGGACAGTGACGTCGACCTGCTCGTGGATCTAGCGCCGGACGCGGGCAATGAGTTGTTGCGCGTTGCTGGCATGTCCGAGGAGCTCTCCGACCTGCTCGGGGTGAGGGTGGACGTGGTCGCTGCCAGCCTCCTCAGGGAGGAGGTCTCCACGACCGCAATGGCTGAAGCGGAGGCAGTGTGAGCCGGACGCAGCACCAGCGGTTCGCCGATATCCGAGCCGCCATCGACCGCTGCCAGTCCTACCAGCAGTACCTGGACTCGCCCGAGCTCGGCGCGATGGCGTACGACGCGGTCCTGCGCAATCTGGCGGTGATCGGCGAAGCAGTGAAGTCTCTGCCGGCTGAGATCAAGGATGCCCATGACGACGTGCCATGGGCGTCAATCGCCGGGTTGCGCAACGTGGTGGTGCATGAGTACTTCCGGGTGGACCCCGATCTGATCCGCGACGTGGTGACCAACCATCTGGTCATGCTGGCGGGGGCCGTCGACCCCGCAGGTTGACGGCACGGTGGGCCTCCCGGCAACCTCGGGCAGCTCGGCGTATGACGCTGCCGTGGGGCGTCGTACGTCCGACGACCTCTAGCTCCACGGGCGGATGACGTCAGCGGCCCAGGACGGTACGCCGCAGCACCGCCAACGGGTCCTGGTCGTCGCGACGCCCCCGTGGGCCCTCGGCGCGGGGAGGCACCAGCCGGCCGGCGTCGCTGCGGGTCCACTCGCGGACGGCGAACCGCTCGCGGATGCGCCACCCGGCGTCGGTGCGGACGAAGTGGTCGACGTAGCGGAAGCCCGAGGTGAAGTTCAGGCCCGCGTCGGTGCTCGGGGTGCCCCAGTGGACGGCGGTCCCGTAGGTCTCGGCGACGGCCCGATCGCCGTCGACCTCGGCCAGGTGGTTGCCGATCAGGTGCATCGTCCCGTCGAGTCGGGGCAGCAGCCCGCGCAGCCAGGCGACGTAGTCGTCGGCCCGGCCGCTGAACCCGGTGTGGTGGTCGACCCCGTCCTCGGCGTACACCGCGCGGATGCCGTCGTAGTCGAGCCGGTCGACCGCGCGGCAGTAGCGCAGGACGACATCGTGGATGGCGCGGCGGTCGGCCTCGACGCGTTGATCGGTCATGGGGTCACTCCTCCTCGCGCGGTCCGACGCGGTGACCCAGGTCCGCCAGCGCCAGGCGCGCACGGCCCCACCGTCGGTCGGTGGAGTAGGCCAGCCACTCCTCGACCATCTCCAGCCGCCCGATGACGTCGCGGAAGCGGCGGAACGCACCCCGGCCCTCGATCACGGCGCGAAGCTCGTCACGGGCAGCGGGGTCGGGCTGGTCCTGGGCGAAGTCGGCCAGGTCCTGCCAGCCGCTCCGCGATCCGGTGCCGTAGAACCGGAGCCACCGGTCGGGCTCGCTGTCGACATCCACGGCGTCCTCGCCCACCATCGCTGCATCGGTGATCGCCTCGGCGACGACCTCACCGGTGTGCAGATCGAGATATCCGCCGGTCGCGGTCTCGGGATCCCCCTCGAGCAGCTCACTGAGTGCCTCCAGGTCGACCGGGACGGCGCCGCCGTCGAGCGGTTGCCTCCGCAGGACGGCCACCAGGTCATCTGCGAGCACCTCGTCCCCGGGCCACCCGCGCCACAGGAGCCGGTTGACGATCGACAGAGCGATCGGCTCGGCCCGGGAGCGCTGCTGGTGGAGTGCGAGCGGGATGCCCGAACCCACCTGCTGGAGCATGGTGTCGACGTCACGCCCGACGATGGAGTCGAGGAAGGCGCCGGCGTCGGAGGCGACCAGCGCGGCCCGCAGGGCGCGGCGATCCGGGAGCAGGGCGCCGGTCGGGGCCGGCCAGTCCACGGCGCGGGGATGTCCCTGCTCCGGCAGGGCCGGCGGGTCGTCCTCGCCCCGGTCCTCGCGCCACCGCCGGCCGTACTGATCCGGGATCGTCCCCCATCCCGCTGCGGGCAGCGGACGGTCGGGGCGTACCCCCAGAACCTCCAACGGATCCACCTTCGCCTCGACGGTGCAGTGGTGCGTCCACGTGTCGCCGAGGTCGAACACGAACCGGAACTCGTCGCCGGGTCGGAGGGTGCGGGCGAGCCTCGTCCTGGCACTGTCCATCGGTTCCAGCAGGCGGCCGCCCGCGGAGGCGGCGAACTCCGCGGCCGACTCCGCGTCGGTGATCTCGCGTCCGTCGGCCAGGGTGAACAACGACAGGTGCGCATGGTCCCAGCGACCGAAGGCGGTGTTCACCGCATCGGCGAACTGGGCGAAGGTGTGCGACGGACCCACGACCAGCACCCGGCCCGGAAGTGGCCAGAGGTCCTCACCCCGCCCCCCGAGAAGGTCGACGCGGACCGCGAGCCAGGTGCGTGCCATGCGGGCAAGGGTGGCACGTCCTCGCGGGAGCTACCGCCCGACGTCCCACGCGTGGTGGATGACGTCGTGCAGGTGGTAGCGCGCGAGGCTGGCGACGGTGAACTCGTGTCCGTCGTCGCGGCGGCCCGCGCGGCCCCAGTCGGCGTCGGTGAGCTTCTCGTACGTCGCGCAGACCGCCTCGGACTCCTGGATGAGCTCGCGCCGCACGGTCGCGGGATCGGCGCGGTGGTAGGCCTCGTCGCGGGCGGTCGCGTCCTGGTCCCAGCCCGGGAAGACGAGGTCGGCGTGCTGGAGCATCAACCACACGCGCGCACCCATCACCCGGTGCACGTCGCGGACGTGGCAGGCGTACTCCAGCGGCGACCACACCCGGGGCGCGGGCCGGGTGCGGCTGGCCTCGCCGAGCTGGTCGAGCAGGTCGAGCCAGAGGGCGGTGTTGCCGGCGATCGTGGCGGGGATCGAGGCGACGCCGACCCGCGCCGCGTCGTACCCGCAGTCGGCACACGGGCGCTCGAGCACCCAGGTCCAGTCCTTGGTGTCGGGCGGGATCGGGTCAGGCGCGTCCATGGGTCCGATCCTCCCACCCCGGTGGGGTCAGGAGCCGAACAGCATCCGGAACCGCCGGGCGACGAGGGTCAGCAGCGGCCGGCGACCGGCGAGGAACCCGATCGGGCCGGAGGGGTCGACGCGCCAGTCCGCGCGCACCAGGCCGAGCGGTGTGCGCAGCCGCACCGGGCTGACGGTGATCCCCGGCCGTCCGTGGACGGCCCCGTCCTGCGCGAGCCGGAACCGCAGCCGCGCGGGGAGGGGGAGGACGCGCACGCGCGCCAGGCGGGTGCCGGCGACCTCGGCGCCCCCGCTCCGCATGACGTACGCCGTGGGGCCCGCGGCGTCGCCGGTGGTGAACTCCGCCAGGTCCTTGGGGATCGCCCACAGCTCCCGGCCGCCGGCCATCGACGCCGGGCTGTCGACCCAGATGTGGGTGATGTGCACCCGCGGGCGCCAGCCCTGACGCACGAGCACGGTGGTCATCAGCTCGCCGTAGGTCAGCGGGCTCGGCTCGTCGTAGACCACCCACGCCGCGGCGACCACCGCCCGGCCGAACAGGCGCAGCGGGCGTACCCCCTCGGGTACGTCCGGCGCCCGGTCGGCGGGCACGAGGAACACCGACACCACCGCGTGACCGTGCAGGTCCCACGGCTCGGCCGGGTAGCTCACCCCCACGTGAACTCCGCGGGGTCGAGCGCGTCGAGCCGGGCGTCGTACTCCCGGGTGCTGCCCGGCCAGTTGGAGGTGATGCGCCCCGAGACCGGATGGCGGTACCAGTTGTCGCAGTGCACCCAGGTGGTCGTGGCCAGCCGCTGCTGGATCTCGGCGTCCCAGGCGAGCTCGGCGGCCTCGGTGACCTCGACCGACCGGGCACCCGTCCGTCGCGCCCGGTCGAGCACGTTGCGGATGTGGCGCGACTGCGCCTCGAGCATGACGATGATCGAGGAGCCGCCGAGGTTGGTGTTGGGGCCGTAGAGCAGGAAGAGGTTCGGGAAGCCGGGCACGTGCACCCCCAGGTGCGCCCGGGCCCCGTCGCGCCACTGCTTGGCCAACGGCGTCGCGTCGCGTCCGGTCACCTCGATGCCGTGGTCGAAGTTCTGGGTCTTGAAGCCGGTGCCCCAGATCAGCACGTCGGCGGCGCGCTCGACCCCGCCCGCCCGGACGCCGCCGGGGAGGACCTCGTCGACCGGGTCGGTCACCAGCTCGACGTGCGGCTGGGAGACGGCGGGATAGAAGTTGTTGGAGAACAGGATGCGCTTGCAGCCGATCGGGCTGTCGGGGGTGAGCTTCGCGCGCAGTACGGGGTCGGGGACCTGCCGGCGCAGGTGGGCCAGGGCGACCCGGCGCTGCACCTCCCCGACCGCGGAGCCGTCGTGCATCCCGCGGGAGAAGCCCTCGCCGAGCGAGCGGAAGAACCGCCGTTCCACCGCGACCCCCGGGGCGTACCAGTCGGGCAGCGGGCCGTCGGGCTTGGGGAGGATGTAGTTGGCCGACCGCTGGAAGAGCGTCACCTCCGCCGCCCGCTCCACCAGGTGCGGGACGAACTGGATCGCGCTGGCGCCGACGCCGATCACCGCGACCCGCTTGCCGTCGAGGTCGGCGTCGTGGTCCCAGCGCGCGGAGTGGAAGGCGGTGCCGGCGAAGGAGTCGGCACCAGGGAGGTCGGGGATGTGCGGCTCCGAGAGCTGCCCGACGGCGCTGACGAGGACCTCGACCTGCTCGGTGCGGCCGTCGGCGAAGCCCACCGTCCACACCGCCTCGCCCTCGTCCCAGGTCGCGGAGACCACGGTGCGGCCGTACGAGATCAGCGGGCTGACCCCGAACCGGTCGGCCACGTCGCGCAGGTAGCCGTGGATCTGGTCCTGCAGCGCGTAGCGGCGGTGCCAGCGCGTGGTCGGTGCCCAGGAGTAGGAGTACAGCGGGGAGGGGACGTCGCAGCCCGCGCCCGGGTAGTGGTTGTCGCGCCACACGCCGCCGAGGTCGTCGGCGCGCTCCCACAGCCGCAGGTCGGTGTGGCCGGCGCGCAACAGTTCGACGGCGATGCCGATGCCGCCGAATCCGGTGCCGATGATGCCGACGCGCATCAGATCTCCTTCTCGTTCGGGGATTGGGGCTGCTCGGAGAGTGGACGGTCGTCCCTGGGTGGGGCGTCCCCGGTGATGCCGGCGGTGCGGAGTACGCCGAGGACGGCCGCGGTGGTCAGGTCGAGGACGTCGGACCGGGTGAGCGTGGCCCGCTGCAGCCACTCGCGGCAGGCGGCCTTGACCAGCGGCGCGACCGTCCGCAGCCGGGCGCGCAGCTGTGGCTCGTCGGGGAGCGCGAGCGCGTCGAGCACGAGCCGCGCGGCGTTGTCGTCGGCCTCGTCGACGAGCTCCTGCAGGTCGGAGCCGGCCTCGGTGCTGACCGCGCCGGCGACGTTGACCCAGCCCTGGCCGTAGGTCGCCGCCCCCTCCAGGATCCAGTCCATCGTCCAGCGGGTGCGCTCGGCGAGCGGCTTCGCGGCCAGGTCGTCGGGCAGCTCGCCGGCCGGCATCACCACGGTGGAGCGCATCGCCTCGAGGAAGAGCGCGCGCTTGGTGCCGAAGTAGTGGTGGACCAGTCCGCGGGTGACGTCGGCGGCGCGCGCGACCTCGCTGGTGGAGACCCGGTGGTAGGGCCGGTCGGCATACAGCGCGCGTGCCGCCTCGAGGATCTGCTGGCGGCGCGCGTCGGGGGAGAGCCGACGGGCGGAGGTGGTCACGGCGGCATCGTGACGAAGTTATTGGCAACCTGTCAACAACGGCGTAGTCTGCCGCCGTGGCTCTGCGCATCCCCTCCCCCCGTACTGGCCCCCGTACTGGCCCCCGTCGCGGCCCCCGCACCGGCTCGCGGGAGGAGACCTTCGACGCCGACGTCCTCGTCGTCGGCTCCGGCTTCGGCGGCTCGGTCACCGCGCTGCGACTGGCGGAGAAGGGCTACCGCGTCCTGGTCGTCGAGGCCGGCCGACGGTTCGAGGACGAGGACTTCCCGAGGACGTCGTGGAGCCTGCGGCGCTACCTCTGGGCGCCGGCCGCGCGCTGCTTCGGCATCCTGCGGATCACCCCGCTGGGGGAGGTGCTGATCGCCAGCGGCGCGGGCGTCGGCGGCGGATCCCTGGTCTACGCCAACACGCTGTATGAGCCGCTCGACGGGTTCTACCGCGACCCGCAGTGGGCCGACATCACCGACTGGCGTGAGGAGCTCGCCCCGCACTACGACCAGGCCAAGCGGATGCTGGGGGTCACGACCTACCCCGGCCACACGCGGGCCGACGAGCTGCTCGCCGAGGTCGCCCGCGACCCCGGCATCGAGGAGCCGGCCCACCCCGCCGACGTCGGTGTGCTGTTCGGCGAGCGGCCCGGGGAGGAGGTGGCCGACCCGTTCTTCGGCGGCGTCGGACCGGCCCGCCGGGCCTGCATCGACTGCGGCGCCTGCATGACCGGCTGCCGCCACAACGCCAAGAACACCCTGATGAAGAACTACCTGCACCTGGCCGAGCGGGCCGGGGCGCGGGTGCTGGCGATGACCACCGTCGACGGTGTCGCGCCGCTGGGCGACGGCACCGGGCGGGACGGGTACGTCGTCACCGCCCACCGCACCGGTAACCGGGTACGGCGCCGTTCGTTCACCGCGCAGCACGTGGTCTTCGCCGGCAACGCCCTGAACACCCAGAAGCTGCTGCACCGACTCCGGAGCACCACGCTGCCGCGGCTCTCGGCGCGGGTCGGGGAGCTGAGCCGTACCAATTCCGAGGCCGTCCTGAGCGCGCGGACGCTCGACCGCGATGCCGACCTCACCGCCGGCGTGGCGATCACCTCCTCGGTGCACCCCGACGAGAGCACCCACATCGAAGCGGTCCGCTACGGCCGTGGCTCGAGCGCGCTGGCCCTGCTCAACGCGCTGCTGATCGACCCCGAGGACGGGGTGCCGATGTGGCGCTCGGTGGTGCGCACCTACCGCCGCGAGGGCCTGCGTCGCGCGTGGCGCCTGCACACCCCGCGGCGCTGGGCGGAGCAGAGCATCATCGTGCTGGTCATGCAGTCGCTCGACAACTCGGTGACGACCTTCCGCAAGGGGATCTTCCGGCGGATGACGAGCCGGCCCGGCGTCGGTGAGCCGAACCCGCGCTGGATCCCGATCGCGCACCGGTTCACCCGCCGTCTCGCCGAGCGCCTCGGCGGCGTGCCGGGCGCCTCGGTCGGCGGGCTGGTCGGGATGCCCCTGACCGCGCACTTCATCGGCGGCTGCGTCATCGGCACCTCCGAGCGCGACGGAGTCGTCGACCCCTACCACCGTGCCTTCGGCTACGAGAACCTGCACATCACCGATGGCTCCACCATCTCGGCCAACCTCGGGGTCAACCCGTCGCTGACCATCACCGCACAGGCTGAGCGGGCCATCTCGCTGTGGCCCAACAAGGGGGAGGACGATCCCCGCCCGCCGCTGGGGGCGCCGTACGAGCGGGTCGCGCCGGTGGCGCCGCAGCGACCGTTGGTCCCTGCCGACGCCCCGGGCGCCCTGCGCCCGGTCGACCTCGGGATGCCGCAGGTGCGCGCCTCCGACGGCTGATCGGCAGCCGGCCGGGACCAACCTGGGAAAGACAGGCCCGGAACGACAGCCCCGGAACGACAGCCCCGGGAACGACAAGGGGCCCGGTCCCGCCGAAGCGGGGCCGGGCCCTCTGCCTGGGAGGTCGCCGACGCGGGGCCGACGAAGCGGGTGGGATCAGCCCTTGCCGCCACCGAGGAGGCCGCCGACCAGACCGTCGACGACTCCGCCCACGGTGCCGAGGAGGCCCTGCAGCAGTGCCTGGACGGCACCGAGGCCGCCGTTGAGGACCTGCTGGCCACACGCGGCGAGACCGCCGAGCAGCTGGATCTCCTGGGAGGTGAAGGTCGCCTGACAGGTCGCGATCGCCTGCTCGAGTGGGGTCAGCGTCTTCACGACGGTGTCGGCGACGTCGTCGACGGTGTCCTTGACGACCTTGCCCGGGTTGGGGACCTTCGGCGTCTTGGGTGCCTTCGGCGCATCGGGCGCGGTGCCCTTGTCGTCGTCGCCGGGGGCCGGCGTGCCGGGGCCGGGGTCGCTGCCCGGGGTCTGCGGGCCGGTCCCGTCGGTCGGGGCGCTGTTGCCGCCGCGCGGGGCGTTGGGGCCGGTCTGCTTGCGCGACTTGCGGCCCTTGGTGCCGTCGGAGACGACCGCGTCACCGGTGTTGGGCGTCAGCATCCGGGCGCTGATGGTGCCGTTGGGCACCGCGGAGTAGTCGCCGCTCTGGTAGGCGCGCATCAGCGACAGCACCAGGTCGACGTACGCCTCGGAGTGGTTGTAGCGGTAGACCGCGGCGCGCTGCCCCGGCGTGGTCGCGAGGTCCTCGGTGCCGGAGCAGAGGTAGACCGCGCTGGCCAGGGCCGCGTCGTGGATGTTCTGCGGGTCGCGCTTGCCGTCGCCGTTGGCGTCGACCCCGACGATCGCCCAGGTGGAGGGGATGAACTGCATCGGGCCCACGGCGCGGTCCCAGACCGGGTCGTTGTCGTACTGGCCGGCGTCGGTGTCGGGGATCTCGGCGGTGTTGTTGGTGCCGTCGAGCGGGATGCCGAAGATGCCGGGACGGCTGTTGCCGTCGTCGTCGAGGATGTTGCCGCCGTAGCGACCGTGGTCGGACTCCACCCGGCCGATCGCGGCGAGCAGCTCCCAGGAGAGGTTGCAGGCGGTGTCGGCGGAGTTGATGACCTGCGCGGCGCGCTGGTAGGCGGCCAGGGCGGCGGCGGGGATGCCGTTGGGGGAGGCGTCGCGGACCATCGCGCGGGTGGCGGTCGCGGACGGGACCTCGGCGGTGACCGCGGCGGGGAGCGAGACCGACGCCGGGTCCTCGACCACCTCGGCCGGCAGCAGCGAGCCGTCGGGGAGCGAGGAGGCGGTGGGGGCCTCCCGGCCCTCGTCGGCGGTCGCGGTGCTGGTGGCCGCGATGCTGGTCGTCCAGGCCCCGGAGAGCAGCGCCAGCGGCACGAGTGCCGTCGCCTTCTGCCAGGGCTTCATCCGCTTGGTCGCCATAGTCTCTTCGTCTTCTCCCGTGTGGTCTGCCCGTCCAGCCGCTGAGTGCGCGGACGGACAAGTGAGACAACGAACACCCCACCCATCGGTTACGCCGACCGGGACCTGCGCAGAACCCGAGTCGTTGCAGGGAGCAGCCCCCGTCGTCGTAGCCGAGGGCACCTGCGTTCAGTGCACTCGTGTACGCCGAGTCAGCGTAGGGCACCGGCGGCTGGTGTGACCAGACGCACCGAACGGGCGGGGCCCGCGACCGGGTGGCCCGGCGGGGTGGTGCGGTCGGGGACAATGAACCCCGATGGCTTCCTCCGCTGCTGACCCCGCTGCCTCCGCCGAGCTGTTCGCGCGCGCCCGCGCCGTGACCCCCGGCGGGGTGAACTCGCCCGTGCGCGCCTTCTCCAACGTCGGCGGCACCCCCCGCTTCATCGAGCGCGCCGAGGGGGCCTGGCTGCACGACGCCGACGGCAACGCCTATGTCGACCTGGTCGCGTCCTGGGGCCCGATGCTGCTCGGGCACGCCCACCCGGAGGTGACCGCGGCCGTGCAGGCGGCGGTGAGCCGCGGGACGTCGTACGGCACCCCGACGCGGCCCGAGGTCGAGCTGGCCGAGGAGATCGTCGCGCGCACCCCGGTCGAGCGGGTGCGGCTGGTGTCGTCGGGCACCGAGGCGACGATGTCGGCGATCCGGCTCGCGCGCGGGTTCACCGGCCGCGACGTCGTGGTGAAGTTCGCCGGCTGCTACCACGGCCACGTCGACGCGCTGCTGGCCGCGGCCGGCTCCGGTGTCGCCACCCACGCGGTGCCGGGCAGCCCCGGCGTGCCCGAGGCCGTCGCCGCCGCCACGCTGGTGCTGCCCTACAACGACCGGGCCGCCGTCGCGGCCGCCTTCGCCGAGCACGGCGACCGCATCGCCTGCGTCATCACCGAGGCCGCCCCCGGCAACATGGGCGTCGTGCCCCCGGCGTACGTCGACGGCGAGGGCTTCAACGCCTACCTCGCCCGCACCTGCCGCGACCACGGGGCGTTGTTCATCAGCGACGAGGTGATGACCGGCTTCCGCGCCTCCCGCCGGGGTCAGTGGGGCCTCGACGGCGCGCACGAGGGCTGGACGCCCGACCTCATGACCTTCGGCAAGGTGATGGGCGGCGGCTTCCCGGCCGCGGCGTTCGGTGGCCGGGCCGACGTGATGGCGCTGCTCTCGCCCGACGGGCCCGTCTACCAGGCCGGCACGCTCTCCGGGAACCCGGTCGCCTGCACCGCGGGGCTCACCACGCTGCGGTTGGCCACCGACGACGTCTACGCCCATCTCGACCGTACGGCGACCGTGCTCGCCGAGGCTGCGTCGCAGGCGTTCACCGCCGCCGGCGTACCCCACCTGGTCCAGCGCACCGGCACGATGTTCAGCCTCTTCCTCACCGAGGACGAGGTCGCCGAGATCGTCGACTTCGCCGGCGCGCAGGCGCAGGCCCTGCACCGGTTCCGCGCGTTCTTCCACGCCATGCTCGAGCAGGGGGTCTACCTCCCGCCGAGCGCGTACGAGGCGTGGTTCGTCTCCGCCGCCCACGACGACCGGGCGGTCGAGCACGTGCTGGCCGCCCTCCCCGCCGCGGCGCGTGCCGCGGCGGCCGCCACCCCGGGAGAGACCGCATGAGCACCGCACCCGCGAGCCCGAGCAGCACGATCGTCCACCTGCTGCGCCACGGCGAGGTGCACAACCCCGACGGCATCCTCTACGGCCGCGCGCCCGGCTACCGGCTCTCCACGCTGGGCCGGCAGATGGCGGAGCGGGTCGCGGAGGTGATCGGCGACCGCGACATCACCCACCTGGTCGCCTCGCCGCTGCAGCGCGCCCAGGAGACCGCCGCACCGCTGGCCGCCGCACGCGGCCTCGAGGTAGTCACCGACGACCGGATCATCGAGTCCGACAACGTCTTCGCCGGCAAGCCGTTCTCGGTCAGCGCCAGCCTGCTGCTGCGGCCCAGCGTCTGGCCGCACATGTGGAACCCGTTCCGCCCGTCGTGGGGCGAGCCGTACGTCGAGATCGCCGAGCGGATGATGGCCGCCGTCCGCGACGCGCGTGCCGCCGCCGAGGGGCACGAGGCCGTCCTGGTCTCCCACCAGCTGCCGATCTGGACCACCCGGCTGCACGTGGAGCGCAAGCGCTACTTCCACGACCCGCGCAAGCGCGAGTGCACTTTGTGCAGCCTGACCTCGCTGCACTTCGAGGGCGACCGGGTCGTGCGGGTGACCTACTCCGAGCCGGCCGGCGACCTGATCCCGGCCGCGGCGCGGGGTGCCGCCTTCTCCGCCGGCGCCGACGACCCGGCCGAGGTGGCCGACGCCGTCGAGCAGGCCGAGCAGGCCGCGAACGCCCCCGACGACGTGCCGACCGGCACCCCGCCCGACGACAGCGCCCGGCCATGAGGTCTCGACCCTTCGACAAGCGCAGGGCACCGCTCCGCTCGACCGGCGGGGTGCTGCTCGCTGCACTGCTGCTCGTCGGCTGCTCCGAGGGCGCGGAGCTGCAGTCCGGCGATCAGGGATTCGTCTCGGCCAACGGAGCGATCAGCCGGGTGAGCACCGACGACCGCACGGCGCCCGACGGCGCGGTGGCGGGGGAGAACCTCGCCGGTGAGCGGGTCGCGCTCGACGACTTCGCGGGGCAGGTCGTGGTCGTCAACGTCTGGGGCTCGTGGTGCGGCCCGTGCATCCGCGAGGCGCCGCACCTGGTCGAGGCCGCGCAGGAGCTCGACGGCGACGAGGTGGCCTTCCTCGGCATCAACACCCGTGACCTCTCCCGCGATCCGGCGCTGGCCTTCGAGCGCAAGTACGACCTCCCCTACGAGAGCATCTACGACCCCGCCGGCGAGGTGCTGCTCGCCTTCCGCGGCACCATCCCGCCCAGCGCCATCCCCAGCACGCTCGTGATCGACCGGGACGGCCGGATCGCCGCCCGGGTGCTGGGTGAGGTGACCGCCTCCACCCTGGTCGGTCTGGTCGAGGACGTCCTCGCTGATGGCTGAGCCGATGCGTGGGGCAGCCGATGGGTGAGGTGTTCTCCGAGACGGTCTTCTCCGGCTCGCTCCTGCTGGCGCTGCCCGTGGCGCTGCTCGCGGGTCTGGTGTCGTTCTTCAGTCCCTGCGTCGTGCCGCTGCTCCCGGGCTACCTCTCCTACACGACCGGCCTGACCGGTGCCGACCTCGAGGCGGCGTACGACGGGGGCCGGCGCAGCCGGATGCTGGCGGGCAGCGCGCTGTTCGTGCTCGGCTTCGCGGCGGTCTTCGTCGCCTTCGGGGCGATCTCGGGGGCGTTCGGGTCGTGGCTGTTCGAGTACCGCCGGCAGATCTCGGTCGTCCTCGGCGGCCTGACGATCCTGGTGGGGCTCGCCTTCGCCGGCGCGATCCCGTTCCTCCAGCGTGACGTGCGCGTCCACCGGGTGCCGGCCGTCGGTCTGGCGGCCGCGCCCATGCTCGGCGTGCTGTTCGGCCTCGGCTGGACCCCGTGCATCGGCCCCACCCTCGCCGCGGTCAACGCGCTGGCGATGAGCGAGGCGAGCGCGGTGCGCGGAGCGGTGCTGAGCCTGGTGTACGCCGTGGGGCTCGGGCTGCCGTTCATCGTCGCGGCCCTGGCCTTCCGGCGGATGTTGGGTGCGGTGCGCTGGGTGCGGCGCCACCAGGTGTGGGTGACCCGGGCCGGGGGTGCGATGTTGGTGGTCGTCGGGCTGCTGCTGGTCAGCGGGCTGTGGGACCGGTGGGTGTATGAGCTGCAGACCTGGTACTCCGGGTTCTCGGTGGCGATTTGAGGAGCAGGCGATGAGCAGCAAGGCGCCGGAGCGCACCTACGACCCGGACGCCCCCGCGACCCCGCCGCCGGGCCTCGGGCCGCGCGAGCTGGCCCGCTGGGCGTGGCGGCAGCTGACCTCGATGCGCACCGCGCTGCTGCTCCTGCTGCTGCTGGCGGTCGCCGCCGTGCCCGGCAGCCTGATCCCCCAGGACGACGTCGACTCCTTCGCGGCGATCCGCTACCGCGACGAGCACCCCCGGCTGGCGCCGGTCTTCGACGCGCTGGGGCTCTTCAACGTCTACAGCTCGCCGTGGTTCAGCGCGATCTACCTGCTGCTGATGGCCTCGCTGATCGGCTGCATCCTGCCGCGCACCCGGGTCTACTGGCGCGCGCTGCGGGCCCGTCCTCCGCGGGCGCCGCGCAACCTGGCCCGGATGCCGGTGTCGGCCTCCCACGAGGTCGTTCCCGACGATCCCGCCGCCGACCCGGCCGCGGTGCTGGAGCGCGCGGCCGCGGAGCTGAGGTCCCAGCGCTACCGGGTCGAGCACGTCCCCGGTGAGTACGTCAGCGCCGAGCGCGGCTACCTGCGCGAGGCCGGCAACCTGGTCTTCCACCTGGCGGTGCTCGTGGTGCTGGTCGGCGTCGCCGCGGGGTCGCTGTTCGGCTACAAGGGCGGCGCGATCATCGTCACCGGCAAGGGCTTCTCCAACGTCCTGACCCAGTACGACGACTTCGTCCCCGGCGCGTTCTTCGACCCCGACGACCTGGCGCCGTACTCCTTCACCGTCGACGACTTCGACGTCGACTTCATCCTCGAGGGCGAGCAGCGCGGCCTGCCGCGCGACTTCACCGCGCACGTGCGCTATCGCAACGCGCCCGGTGACGAGCCGACCGACTACGACCTCGCGGTGAACCACCCGCTGCGGCTCGACGGCGGCGACGTCTACCTCGTCGGCCACGGCTACGCGCCGCACATCACCGTGCGCGACGGTGACGGCGAGATCGCCTACTCCGGGCCCACCGTCTTCCTGCCCGAGGACGCCAGCTTCCGCTCGTTCGGCGTGGTGAAGGTGCCGTTCGCCGAGCCGGAGCAGATCGGGCTGGAGGGGTTCTTCTACCCGACCTTCGCGATGGTCGACGGCGACCCGATGACCGTCTATCCCGACGCCGCCAACCCGCTGCTCTCGATGCTGGTCTACACCGGCGACCTCGGGCTCAGTGAGGGATCGCAGTCGGTCTACGCCCTGGAGAAGGCCGGCCTCGACCAGGTCACCGACGACGACGGCAAGCCCCTGCGCATCGACCTCTCGCCCGGCCAGGTCACCGACCTGCCCGACGGGCTCGGCTCGGTGGAGTTCACCGGCCTGAGCCGCTGGGTGAAGGTGCAGACCGCGCACACGCCCGGCACCTTCGTCGCCCTCGGCGGTGTCGTCCTCGCGCTGCTCGGCCTGATGCTGTCGCTGTTCATCCGCCCCCGACGGGTGTGGGTGCGCGTGCGCGAGGTCACCGGCCAGCAGGCCGACGGCGGTACGGCCGGCGAGGGGCGGCGCCGTACCCTGGTCGAGGTGGCCGGCCTCGACCGTTCGGGCAGCAGTGATGACCCCGGCGAGCTCGCCGTCGCCGTCGACGACCTGGCGCGCAGCCTCGCCGGGACCCGAGTGGAGGAGAACCAGTGAGCAACGCCGACTTCGCGTCGCTGAGCAACACCGCGATCACGTTCGCCGGTGTCGTCTACTTCGTGGCGCTGCTCGCGCACCTGGTGGAGTGGTCGCGGCTGCGGGCCGTGGTGCCCGCCGAGGCCGGCGCCGGCGACCCGGTCCGGTCCGAGGGCGACCTGCTCGTCGCCACTGGCGGCCCCGCCGAGGACAACCCCAAGGTCGCCTTCTGGGCCCGGCTCGGCGTCGTCCTCACCGCGATGGCGGCCCTGATCCACCTGGTCGGGGTCGTGTGCCGCGGCCTCGGCGCCGACCCGGTGCGGGTGCCGTGGGGCAACATGTATGAGTTCACGATCACCGCGAGCCTGGTCGTGGTGGTGCTCTACCTCGCGCTGCACCGCAAGCTCCAACTGGCCTGGCTCGGCCCGGTGCTGGTCGGCTTCGTCTGGGTCGTGCTGCTGGCCGCGGTGCGCATCCTCTACGTACCCGTCGCGCCGCTGATGCCCTCGCTGCAGTCGCCATGGCTGGTCATCCACGTGTTCGCCGCGATCCTCGCCACCGGCGCCTTCACCCTCGCCGGCCTCGCCTCGATCATCTACCTGATCAAGGAGAGCCGGGTCCGCAAGGACAAGGTGCGTCCGGGTGGCTACCTCGACCGGGTGCCGTCGCTGCCCGCCCTCGACCGGGTCGCCTACCGCGTCACCGCCTTCGCCTTCCCCGTGTGGACCTTCGGGGTGCTGATCGCCGGACCGATCTGGGCCGAGAACGCCTGGGGCCGCTACTGGGGCTGGGACCCCAAGGAGGTCTGGTCCTTCATCACCTGGGTCGTCTTCGCCGCCTACCTCCACGCCCGCGCCACGCGGGGCTGGAAGGGTCGGCACGCCGCGATCCTGTGCCTGGTCGGACTCGTGACGCTGTGGTTCAACTTCGTCGGCATCAACTACGTCTTCGGCGACACCAGCCAGCACTCCTACGCGCTCGAGGTCGTCGCAACCGTGTCGTTGGCTGTCACCAGCTGACAGTGGACGACACCGCTGGTGCGGCGGCGTACGGTGCGGGGGTGAGCGCGCGACGTCTGCTGTTGGTCAACGGCCCCAACCTCAACCTGCTGGGCACCCGGGAGCCGGCCGTCTACGGCCACCAGACGCTCGCCGACGTCGTCGACCTGGTCGAGAAGACCGCCCAGGAGTCGGGGTACGCCGTCCGCGCGGTGCAGTCCAACCACGAGGGCGTGCTGATCGACGCGATCCACGACGCGCGCACCGACTGCGCCGGGATCGTGATCAACCCCGGCGGGCTCACCCACACCTCGGTGGTGCTCCGCGACGCCCTGACCGGGGTCGGGCTCCCCGTCGCCGAGGTGCACATCTCCGACGTGCACGCGCGCGAGGAGTTCCGGCACTTCTCCTACGTCTCCGACATCGCCACCGTGGTGGTCGTCGGCGAGGGGGTGGCCGGGTATGCCCGTGCCGTGCGCGAGCTGGTCGCAACCCTGGGCCGACCCGAGCCGGACTGAGCGCCTGGCCGGACCCCCGGACCGAGCCGGACGGGTCTCAGGCGCTCAGGCCGACCGAGCCGAGGCGGGCGAACGGCGTACGCCGGGTCGCGACCGCCTCGAAGTACGCCTCCCGGCGCCGCGCGGCGCAGCCCTGCGGGCGCTTCGCAGGGGTGACCAGCTCGGGGGCGAGCGCGGCGTTCATCGCATCCTTGAGCAGCACCAGCGCCTCGGCCCGCATCTGGGAGATCCGGGACTCCGAGACCCCGAGGTCCTCGGCGATCTCGGCCATCGGGCGCTCGGCGAAGAAGTAGTCCTCGACCACCTTGCGCAGTCGCTCGGGCAGCTCGGCGACCGCGTCGACGAGGTAGCCCAGCTGCTCGCGGTGCTCCAGGTGGGTCTCGGGCGACGGCTCGGTCGTGGGCAGCAGGTCCTCGACCGGGGTGTCACCGAAGCCCTGCAGCGACATCACGCTGGCGCGGGAGACGTCGTCGTCGTTGGCCACGACCTCCTCCGGGCGCAGGCCCAGGGCGCTGGCCACCTCGGCGGTGGTCGGGACGCGGCCGAGTTCCGCGGCCAGCTTGGTCCGGGCCTCGTCCAGCTCGCGGGCGCGGCGACGGACCGAGCGCGAGGCCCAGTCGATGCCGCGCAGCTCGTCGAGGATCGCGCCGCGGATGCGGGTGGCGGCGTACCGGGCGAACACCACGCCGCGCTCGGCGTCGAAGGACCGGGCGGCCTGGACCAGCGCGGCCATGCCGGCGGAGGTCAGGTCGTCGCGCGAGACGTGTGCCGGGACGCGGCCCATCGTCTCGCGGACCAGGTGGCCCACGAGCGGCAGGTGGCTGGTGATCAGCTCGTCGCGCGGGTCCGCGGTCGGCGGGACTGGGGCGCCGGCCGGGGAGTCGGGGAGGGAGTCGACGGGGGCGACACGGGGGGAGGGAATGACAGGGACCGTGCTCATGACATCGACTCTTGGGGGTCGGCGGCCGCAGTTCCAGAGTCAGCGGCCGAGACTGCACGTTCGTCGGGACGGTCCGAACCGGTCCGGCAACCGGGCATAGTCCGAACGGGCTATGCCGGACCACCCTGCGGGGTGGCGCGGCGAACTGCTCACCTCGCGGGCGGCCCGGCCGACTGTGAGGAGGTGGAGAACCTGTCCCTGGTCCTGTGGCGCGAGCGGGAGCTGCTGGAGACGCTGCAGTGCTGCCTGGAGCAGGAGCAATTGGTGCTCACCAACGACCGCACCCGCTGGCTCGCGCGCGTGGCCCGGGAGGTCGAGGAGGTGTTGACCGAACTGCGGGAGACCGAGCTGCTGCGGTCGGTGGCCGCCGACGCCGTCGCCCGGTCCCACGGACTCCCCAGCCACCCCAGTCTGCGGGCGATCGCAGCCGTCGCCGGCGAGCCCTGGCGCACGATCCTGCTCGACCACCACGCGGCGCTGATCCGCGCGACCGCCGAGCTGAGCGAGCTCGCCGCGGTCAACCGCGAGCTGTTGCGCGCCGGGCACGCCGCGACCCGCGAGGCCCTGACCGAGCTGGGCGTCGCATCGTGACCACCAGCGCTCTCCAGGATGCGGCAGCGCTCGTGGGCCGCGCCCACGAGTGCGGCCTGCGGGTGCTGGGAGCCGCGGTGGCGGACGGGTCCGCCGCGCCGGCCACCCGCGGTGCGGAGCCGGCGCGGGTGGCTGCCCGGGTCGACGAACTGGCCGCCCAGCTCCGGGGCCTGGCTGCCGCCGGCTATCTCGGGTCCGTCGGCGGAGCGGCGCTCGTCGCCGACCTGGAGACGCTGGCCGGCGCGTTGCGCGGCGCGGACCCCGCGGCGATCCGGCCCGCCACCGAGCGGGTCGGCGATGCGGTACGGCGGATCGCCGCCGGGCTGGTCACCCGGCCCGGCGACGTGATCGACGGGACCGACGGGGCCGGCGCATCCGGGATCGGCACCGCCGAGCGCGACCGGTCGGCGGCGATCGCGCACCTGCAGGTGCAGGAGGCGGTCTACCGGTCCGCGATCGCGGCGACCGGACGGGTGGTCCCGGCCAGGCTGGCCGAGTTCCTGCGCTGAGCGCCGCCGCGCCGCACGGCGGTGATCCGTACGGTCAGCGCACCACCGGCGGCCTGCCGCGTCGTGCGCGGGTCCCAGACCCGGACCCGGGCCCGTCCCCGCGCTGGAGCGCGGAAGGTGCCGCGGTAGACGTGAGCGTTGCTGCACCGGCGCCTCGTGCCGTGCGCGGTGAGCGGGACCGCGACCCCCTGCACGTGCAGGGCGAAGTGGTCGGCGTCGGGCTGCGCCAGGTCGAGCGAGTGCTGGGGCCGCAGCCGGCCGGCGTACCGCACGCAGGCCCCGTCGTAGCGCACCCCGCCCCGCTGGGCGACACCGCGCACCACGACCCGGTAGCGGGTCCCGCGGCGCAGCGCCCGCCGGGTGCGTACGCCCGCCGCGGCGCGGGCCGGGAGGGTG
>JAJUGK010000007.1 GCA_029268205.1 Nocardioidaceae bacterium
TCAGGACCCGCATGCCGAACCTCTCGTCGTGTGCGTCCTTGCGCACCAGCGCGGCCCTGCCCGGGTCGCGGGTCGTCACGTCGACGTCGAAGGGAGCGAAGTCCTCGGCGACCCGCTCCCAGATCTCGTGGATCACCGCGCGTTCGGCGGCGCTGAAGCGGGTGCGGTCGTGGTCGAGGGAGAAGGCGGGGTAGGTGCCGCCCGGCAAGCCCAGCTGCTGCTGCCACTCGGTGCCGGTCAGCTGGTGGCCGTCGAAGTCGAGCAGGATCGTGCGGGGCGCGCCGGGGCGGCTGTGCAGCCGGGTGACGTCGGGGAGCGTCGCCCCCCGCGGGCGGCGGGCCCGGTCGGGTCGGTCGGGTGTCACCGCGGCGGGGACCCGCGGCGGGTCGGCGTAGTAGAGCCGGTCGGAGGGACCGACGCCGACCGCCGGGTCGGCCAGCAGCGCTCGTACGTCCTCGGGCGTGCGGTCGTGGGCGGCGGCGATCCGGGCCACCCGTTGATCAGCCGCGCCGCCGCCGGCGGGGCTACCGTGAGCAGCGCCGCCGGCCGCACTCGCCGGCCCGGTGGCTGTGAGCCCGGCGCACACCAGCGCCCACGCCGCGAGGGCGGCGGTACGGACGACTCCGGGGCGGCGCATGGGGGACATCATCGGCCCTGGGTCCGACAGTGCGGAACCCGCCGTCCCGCCAGATCGCCGCAAGGCCCAGCGGCTCACCGCAGCCGGCTGGTCCCGTCGTAGCCGCCGCGCGGGGGCCGCAGGCCGAAGAACTCACCCACCGTCGGTGCCACGTCGATCGTCCGGGCCCGTGCCGGCGAACGCCGTTTCCTCACCACCGGATGTCCGCCGGAGAGGAAGAACGGGATCGGCGCGGTCGCCGGGTGGCCGTGGTTGCCCGGGATCGGGTTGGAGATCGGCGCCGGGTCGCTGAACCGCCAGCCCGCCTTGCAGTAGACCACCAGGTCCCCAGCCCGGGCGCCGAGGCGCAGTCGCTTGGGGGTATGGGTCGACAGCACGCCCGGCGTGCTGCGGGCGATCCGGCGCATGCGGCGAACCGCCTCGGCCTGCCGGGCCCGGGGTCCGGTCCAGTAGAGCAGGTCGGCGCCGCCGTTCTGACTGACCTCCACCCGGCCGGCCAGCAGCGGGTCGCGCGCCAACCGGGGTGCCAGCGTGATCACCCGGTCGGGGCGCGACCAGTCCATCGAATGGTCGGCGAGGAACACGATCAGCGAGTTGCGCCACCGGCCGGTCCGCTTGAGCATCGCGACGAACTGGCCGATCTGCAGATCGAGCTGGATCAGGGCCGCCGTCCGCAGCGCGCGCAGCGTCGTGCCGGTGATGTCGGTATGGCCCCACCGGTCGCAGTCGCCGAGATTGACGAAGACCAGATTCGGATCGTGCTGCGCGACCATGCTGTGCAGGGCCTGCATGGTGAACAGATCCGGCGCGTGCCCGCTGATCGGGATGATCGGGAACGGCTCCCACCGGTGGTTCGCCCGGGTCCCGAAGATGCCGTAGAGGTACTCCTTGCTCAGCACCGTGCCGGTGCTGAAGCCCTGCTTGCGCAGGCGCTCGATGACGGTCGGGAACCGCAGGTCGCTGGGACGGTCGAGGTCGCGGTGGATCTTCGCCCTGCGGTCGTAGATCGCGTTGGCAGGTACGCCGTTCCGGCGCGGGCGCACCCCGGTCATCATCATCACGTGGTTGGGGATCGTCTCCATGATCGGCAGCGACCGGGCGTTGGGGAAGGCCGTCCCGGCGTCGCGCAGCGCCTTGAGCCGCGGCATCAGCCCCGAGTCGATCTCGCCGGGGATCATCCCGTCGAGCACGATGACGTAGGCGCGCTTGCGGCCCTTCGCCGCCAGGACGGGGGAGTCCAGAGCGGTCGACAGGACGATGCCGGCGCCGCCGGCCGCCCCCAGGCGCAGGACGTGTCGCCGGTCCAGGTCGACCTCGGCGAGCGAGCGGGGGTCCGCAGCGGAGCCGTCGCCGCCGTACGGCGTGCACATCAGCGGTCCCCCCGTCGGGTCGGGACCGGCCCGGAGGCGGCGCGAACCCGCTGGGTGCCTGCCAGCGTCTGCCAACTGGTGCTCCAGCGGCTCCCGGCGCGGCGCTGCTGGCGCGCGCCGGTCACGAAGTAGTCCATCTGGGTGCGCTGCGGGGTGATGTCGAGGACGCCGTAGCCGTGGGAGTCGAAGTCGAGGTAGCGCACGTGCCGGTTGAGCGTCTGGATCGCCGCCTCCACCACGAGGCTCGCGGAGCGGGGCGGTGCTCCGAGGATGTCCTTGAGGTTGTTGCTGGTGACGCTGGTGCAGACCATCTCGGTGGCGACGCTGCGACTGCGCAGGGGATAGGTGCCCGCATCGACCGGCAGATCGCTGACCCAGGCGGAGTGGATGTCGCCGGTGACGAAGACGGTGTCGGTGATCCCGTGGTCGGCGAGGTGGCGCAGCAGTTCGCTGCGGTCGGCGGTGTAACCGTCCCACTGGTCGGCGTTGTAGGGCAGACCGTCGGCCGGGAGCAGGCCGATCAGGTCGGTCACCGGACCGGTGATCTCGTTGGGCAGCGGCGGGAACAGGATCGGGGCGATCATCACCGGGTTGCCCACGATCTTCCACTGGGCGCGGCTGCGGCGCAGGACGCGTTTGAGCCAGCGCATCTGCGCGGCCCCGGTGATGGTCCGGTCGGGCCGGCTGAGGATCGGGTCGGGGTTCGGGATCGGCGTGGGCGTGAGCCTCGACTGCTGGGAGCGGTAGGTGCGCAGGTCGAGCATCGCGATGTCGAGGAGTCGGCCGTAGCGCAGCCGGCGGTAGAGCCGGTAGCCGTCGCCGACCCGGGTCCTCGGACCCATCCGCACCGGCATCCACTCGTCGTAGGCCCGGAAGGCGGCGGCGCGGCGGGCGCGGAAGCGTCCCTCACCCGGGTTGTGGTTCTCCGCACCGGCGGCCCAGGTGTCGTTGGTCAGCTCGTGGTCGTCCCAGGTGACGATGAATGGGTGCCGCGCGTGCAGGGCCCGCAGGTCGGGGTCCTGCTTGTATTGCGCGTGCCGCTGCCGGTAGTCGCGCAGGGTGACCATCTCGTGCCGGGGACGGTGCGGGCGGACGACGACGTTGCGCTGGCCCATGGCGTACTCGCCGACGCCGTTCTCGTAGAGATAGTCGCCCAGGTGCAGGATCGCGTCGAGGTCGCCGCGCTTCGCCAGGTGGCGGTAGGCGTGGAAGTATCCGGCCTCGAGGTTCGCGCATGACACGACGCCGAACCGCACGCGCTTGGGGAGCGCGCCGTGTGCCGGTGCGGTGCGGGTGCGTCCGACCGGACTGGTGCGGCCCCGGTAGGAGAAGCGGTAGAAGTACGCCGTGTCGGGGCGCAGCCCGCGGGCGTCGAGCTTCACGGTGTGGTCGCGAGCCGGGCCCGTGCGCACCGTGCCCTGCGCGACGATCCGGCGGAACGCCCGGTCGGTGGCGACCTGCCAGCGCACCTGGATGCGCGGCCCCCGGCCCGACCCGGGCGTTGCGGCGCGGGTGGGGGTCACCCGGGTCCAGAGGATGACCCGTCGCGGTCGCGGGTCGCCGGAGGCCACACCGTGGCGGAAGTAGCCCGAGGCCGCCTCCGCCGGTCCCACCGGACCGGCGGCGACCGCGACCGCGCCGGCAGCACCGACGGCCGCGGTGCGTAGGACCGTACGCCGGCTGGGGTCGGGTGTGCCGGCGGCGTCGGCCGCAGGGGCGGGGGTGCCCGGTGCGGTCACCGGAGGAGCGGCCGGAGGGGTGGCCGGGGAGGCGGGGACGACAGACGGGGTCGGGCTCACATCGCGTGCAACGACGCACCGCCCCGGACGTGACGCCCTGTCGTGAACCGTCGCGCAGCCTTCACCTGACGTTCACCGGACGGGGATCGTGGGCGCACGCCCCGTTGCCGCGATGAGGGAACCGTCGGGCAGGATGGCACGGTGGTGCTTCGGCGGTTCGTGGTCAGCGACGTCCACGGGCACCCCGCCGACCTGCGCGCCGCCCTGCGGGGCCGGGGGCTGATCGACCGCGACGACCGGTGGTGCGTCGACGACACCGAGCTGTGGGTGCTCGGCGACCTGCTCGACCGGGGCCCCGACGGACTCGGAGTCATCGACCTGCTCCGCTCTCTCCAGACGCAGGCGCCCGACCACGTGCACGTGCTGCTCGGCAACCACGAGGCGCTGGCGATCGGGGCCGCGCGGTGGCCCGCGGGCCGGTTCGGGCGCTCGTGGGCGGTCAACGGTGGCCGACCGGGCGATCGCGCCGGTCTGGACGAGGAGCGGCTCGCCTGGCTGGCCGGCCTCCCGGCCATGGGGCGCGCGGGCGACTTCCTCCTGGTCCACTCCGACACCACGGCCTATGCGGACTGGGGGACCTCGGCGCCCGAGGTCAACGACCGGATCCGCGCAGCGCTCACGTCGGGCGAGGAGGAACGCGTCTGGGCCGTGTGGTCGAGTCTGTGCGGGCGGCTGGACTTCTCCCGGACCGGGGGCGCCCAGCGGGCACGGTCGTTCCTCCGCACGTTCGGCGGCAGCTGTGTGGTCCACGGACACACCCTGGTCGGTGCGCTGCGCCACGAGCGGTCCTCGGCGGTGACCGGTCCGCTGCTGTATGCCGACGACCGGGTCCTGGCGATCGACGGCGGCCGGTACGACGACGGGCCGCTGCTGTTCGTCGCGCTCGACTGAGCACCGCTGTGGCGGGACGGCAGCGGCGCGCGGGTGCGGGTGCTGCCCGCGCGCTGACGGCCCGGATCAGAGCTTGAGGCCGACGTACTTGGTCTCGAGGTACTCCTCGATGCCCTCCAACCCGCCCTCGCGTCCGAGGCCGGACTGCTTGACGCCGCCGAACGGCGCGGCCGGGTTGGAGACGACGCCCTGGTTCACCCCGACCATGCCGGCGTCGAGCCGCTCGGCGTAGCGGATCGCCCGGGAGAGGTCCTGGGTGAAGACGTAGGAGACCAGGCCGAACTCGGTGTCGTTGGCGGCGGCGATCGCCTCGTCGTCGTCGGTGAAGGTGGTGATGGGCGCGACCGGCGCGAAGACCTCCTCGGAGAGGATGCGAGCCCGGTCCGGTACGCCGGTGAGCACGGTCGGCGCGAGGAACGAGCCGTCGCCGGGCAGGGACCCGCCACCCGTGGCGACCTCGGCGCCCGCCCCGACCGCGTCGTCGACGAGTTCCTGCGCCTTGGCCACCGCGTCGTCGTCGATCAGCGGACCCAGCGTCGTGTGCTCGTCGAGCCCGTGGCCGGGCACGAGCCCGCCGAGCCGCTCGGCGAGCGCGCGACCGAAGTCGGCGGCGAGGTCGGCGTGGACGAGGAACCGATTGGCCGCGGTGCAAGCCTCGCCGATGTTGCGCATCTTGGCCAGGACCGCGCCCTCGACGGCGGCGTCGAGGTCGGCGTCGGCGCAGACCACGAAGGGCGCGTTGCCGCCCAGCTCCATCGAGGTGCGCAGCACCTGCGGCGCGGCCTGCTCGAGCAGCGCGCGGCCGACCTCGGTCGACCCGGTGAAGGTGAGCTTGCGCAGCCGCGGGTCGGCCAGCAGGGGCGCGGTCACCGCCGAGGAGCTCGCGCTGGTGAGGATGTTGAGCACCCCCGGCGGCAGGCCGGCGTCGAGGAGGATCTGCCCGAGCAGGAGCGAGGTGAGCGGGGTCGCGCCGGCGGGCTTGAGCACGATCGTGCAGCCGGCGGCGATCGCCGGGGCCACCTTGCGCGTCCCCATCGCCAGCGGGAAGTTCCAGGGCGTGATCGCGTACGTCGGGCCGACCGGCTGCTTCATCGTCAACAGCCGGGTCCCTCCGCTCGGCGCCGTCGACCAGCGGCCGGCGATGCGCACGGCCTCCTCGGAGAACCACCGCAGGAACTCGCCGCCGTAGGTGACCTCGCCGAGGGCCTCGGCGTACGGCTTGCCCATCTCGGCGGTCATCACCGTGGCGACGGTCTCGGCGCGCTCCTGCAGCAGGTCGAACGCGCGGCGCAGCACCTCGGCGCGCTCCCGCGGGTCGGTCGCCGCCCAGTCGTCCTGGGCCGCTGCGGCCGCGTCGAGAGCGGCGGTGGCGTCCTCGGGCGTGCCGTCGGCGACCTCCGCGAGTCGCTCCCCGGTGGCGGGGTCGGTGACGGCGAAGGTCCGGTCGGTCTCCCGCCAGCGGCCGTCGACGAGCAGGCCCGTGGGGACGGTGCCGACCGCCCGATCGCGGCGCTGCGCCGCCGCGGCCGAGATCGCGTGCGGCGCCGTCGACGGGCCGGGGGAGGAGGGGGTGCCGGATGGGGTGCCGGGAGAGGCGTCGGGAGTCACGAGCAGGACCGTACCCGGGCCGGGCGCCGGCGACGCGTTATCGCATCGTTAGCAAGCGATCGTTGATTTTCGCCGACGTAAACGTTTACATCTGAAGGGTCATGCGTATGTGACGGACGTCTCGACCTCCATGTGGTGGTCGCACGTCGACCTCAGAGCAAGGGAGTCAGATACATGCGATCCATCCATCTCAGGCGCGCGCTCGCCACGGGCGCCGTCCTGGTGCTCGGCGCCGGCCTGGCCGCCTGTGGCGGCGACGACGGCGGCGGCGAGACCAACACCGCCGGCGGCACCTCGCCCGGTGAGGGCAAGGCGGAGTGCGAGGCGCTGACCGAGTTCGGCGACCTCTCCGGCAAGACCGTCTCGGTCTACACCTCGATCGTCGCCCCCGAGGACCAGCCCCACATCGACTCCTACAAGCTGTTCGAGGAGTGCACCGGGGCCACCGTGAACTACGAGGGCTCGAAGGAGTTCGAGGCCCAGCTCGTCGTCCGGGCGCGCAGCGGCAACCCGCCGGACATCGCCTACATCCCGCAGCCCGGTCTGCTGGCCAACCTGGTCAACGACACCGACGCGGTGGTCGAGGCCCCCAGCACCGTGGCCGACAACGTCGATGAGTTCTTCGGCGAGGACTGGAAGTCCTACGGCAGCGTCGACGGCACCTTCTACGCCGCCCCGCTGGGCGCGAACGTGAAGTCCTTCGTCTGGTACTCCCCGAAGATGTTCGCCGACAACGGCTGGGAGATCCCCGAGACCTGGGACGACATGATGACCCTGTCGGAGGAGATCGCGGCCACGGGCATCAAGCCCTGGTGCGCGGGCATCGGCTCCGGCGAGGCCACCGGCTGGCCGGCCACCGACTGGCTCGAGGACACGCTGCTGCGTGACGGCGGCGCCGAGGTCTACGACCAGTGGGTCAACCACGAGATCCCGTTCGACGACCCGGCCGTGGTCGAGGCGCTCGACCGCGTCGGCTCGATCCTGAAGAACCCCGACATGGTCAACGGCGGGTACGGCGATGTGAAGTCGATCGTCGAGACCACCTTCCAGGACGGCGGTCTGCCGATCCTCGAGGGCAAGTGCGCACTGCACCGCCAGGCCAGCTTCTACGCCGCCAACTGGGGCGAGGCCAAGGCCGACGTGCAGATCGCCGAGGACGGCGACGTCTTCGCCTTCTACCTGCCGCCGACCAACGACGAGAACGGGTCGCCGGTCCTGGGTGGTGGCGAGTTCGCCGCGGCGTTCTCCGACCGCCCGGAGGTCCAGGCCTTCCAGACCTACCTGTCCAGCGACGTGTGGGCCAACGAGAAGGCCAAGGCCACCCCGGACGGTGGCTGGGTCAGCGCCAACACCGGCCTCGACGTGGCCAATCTGACCAGCCCGATCGATCAGCTCTCCGCGGAGATCCTGCAGGACCCCGAGGCGGTCTTCCGCTTCGACGGCTCCGACATGATGCCCGGTGCGGTGGGCGCTGGATCGTTCTGGAAGGAGATGACCGCCTGGATCGGTGGCAAGTCCACCGAGGACGCCCTGGCGGACATCGAGTCCTCCTGGCCGTGACACGTGCGTGGGGTCCGGCACCTGCGGGTGCCGGACCCCACGGCGTACGCCCGACCTGAGCCCGCGCCGTCCCGGCATCGGATGAGGAGGCCGCAGTGTCCACCGGTGAGAAGTTCCTCCAGCTGCTGATCGTCATCGGCCTGTTCCTGGCCGTGATGGCGGTCGTGCTGGTGCTGACCTCGCGCGTCCGCTCGCGGGTCGGCGAGATATTGCAGACCACCGCCTTCCTGCTGCCGGCGGTCCTCCTGCTCGCGCTCGGGCTCCTCTATCCGGCCATCCGGACGGTGATCGAGTCCTTCCGCGACCGCACCTCCTCGGAGTGGGTCGGGCTGGCCAACTACGAGGCGATCTTCACCGACGACGCCCTGCTGCAGGTGCTGCGCAACACCGCGATCTGGGTGCTGGTGACCCCGGTCCTGGCGACGGTGATCGGCCTCGTCTACGCCGTGCTCGTCGACCGAGCGCGGTTCGAGCGGTTCGCCAAAGCGCTGATGTTCATGCCGATGGCGATCTCACTGGTCGGCGCCTCGCTGATCTGGCGGTTCGTCTACTCCTACCGCGAGACAGACGCCGCGCAGATCGGCGTGCTCAACCAACTCCTCAAGAGTCTGGGCTTCGAGACCTACCGGTTCATCAGCACCGAGCCGTGGAACACCCTGTTCCTGGTCGTGGTGATGATCTGGGTCCAGGCCGGCTTCGCGATGACGATCCTGTCGGCTGCGATCAAGGCCGTGCCCGACGACATCGTCGAGGCCGCGCGACTCGACGGCGTCAGCGGGTGGCGGATGTTCCGCTACATCACGGTGCCGAGCATCCGGCCGTCCCTCATCGTCGTGCTCACCACGATCACCATCGCCACGCTCAAGGTCTTCGACATCGTGCGCACGATGACCGGCGGCAACTTCGGCACCAGCGTGCTGGCCTACGAGTTCTACGCCCAGGGCTTCCGGGCGTTCAACAACGGCCTCGGCGCCGCCCTGGCGGTGCTGCTGTTCGTGCTGGTGATCCCGATCGTCATCTACAACGTCCGGCAGATGCGGAAGGTGGAGGCCCGATGAGCGCCGCGTCCCCCGTCGTCCCCAGCGACACCACCGGCCTGGCCCCGAGCGCGCCCCCGGAGCCGTCCGCGGCCGCGGAGGCCAAGCGCCGCCTGTCGTCCCCGTGGGCTTCCCTGGCCGCGATCGTCATCGCGATCCTGTGGACGGTGCCGACCGCGGGTCTGCTGATCACCTCCTTCCGGCCCGTGGGCGACATCAACTCCAGCGGTTGGTGGAAGTTCTTCCTCGACCCCAACGTCACCCTCGACAACTACCGCGCGGTCTTCACCGGCGACGACGTCGGCCTGAGCACCTACCTGGTGAACTCGATCGTCATCACCCTCCCGGCGGTCTTGATCCCGATCGCGCTCGCCACGATGGCGGCCTACGCGTTCGCCTGGATGAAGTTCCCCGGACGCAACGCCCTGTTCGTGGCGGTGTTCGCGCTGCAGATCGTGCCGATCCAGGTGACGATGATCCCGTTGCTGAGCCTCTACGTGGACCCGCCCTTCGGGCTGCCGCAGTTGGCCGGAGCGAACGCTCCCGGCGGCGGCTTCTACACGATCTGGCTCTCGCACGCGATGTTCGCGCTGCCGCTGGCGATCTTCCTGCTGCACAACTTCATGCGCGAGATCCCCGGCGAGCTCGTCGAGTCCGCCCGCGTCGACGGCGCCGGCCACGTGCAGATCTTCACGCGCATCATGCTGCCGCTGATGGTCCCCGCGATCGCGGCGTTCGGGATCTTCCAGTTCCTCTGGGTCTGGAACGACCTGCTGGTCGCCCTCGTCTTCGGCGGCGGCAGCCTGAACATCTCGCCGATGACGGTGCGCCTGGCCGAGCTCTCCGGCACCCGCGACCAGGCCTGGCACCTGCTGTCGGCCGGCGCATTCGTGTCGCTGATCATCCCGCTGATCGTGTTCCTGGCATTGCAGCGCTACTTCGTCCGCGGCCTGCTCGCCGGCAGCGTCAAGGGCTGAGGGCGATGGTCTCGAGTCACCCTGCGGGTCTTCCCGGTCGGGGGGAGTTCAGCTACGGCGTCGCCACGGCGTCCTACCAGGTCGAGGGCGCGATCGGCGCGGACGGTCGTACGCCGTCGATCTGGGACACCTTCACCCAGGTGCCCGGCGCCATCCGCGACGGCTCCGACGGCGCGACCGCCTGCGACTCCTACCACCGGGTGGAGGAGGACCTCGCCCTCGTCGCCGGGTTGGGCGTCGACCACTACCGGTTCTCGCTCGCCTGGCCGCGGATCCTGCCCGGTGGCACGCTGGCGGCGGGCGTGGAGGCGCGCGGCCTGGACTACTACGACCGGTTGGTCGACGGGCTGCTCGAGCGGGGGATCTCCCCGATGCCGACGCTCTACCACTGGGACCTGCCGCAGGTGCTGGAGGACGACGGCGGGTGGCTGAACCGTGACACCGGCCGCCACCTCGCCGATCTCGCCCGGGTGGTGCACGACCGGCTCGGCGACCGCGTGGGCATGTGGGCGACGCTCAACGAGCCGTACTGCTCGGCCTACCTCGGGTACGCCGCCGGCATCCACGCCCCCGGACGGGTGCTCGGCACCGGCGCCCACGTCGCCGCGCACCACCTCCTGCTCGGCCACGCGTGGGCGGCGGAGGCGCTGCGCGACGCCGGTGCGCGCGACGTCGGCATCGTGCTCAACCTGGCCCCGGTGTGGCCCGAGCGCCCCGAGGCCGCGGAGGTGGCCGACGGCGTCGACGCGATCCGCAACCGGGTCTGGCTGGGCCCGCTGACCGACGGCGCCTACGACGACGGGCTGCTCGCGGTGGCCCCCGAGCTGCGCGACCCCGACGTCGTGCGCGACGGCGACCTCGCGGCGGTCCGCGGCTCCGCGGAGTGGATCGGGATCAACTACTACACCCCCGAGCGCCCCGACCTCGCAGCTGCGGGCGAGCCGGCCGGCGTCCCCGTCTACCCGGGCGTCGAGGGGCTGGTCATGCGCCCGCGGGAGCCGCTGACCGACATCGGCTGGGAGGTCGACGCCCGCGGCCTCACCCAGGTGCTGGCCGACACCCACGCCCGCACGGGCCTGCCCGTCCTGGTCTGCGAGAACGGCGCTGCCTACCACGACACCGTGGTCGACGGGGCCGTCGACGACCGGGCGCGGGTCGACTACCTGCGCGACCACCTGGCCGCCGTCACCGCGGCGCGCGAGGCCGGGGTCGACGTACGCGGCTATGTGGCCTGGACCCTGCTCGACAACTTCGAGTGGGCCGAGGGCTACACCCAGACCTTCGGGATCGTCCACGTCGACCGGCAGACCCGCAACCGGATCCCCAAGGCTTCGTACCACTGGTACGCCACCCACGTGGGCGAGCGCGGTTGAGGATCGCCCGGTGAGGTGAGGGGGAGATGACCGGGATCCGTGACGTCGCACGCGAGGTGGACATGTCCACCGCGAGCGTCTCGCGCGCGCTGCGCGGCCTGCCGGGGGTCTCGCCGGAGACCCGGGAGCGGGTGCTCGAGGCCGCGCGCCGGCTGGGGTACGTCGCCTCGCCGCAGGCGGCGGGCCTGGCCAGCGGCACCACGCGCACGATCGGGGTGATCGTGCCGTTCGTGACCCGCTGGTACTTCTCCTGGATCGTCCAGGGCGCCCAGGATCGGCTGCGCGGCGAGGGCTACGACCTGCTGCTGGCCAACCTCGGGGGCGACGCCGCCGCGCGCGAGCGGATGCTCGCCACGCGCTACCTGGCCAAGCGGGTCGACGCGCTGCTGGTCCTGGCGCTGACCCCGACCCCGGAGGAGGAGCAGAACCTGCGCACGCTCGGCCTGCCGATCGGGCTGGTGGGCGCGCGCGTCGACGGGTTCTGCTGCGTCGACATCGACGACCTGGCGGTCTCGGCCCAGGCGGTTGACCACCTCGTCGGGCTGGGACACCGGCGGATCGCCTACGTCGGCGGCGGCCTGGAGGACACCCTCGACAAGCGGGCCCCGCGGTTGCGGGCCGAGGGATGGCGCGCGGCGATGCAGCGCCACGGGCTGGACGTCCTGCCGGGCTACGACGAGGCGGGTGACTTCACGATGGCCGGCGGCGAGCGCGCGGCCACGCGACTGCTCGCCCTGCCCGAGCGGCCCACCGCGATCTACGCGGCCTCCGACGAGATGGCCATCGGCGTGCTCCGCGCGTTGCGCACCGCGGGCCTCCATGCGCCCGAGGACATCTCCGTGCTCGGGGTGGACGACCAGGAGATGGCCTCCTTCGTCGACCTGACCACCATCCACCAGCCGGTGCGCGAGCAGGGCGAGGCGATCACCGACATGGTCCTGGCCGCCCTCGACACCGGCGCCGGACAACCGACCGAGCATCGGACGTTCCCGACCCATCTGGTCCCCCGCGCCAGCACCGGTCCGCCGGCCTCCGGGTCCCGTACGCTCCCGCGCTGACGCCCCAGGCAGCTCCAGATACGGGGCAGCTCCAGATCGGGACAGCCTCAGATCGGGCGCAGGCGCGGATCCGGGGCAGCCTCAGACCCGGCGCAGGACGGCGGTGACCTTGCCGAGGATCGTGGCGTGCGTGCCGTCGATCGGCTCGTAGGCGTCGTTGTGGGGGAGCAGCCAGACCTGGCCGTCGACGCGGCGGAAGGTCTTCACCGTCGCCTCGCCGTCGATCATCGCCGCGACGATCTCGCCGTTCTCGGCGGTGGGCTGCTGGCGGACGACGACGTAGTCACCGCTGCAGATCGCGGCGTCGATCATCGAGTCGCCGCTGACCTCGAGCAGGAACAGGGTGCCGTCGCCGACGAGCGTCTTGGGCAGCGGGAAGACGTCCTCGACCCGCTCCTCGGCCAGGATCGGCCCGCCGGCGGCGATCCGGCCGACCACCGGGACGTACGCGGCGCTGGGGCGGTGGTCGCCCACGCCGGTCTCGTCGACCGAGGACTCGGTGGCGGTGCCGACGGCGCGACGCGACGCGAGCGCGTCGGGGAGGAGCACCTCGAGCGCCCGGGGCCGGTTGGGGTCGCGCTTGATGTAGCCCTTCTCCTCCAACGTGCGCAGCTGGTGGGCCACGGAGGAGGAGCTGGCCAGACCGACGGCCTCGCCGATCTCGCGCATGCTCGGCGGGTAGCCGCGCTGCTCGACCGACTCGACGATCACCGTCAGCACGCGCTGCTGGCGCGGTGTCAGGCCGGTGGCGTCCGGGGGACCGTCGGGGAGCTCGCGGACGGTGGCGCGGGATCGCTTCTGGGCTGCCATGGGTCGAACCTAGACCCCCGCGACCGCGGAGATCAAACACCTGTTCGAACGGCGTGTCGGTCCCCGCAGGGTCCCGAGGGACCCCCGGGCGGCCTCCGGGCGGCCCCTGGTGGCTCGCCCTCGGGGTCGAACATCGGTTCGATTCGATGCTTGCGTCGTTCGAACAAGTGCTCTACGGTCGTACACGTGTTCGAACGAACAGGTTATCGAATGGCGGCTCCTCAGCGGCGTCGGAACCTCCGTCCGGACGCGACTGTCGGTGGCGGCCGGTAGACCTCACCGCGACCGATCAACGTCCCGCTCTCTTCCCCGGAGGCACCCATGAGCACCCTGACCCTCAGCAGCAGCTTCACCCCGGTCCGTCGTCCCGCGCCGGTCCGGTTGACCCGTCGTGGGCGGCTCGTCGTGCTGGCGGCCTGTCTGCTCGCGGCGCTGGTGGTCTCGGTCGTGATCGGGGCGCAGTCGTCCGCCACGCGCGAGGGCGGCACGCCGGTGCCGACCCGCACGGTGGTCGTCGGTGCCGGCGACACCCTGTGGGAGATCGCCAGCGAGGTGGCCGAGCCGGGCGAGGCCCGCGCGATGGTCCACCGGATCGAGAAGCTCAACGCGCTCGAGGGCGCGGGTCTCCAGGTCGGTCAGGAGCTGGCGGTCCCGCTGGGCTGAGCCGGAGGGGCCGCGTCGCGGCCCGCGCAGGTTTCTCGCCGGTCCTCCTCGACCCGGGGCCGGCGAGAGGGGAAGACGAGGGGCGGGCCCGGGGTGGGCCCGCCCCTCGTTGCATGCCGGACCGCCCGCGGTCTCAGCGGGGGAGCCGGCTGCTGCCCTCGGCGAGGAGCACCTGGGCGGCGGTGTAGGTGGCCATGACCACCCCGTCGAGCGCCGGGGGGGAGTCGGGCCGGACGTGCTCGCGATAGGCCAGCACACTGTCGGAGACCAGGAACGACACGGCCCCGGCCCCGGCGAGCAGGCGGGCCCGTCGCTCGCCGCGCACACTGAGGGCGGTGAGCGCCATCGTGCTCAACAGCAGACCGTAGGCGGTCGTCGGGAGCTGGAGCGCCGGGTCGCGCCGACGAGCGGCGACCCCCGCGGCAACGGAGTTGGTCGCGGCCACCGCCGCGAGTGCGATGCGCCGGCGGGGCGGGCCGGTGCGCTCCGCGGCGGGGAGCCGGCGGGCGAACGCGAACCTCGCGAGGTAGCCGGCCTGGGCGACCGCGAAACCGGCCATCCCCGCGCGCAGCGCGCGGTCACCCGAGCGCAGCAGCGCGACATCGCCGACCCCGGAGGCCACCTGCGCGGTCACCAGGAGCGGGTGGCCCGGCGCCGGGTTGCCGGCGAGGAGCAGTGGCATCAGCGCCGGCTTGGTGATCCGTCGTACCCGGTGTGCCCGCGGACGGCCGGAGGCGGCGAGGGCGGTGTCGACGGCGGCGAGGACGAGATAGGTCGCACGGAGTGCGGCGCGGCCGCGGGGGGAGGCACCAGGCATGGGCGAAGAGTAGTGGTCAGCGCGCCGCCCGTTTGCCGCCGCGGGCGCCCCGGGGAGCGGGAGTGGGCGAGAGCACCCCGATCTCCCGCAGCAGGCGGGTGACCAGGACCAGCGCGATCAGCAGACAGCACGTCGCCCCGACGCCGGCGAGCACGGTGAAGACCCAGGCGATGCCGGTGCCGCTGCGCGCGAGCACGCCGAAGGTGATCGCCGCGCTGATCAGATAGACCCACGCGCCGACCGTGACCGCGGTGCCGAGGAGATAGACCAGGACGAGCCGCGGGGAGGTCCGCCGCGCGCGCCGTCCGGGTTGTCTCGCCACGCAGTGCATCTTCGCCGACCGGCACCGCGGTTGGGGGGAGGCACGTCGCACTACGGTGATCGGGTGCTGCTGATCACCCTCGATCTCCTGGGCATCTTCGCCTTCGCCCTCACCGGGGCGCTGGTGGCGCTGCGCAAGGACCTCGATGTCTTCGGGCTGCTGGTGCTGGCCGGCGCGACCGGCCTGGGCGGTGGGTTCGTCCGCGACGTCCTCATCGGCGCCACGCCGCCGGCTGCCCTCGCCGACTGGCGCTATCTGGTCGTGCCGGTGGTCGCCGGTCTGGCGACGGCGTTCTGGCACCCGGTCTTCACCCGGATGGAGCGGGTGATCGGCGTGCTCGACGCCTTCGGGTTGGCGCTGTTCTGTGTCACCGGCACCGTCAAAGCGCTCGCGTACGGCCTGGGACCGCTGCCCGCTGCGTTGCTGGGGATGGTGACCGCGGTCGGCGGCGGGATCCTGCGCGACCTGCTCGCCGGGCGCGTGCCGGTGGTGCTGCAGAAGGACCTCTATGCGATCCCGGCGTTCGTCGGGGCAGCGATCGTCGTGGGGGCCTTCGAACTGCGCGAACTGGGCTGGGACCTGCCCAACCCGGTGGTCGCGGCGACGGCCATGACGGTCTGCCTGGTGTGGCGGTTGCTGGCGATGCGCCGTGGGTGGTCGGCGCCGCGGCCCGGCGCTGCCAGCGTGTGAGGGCGCGCTGCCAGCGTGTTCGCCGTCACTGCCCGCGTGGGAGGCTTTACAGCGGCCGGGCGGCCCGCAAGGATCACGCCGGGGAGGACGACCCGAGGAGTGGCATGACCCAGGACACCGCGCAGCTCAGGGCTGTGGCGAGCTTCGCCGGACTCAGCGACGCCGACTTCGCGAAGATCGCGGCCGCCGGCGTGCAGACGACCGTGCCGGCCGACTGGGCGCTGATGTCGGAGCACACCCCGGCCGACAAGGCGTACGTCGTCCTGGAGGGGGAGCTCTCGGTGCGGCGCAACGGGACGGAGATCGCGCGGCTGGGTGCCGGTGACGTCATCGGTGAGGTCGGGATCGTCGAGCACCGGCTGCGGACGGCCTCGGTGGTGTCGGTGACCCCGCTGCGGGTCATCCACTTCACCCGGGAGACCATCGAGCGGCTGTGCGCCGAGATCCCGGCGTTCGCCGAGGCGTTGCGCACCTCCGCGGAGTCCCGCGGCGGCTGAGGCACCGCGACGCTCCTCGTCCGGCGGGGGCGTGCGTACTCCGTGGGGTCAGGATCCCAGGACCCGGCGGAGATAGCCGTTGGTGAAGACCCGGTCGGGGTCGACCTGTTCGCGCACCGTGGCGAACTCCTCCCAGCGGGGGTACGCCGGCGCGAGGTCCGCGGCCGTGCGGGAGTGCAGCTTGCCCCAGTGCGGCCGGCCGTCGTAGGCGCGCAGCACCTCCTCGACGCCGGCGAAGTAGGCGGTGTGGTCGGCTGCACGGGGCGTGTGGAAGGCCAGGTAGGTCGAGTCGCGTCCGGAGGAGGCCGACAGCGGGATGTCGTCGGCCGGGGTCATCCGGATCTCCACCGGGAAGCCGATGCGCCAGCCCCGCCGCTCGATCAGGGACCGGACCTCGCGCAGTACCTCGCCGCCGACCGCGCGGGGGACGGCGTACTCCATCTCGCGGAACACCACCCGCCGGGGAGCGGTGAACACCCGGTGCGGGACGTCGGAGTAGGTGCGCGCCGAGAGCTGGGAGGCGGCGAACCGGTTGAGGGCGGGCACCAGTCGGGGCACCCGGGCGCCGACGGCGGTCAGCGCACCGAACGCGCCGTTGGCCATCAGCTCGTCCTCGAGCAGCTCGCGCCACCGGGGGAGCGGAGATCGCTCCGCGACGTCGGCGGCGAGCCGGTTGTTGCGCTTGAGCTGCACGCGGTCCGTGCCGGGGAACCAGTAGCCGTCGACGTGGTGGTTCTCCGCCGCCAGTCGGTCGAGCGAGTCCAGTGCCTCGTCCCAGCCCACGACCTCCTCGTGCGCCTCGAGCACGAAGACCGGCTCGACCCGCAGCGTGACCGCGGTGATGATCCCCAGCGCACCCAGGCCGAGGCGCGCACTCGCGAGCACCTCGGGGTGCTGCTCCGGGGTGCAGCGCAGCAGTTCGCCCGTGCCGGTGACCAGCTCCAGCCCGACGACCTGGGCCGACAGCGATGACCAGATCCCGCCGGTGCCGTGGGTGCCGGTCGAGATCGCACCGGCGATCGTCTGGGCGTCGATGTCGCCCATGTTGTGCAGCGAGAGCCCGGCGGCGGTGAGCGCGGCGTTGAGGTCCCGCAACCGGGTCCCGGCCAGTGCCGTGACCGTGTGGGCGTCCCGGTCGATCGCGACGATCCCGCTCAACGCGGCGGGATCCAGCATCACGTCGTCGGCGAGGGCGACGTCGGTGAAGCTGTGGCCCGACCCCACCATCTTGATCCGCCGACCCGCGGTGATGGCCTCCCGGACCGCATGCACGACGTCCGCGGGCGTCGCCGGGGCGTGGACCGTGGTGGGCACGATCTCGACCAGACCGGACCAGCTTCGCCAGCGACGGGTGGGACCGAGCATCAGGTGGTGACCTCCGTGGTGGGGACTGGAGCGGGGCGGGAGCCCGACGCCGAGGGCACCACCCAGGTGAGCAAGGCTCCCACGACTCCGGCGGCCCAGACGACGAAATAGCTCGCGGACGCGCCGTGGCGGTCGACGACCGTGCCGACGAGCGCAGCGGCGGGCGCGATCCCGACGGCCATGCCGGCGTGCACCACGGCCAGCCCCTCGGTCAGACGCGCGGCCGGCACCTGCTCGGCGACCAGCGCGGTCATGCTGATCAGCGTCGGCGAGATGGCGAAGCCCGCGAGCAGGAGGACGGGCGCGAGGACGGTCAGCGAACCGATGAACGGCAGCACCACCAGCGATACCGCGAGGAGCGCCGCGGCGACTCGGAACCGGACCAGGCTGCCCGACCGCCAGCTGATCGCGCCGTACGCGACCCCGGCCAGCAACGAACCGGTGGCATAGATCCCCAGCAGTGGGCCGGCCCAGACCGGCTTGCCCTGCTCCTCCGCGAAGGCGACGGTGGCGACCTCGGCGCCGCCGAACACGCCGCCGAGCATCGCCGAGCAGCCGACGAGCACTGTGAGGAGCGCCCACGGCATGGGTGCCCGCGGCTCGCCGCCGCGGTGGGACGGTCGGGTGGGCGGCTCGGTCCGGCGCTGTGCCGCGAGGGCCAGGCCGCCGAGCAGACCGCAGGTGGCCGCGGTCACGAGACCCGCGGCGGGGTGGACGCTGGTCGCGAGGACGGTGACGATGATCGGACCGGTGATGAAGACCATCTCGTCCATCACCGCCTCGTAGGAGAAGGCCGTGTGCAGCTTCGGGTCCGAGCCCAGCAGGTGCACCCAGCGGGCGCGCACGCACGAGCCGATCTGGGGCATCGTCGCCCCGGACAGGACGGCCAGCAGGTGGGGCACGGGTGCACCGAACCCCTCCTGCACGGCCCAGATGGTGCCGCCGAGGCTCGCGGCGGAGACGGTGACCATCACCGGCAGCACCCGGCCCTGGCCGAAGCGGTCGATGAGCCGACCGCTGAGGATCGCCAGCGCCGCGTTGCCCAGGACGTACGCCGCGGACACGACCCCCGCCGAGCCGTACGACCCGGTCGCGTCCTCCACCAGGAGCACCAGGCCGAGGCTGATCATCGAGATCGGGAGTCGTCCGATCAGGCCGGCCAGGGAGAACGGGAGTGCGCCGGGGCGACTCAGCACGGCGCGGTAGGAGGCGAGCATCGCCGCACATCGTACGGCGCCCAGGGGGTGCCGAGCGCCGTCCGGACGCTGGTCCGACCTCCCTACGATGGCGGCATGACTGCCACCCCCTGGGCGCCCTACGACGCGCTGCTGCTGGTGTCCTTCGGCGGACCCGAGAAGCCCGAGGACGTGGTGCCGTTCCTGCAGAACGTCACCTCCGGCAAGAACATCCCGGTCGAACGGCTCGAGGAGGTCGGGGAGCACTACTACGGCTTCGGTGGCAGGAGCCCGATCAACGACCAGAACCGCGCACTGATCGCCGCGGTCGAGCAGGACTTCGCCGCGCACGGCATCGACCTGCCGGTCTACTGGGGCAACCGCAACTGGGACCCCTACCTCACCGACACCCTGCGGCGCATGGCCCACGACGGCGTGCGGCGCGTCGCGTGCTGGGTGACCAGCGCCTACTCCTCGTACTCCGGGTGTCGGCAGTACCGCGAGAACTTCGCCGATTCCGTGGCCGCCCTCGCGGCCGAGGGCGTCGAGGCGCCGCACCTGGACCGGTTGCGGCACTACTTCAACCACCCCGGCTTCGTCGAGGCGAACCTCGACGCCACCGCCGACGCGCTGCGCACCCTCGAGGAGCGGACCGGCGCGGACGCCGCGGCGGCGGCCCGGCTCGTCTTCGTCACCCACTCGATCCCCGACGCCATGGAGGACGCGAGCGGGGCCTCGCCGGCCGAGGGGCTCCCGGGCGGTGCCTACACGCGCCAGCACCGGGATCTGGCTGCGATCATCGTGGCCGGGATCGCCGAGCGCACCGGCCGTACGCACGACCACGACCTGGTCTTCTGCTCCCGCTCGGGCCCCCCGCAGGTGCCGTGGCTCGAGCCCGACGTCAACGACCACCTCGCCGCCCTGGCCGGAGACGGTGTGCCGGCGGTCGTGCTGATCCCGATCGGGTTCGTCTCCGACCACATGGAGGTCATCTACGACCTCGACACCGAGGCCGCCGCCACCGCGGAGGGACTCGGTCTGCCGTTCGTGAGGGCGGCGACCGCCGGCACGCACCCCGCGTTCGTCCGGGTGGCCCGCGAACTGCTGCTCGAGCGGGCCGCCGCCGAGCGGGGCGAGGCGCCCGTACGCCCCGCGGTCGGCGACCTCTCGGCCTCGTGGGATGTCTGCCCGCCGCAGTGCTGTGCCAACCAGCGCGGCCCGCGACCGGCGCTGTGCGGGCGTGACTGAGGCTGTGCGGGCGTGACGGAGACCGTTGCGCCGGATGCCGGCGTACTCAGGGACCTCGCCCGCGACGTCGCGCTCGAGGCCGCCGCGCTGGCGGCACGGATGCGGACTGAGGGCATCGGGGTGGCCGCGACGAAGAGCTCGGCCACCGACGTCGTGACCGAGGCCGACCGGGCCGTCGAGGAGCTGATCCGTGCACGGTTGCGGTCGGCCCGGCCCGAGGACGGGTTCCTCGGCGAGGAGAGCGGCGGAGCGGGGGAGCGCGGCACCGGCGTCACCTGGGTCGTCGACCCGATCGACGGCACGGTCAACTTCCTCTACGGCATCCCCGCGTACGCCGTGAGCATCGCCGCCGAGGTCGAGGGTCGGGTGCAGGCGGGTGTGGTCGTCGACATCGCCACCTCCGAGATCTGGTCGGCGGTACGCGGCGAGGGCTCCTTCCGGGGGGACCAGCGGCTCCGGATCCGCGACAGCGGGCCGCTGGGCCACTGGCTCGTGCGCACCGGCTTCGGGTACGCCGCCGATCTCCGCGCCGCGCAGGCCGTCGCGGTCACGCGGATGCTCCCGCAAGTGCGCGACATCCGCCGCATCGGCTCGTGCGCCCTCGACCTGTGCGCGATCGCTGCCGGCGAGTCCGATGCCTACGTCGAGGAGGGCGTCCACGACTGGGACCACGCCGCCGCCGGGCTCATCGCCGAGGAGGCCGGCGCGGCCTGCGAGGTGCTGCGCGGGGCATCCGGCGGCGACCTGCTCCTGGTGGCCCCGGCCGATCGGTTCGCCGAGTTCCGGACGCTGGTCCTCGACTGCGGATTCGCGGATCGGACGGAGCAGCAGGTCTAGTCGTCGGGCTTGTGCTCGAGCAGGTGCAGCAGGGGCACGCCGATCTTGCGCTTGGCCCGCGAGGTCCAGTCGAGGTGGAAGAACTCCGCGACCAGGTGCGGGCGGGTCAGCACGATCGCCTCGCGCGCGTCGACCCGCTGGACCGTGGTGGCCAGCGCGTCCACGGGGTCGATGCTGACCAGCTCGCCGTGCACCTCGAAGGACCCGGCGTGGTCCGCGCCGGCGGTCCGGAGACGGTCGAGGGTGGTGGCCAGCGCCGCCCGGCTCTCGGCGAGCAGCTCGGCCTGCAGGCGTTCGAGGTCGTCGTCGGGCAGGACCAGCCCCGGGACCGTGACGACCTCGCCGGCCGCCAACGAGCCCAACGAGGCCTCGATCCGGGTCGCGGCGTCCTCGACCGGCATCAGCACGTGGTAGGTCAACGGCTCGTCGAGCTCCGCATGCAGCGCTCGGACCTGGGCCGCGTCCGGGGGCGTGAGCGGCTTCTCGACGAGCAGGACGACGGTGTAGGTCATGGGCCACCTCCGTGCCGGGTGCCCCGAGGTTACCCCCGGCCGCGGCTGGCGCCCAGCACCTCCGCGAGGTCGTAGTTCACCGGCTCCTCCAGCTGGTCGTAGCCGCACGACTCGGGATCGCGGTCGGGCCGCCAGCGCTTGAACTGCGCGGTGTGCCGGAAGCGCGTGCCCTCCATGTGGTCGTACCCGACCTCGAGCACCCGTTCGGGACGCAGCGGTACGAACGACAGGTCCTTGCCCGCGCTCCAGCGCGACTGGGTGCCCGGGATGCGCGAGGGGTTGGCGATCATCTGGTCGGCCCACTCCGCCCACGGGTGGTCCTCCACCCCGGTCTCGAGCTCCCGCAGCTCCTCCAGCAGCTCCGCGCGTCGCTTGGCGGTGAACGACGCAGCGACCCCGACGTGCTGGAGCTCCCCGTCGGCGTACAACCCCAGCAGCAACGAGCCGAGCAACGGCTTCTGTGGCGTCGAGGTCTTGTGCAGCCGGTAGCCGGCGACCACCACGTCGGCGGTGCGCTCGTGCTTGACCTTGATCATCGCCCGGGCTCCCGGCTGGTAGGCGGCCCCCAACGGCTTGGCGATCACCCCGTCGAGCCCGGCCCCCTCGAACTGGTCGAGCCAGGTCTGGGCCAGGTCGCGGTCGGTCGTCGTGCGGGTGAGGTATGTCGGTCCGCGGCCGCCGACGAGGTGGCCGAGCGCCTCCTCGAGCCGAGCGCGCCGCTCGGCGAACGGGAGCCGGGTGAGGTCCTCGTCGTCGAGGGCGAGCAGGTCGAAGGCGACGTACCCGGCCGGGGTCTCCTCGGCGAGCTTGGCGATCCGCGAGGCGGCCGGGTGGATGCGCTCCTGGAGCACCTCGAACTGCAGCCGCTCGCCGATCGCGACGAACAGCTCGCCGTCGAGCACGCACCGCTCGGGCAGCTGCTCCTTGAACGCCGCGACCATCTCCGGGAAGTAGCGCGTCAGGGGCTTGGTGTTGCGGCTGGCCAGCTCCACCTCGTCGCCGTCGCGGAACACCACGCACCGGAACCCGTCCCACTTGGGCTCGAACGACAGGCCGTCGTCGAACCTCGCCGGGTCGGGGATCGCCTTCATCGACTTGGCGAGCATCGGCTGGACCGGGGGCATGACGGGCAGCTGCATGGACTCACTATGCCGCGTGTGCCGACCGCGGCTCGCAGAGCGGCCGGACCCGGGCGGGTTGTGGTAGGGATGGTCCACCGTGTGACCGAGCCTGGGGGTGGGTGTTGCGACGTCGGATGGTGGCGCCGGTCCTCTTCGTGGCGATGCTGCTGGTCGCAGCGCCGACCCTGGTACCGCTCGAGCGCGCCGAGGCCGCCACGGGCCCCAAGGTCTGCACCCTGCCGGCGGCGTCGGGCTCGTTCGGCAGGGCAGCTCCCGCCCGGCAGAACCTCGATGCCCGGCGGTTGCGCGCTGCGGTCGACATGCTCAGCACCCGGGTCCGTCTCTCGGTGAAGGTCTTCCGGCACAAGTGCCTGGTCGCCTCCAGTCGGATCGAGCCGGTGACCGCGAGCGTGCCCAACAACGCCTGGAGCGTCACCAAGTCGGTCACGTCCCTGCTGACGGGGATCGCGGTGGCGGACGGCAAGCTCCGGCTCAGCGACCCGATCGGCCGCCACCTGCCCCGCGGTCCCGGCTGGGGCGATGCGGAACACCGCGCCATCACGGTGCGTCAGCTGCTGACCCAGACCAGCGGTGCTCGGCAAGCGATCCTGGCCGAGGCGGCGAGCCTGGCGGTCGACCCGAACCTCGCCCGGCAGGCACTGGCCCAGCCGCTGGAGCATCGGCCCGGGACGACGTTCCAGTACGGCCAGCTCGGGCCGGCGCTGCTGGCCTTCGTCGTGCAACGCGCCGTGGGTCAGGACCTGGTCGAGTACGCCCAGCGGCGGCTCTTCACGCCGATCGGGATCCGACGCGGGAGCTACTTCTGGCTGCGGGACCGGTCGGGCCTGGCCTACGGCTACAGCAACCTCTTCCTGACCCCCGACCAGCTCGCCCGCCTGGGCCTGCTGATGAGCAACCGGGGGCGCTGGCGGGGCAAGCAGGTCGTGCCCGCCGCGTACGTCCGGCGGGTCGGTCGACCCAGCCGCGCCAACGGCTGCTATGGCCTGCTCTTCTGGACCAACCGGGGCAAGCCGTGCACCGGCGCCGACATCCCCGGCGCACACACCGTGAAGCGGCGCGCCGTCCCCTCCGCACCGGTCGACGCCTACCAGATGAACGGCACCGGCGGTCAGATCGTGATGATGATCCCGAGCCTGGACATGACGGTGGTGACCACGGGCTATTTCGGGAGCCTGGCGCTCGACCCGTCGGTGCTCCTGGGCGCCGTGCCCGACGAGATGCAGTGGACCTTCTTCCGGATGCTCATGTCGGCGGTCGAGGACGTCGACGTGCCCGATCCGGGCCCCTACCGCGGCGATCCGATCTCGCTCGACCTCAACCCCATGAACTTCCTCGACCCGCGGGTCCTGCTGACCAACCTGGTGACGAACCCGCACTGCAACATCGTGTTCTGCGACGGCACCGTTCCCCTCCGCGGGCTGCTGCAGAACCTGCAGGCGCTGCCGGGCCTCCTGCCGTAGCTGCCCGGATCGCGGGCTAGGTTGAGGGGCATGTCAGCGCTGCGCGAGGTGGTCGCCACCCGCTACGTCACCCCGCTGCGGGAGGGCGGTTCGCTGCCCGGCATCGTCGAGGGCGACGACCTCGGCACCTACGTGTGCAAGTTCCGCGGGGCGGGGCAGGGGCCGCGGGTCCTGGTCGCGGAGGTGATCGTCTCGGGGCTGGCCCGCCGCTTGGAGATCCCCACCCCCGAGCTGGTGCGGATCCGGCTCGACGAGCCGATCGCCCGCTACGAGGCCGACGAGGAGGTGCAGGACCTGCTGCACGCGAGCCTCGGCGACAACCTCGGCGTGGACTTCCTGCCCGGATCGTTCGGCTTCGACGCCTCGTGCGAGCCCGACCCCGAGGTCGCCGGCCGCGTGCTGTGGCTCGACGGTCTGGTCGCCAACGTCGACCGCTCCTGGCGCAACCCCAACCTGCTGATCTGGCACGGGGACCTGTGGGCGATCGACCACGGTGCGTGCCTGTACTTCCACCACGCCTGGGCCGGGGGACCCCCCTCGGTCTCCGGTGCCGCCGACCGTTTCGCCGCCCAGCCCTACGACACCAGCGACCACGTGCTCGCGGCGTACGCCGACAAGGTCGCCGCCGTCGACGCCGGTTGCCGCGAGGCGCTCGGGGGCACGACGCTCGAGGAGGTCGTGGCCGAGGTGCCGGACGTGTGGCTGGGCGACGACCCGGCGGTGGACCGGGCGGCGTACGTCGCCTTCCTCCGCGCCCGGCTCGGCGGCGACCAGTGGGTGCCGGGGGAGCGCGCGTGACCGGGCTGGAGCGCGACGTGCGCGCGGCGGTGCCCTACCAGTACGTCGTCCTGCGCTGCGTACCGCGGGTGGACCGGGAGGAGTTCCTCAACGTCGGGGTCGCGGTGTACTGCCAGGCCACCGATTACCTCGACGCCGCCGGTCACCTCGACCGCGACCGGCTACGGGCGCTCGACCCCGCGCTCGACCTCGACCGGCTCGCGGTGGCGCTCGACGCCGTGCGCGCGGTCTGCCGGGGTGAGGCCGCGGCCGGCGCCGCCGGGCGTACCGACCTCGGCACCCGGTTCGGGTTCGTGAAGGCCCCCCGCAGCACGATCCTGCAGCCGGGCCCGGTGCACGGCGGTCTCACCACCGACCCGGGCCGGCAGCTGGAGCACCTGCTGGACCGGCTGGTGCGTTAGAGGTTGATCATGTGGCCGGCGATGCCCTCGACGGCCTCCTTCACCGACTCCGACAGCGTCGGGTGGGCGAAGATGTTGCGCGCGACCTCGTCGGCGGTGAGGTCCCAGCGCTGGGCGAGGGTGAGCACCGGCAGCAGCTCGGTCACGTCGGGGCCGATCATGTGGGCGCCGATGATCTCGTTGTATTTCGCGTCGGCGACGACCTTGACGAAGCCGGACTCGTCGCCGAGCCCCTTGGCCTTGCCGTTGGCCATGAAGGGGAACTTCGCGACCTTCACGTCGTAGCCCAACTCCCGCGCCTGCTCCTCGGAGTAGCCGAAGGAGGCGATCTGGGGCTGGCAGTAGGTCGCCCGCGGGATCATGTCGAAGTCGATCTCCATCGTCTCGGCACCGGCGATGGTCTCGGCGGCGACGACCCCCATCGCCTCGGCGGTGTGGGCGAGCATCAACTTGCCCGTGCAGTCGCCGATCGCGTAGACGCCCTCGACGCTGGTCCGGCCGCGCTCGTCGACGGCGATCGCGCCGCGGTCGGTCATCTCGACACCGAGGTTCTCCAGGCCGTAGCCCTCGACGCGCGGGGCGAACCCGATCGCCTGCAGCACCTTGTCGGTCTCGATGACCTCGGACTCGCCGTTCTTGGAGACGGTGACCTTGACCTTGTCGCCGGAGTCGTCGATCGACTCGACCTTGGTCGACAGGCGGACGTCGATGCCGAGCTTCTTGTAGTGCTTGAGCAGCTCCTTGGAGACCTCGGCGTCCTCGGTGGGGACCATCCGGTCGAGGAACTCCACGATCGTCACGTCGACGCCGAAGTTCTTCATCACGTAGGCGAACTCGACGCCGATGGCGCCGGAGCCGGCGATGACGATGGAGCCGGGCAGCTGGTCGGTGAGGATCTGCTCCTCGTAGGTCACGACCCGCTCGGAGAGCTCGGTGCCGGGGATGAGCCGGGTGGTGGCGCCCGCGGCGATGATCATCGTGTCGCAGGTGACGGTGGAGGTGTTGCCGTCGGCGTCCTTGACGTCGATCGAGGTCGGGCTGGTGATGGTGCCCCAGCCGTGGACCTCGGTGATCTTGTTCTTCTTCATCAGGAAGTGGACGCCCTTGACGATCGACTCCGAGACCGTGCGGCTGCGGGCGTGCGTGGGCGCGAACTCCATGGCCGCGTCGCCGGTGATGCCGAACTTGTCCTTCTCGTGCTGCAGCACGTGCGCGAGCTCGGCGTTGCGCAGCAGGGCCTTCGACGGGATGCAGCCGACGTTGAGGCAGACCCCGCCCCAGTACTTCTCCTCCACGACCGCGACCTTCTTGCCCAACTGGGAGGCGCGGATGGCGGCGACGTACCCACCGGGGCCGGCACCGAGGACAACGACGTCGAAGTGGTTGCTCTGCTCGCTCACGGGGACCAACCTACCCGTCCGGGCGCGGCCCGAAGCGGGCAGGTTGGCCACCGTGGCGGCTCGGCGGTCGATCAGACGGGGACGAGCTCGACCGCACCCACGGCGTAGCGCGCCAGCACCGTCCGGGCGACCTCCGGGTGGGCACCGAGCGGCTCGGAGACCGCGACCGCACCGGCCTCGAGCGCGAGCTCGGTGACCCGGTCGGGGAGGAAGCCGGGCGCCAGGAACAGCGACCCGACCGCGATGTGGCGGCGGCCCTCGGCGCGGAACTGCCGGACGGCCTCGCCGGCCGCCGGCGGGGCGCTCGCGGCGAACGCCGCGACCACGGGCAGCTTGTGGTGGGTGCCCCAGACGCGGGCGAGCCGGGCGACGGCCTGGTTGGCCACCGAGTCCGACGAACCCGCGGCGGCGAGCACGAGGGCGTCGAGCTCCCGGACCCGTTGCGCCTTCAGCGCGGTGCGCAGCCGCTCGTCGAGCACCTCGAGGAAGACGTTCTCCAGACCCAGGATCTTGGTAGCGCGCAGCTGCAGACCGGGGTGTCGGGCGCCGGCGGCCTCGACGGCGGCCGGGACGTCGACCTGGGCGTGGTAGGCGTTGTTGAGCAGCAGCGGCACCACGACGATCTCGTCGTAGCCGGCCTTGACCAGCTTGTCGACGACCTTCTCGAAGGACGGCTTCGACAGCTCCAGGAACGCCGGCTCGATGCGCAGGTCCGGTCGCATCGCGCGGACCTGGTCCACGAGGGCGGTGATGGTGGCGGCAGACCGGGGATCGCGACTCCCGTGGGCGAGAGCGACGAGTGCGGGTGCGGTCATCGGTGGAGCCTCCCTTCGAGGCGGTTGGGGTGGTGCGGAGGGTGGGGGAACGGGGCGCGGGACGGGGCGGGGGTGGGGTGTGCGGCGGTCATTGGTGGATCCCGCACTCGGTCTTGTTCCGGCCGGCCCAGCGGCCGCTGCGCGGGTCCTCGCCCGGGGCGACCCGGGCGGTGCACGGCCAGCACCCGATCGAGGGGTAGCCGTCGTAGACGAGCGGGTTGACCAGGACGCCGTGGTCGGCGATGTAGCGCTCGACCTGCTCGTCGCTCCACCGGGCCAGCGGCGAGACCTTGACCTTGTGCTTCTTCTCGTCCCAGCCGATCACCGGCGCGACGACCCGGTTGCGGGTCTCGGATCGGCGCAGGCCGGTGGCCCAGGCGTCGTACCCCTTGAGCGCGTCGTTGAGGGGTGCGACCTTGCGCAGGGCGCAGCACAGGTCGGGGTCCCGACGGAACAGGTCCTTGCCATAGGTCTCGTCCTGCTCGGCCACGGTCTGCTGGGGGCCGACCGTGATCAGGTTGACGTCGAGGGTGGCCTCGACGGCGTCGCGGGTACCGATGGTCTCGACGAAGTGGTAGCCGGTGTCGAGGAAGACCACGTCGACGCCCGGCGCGACCGTGCTGGCCAGGTGGGCCAGCACGGCATCGCCCATCGAGGAGGTCACGCAGAACCGCTCGCCGAACGTCGCGACGGCCCACTCGATGATCACCTCGGCCGGCGCGAGCTCGAGCTCGGCCCCGGCGTGGGAGACCAGGTCGCGCAGCTCCTCCTCGGAGCGCCCCGCGGTCTCGCTGCCGCGGCGCTCGTGCGCGTGCTGGGTGCTGAGTGCGGTCATGCCTGCGCGCCCCCTTCGGCGGAGCGGCCCTCGGGGGAGCGGCTGTCCGGTGAGGGGTGGGGGGAGGCAGCGCCACGGCGCAGCTGACCGAGGAAGCTGACGGCGAAGGCGCGCATGCACGAGCGGCACTCCCAGGCGGCCCGGACCTTCGGGTCCTCGGCCTCGTGCGGGAAGAGGTTGTCGTCCCCGCAGTACGGGCAGGCGAACACCGCCGCCGCGCGGCTCACGCGAGTGCCCCCGCGGAGACCCGCTCGCCGCGCAGGAGCTCCTCGTCGGCCCGGGCTGCCCAGGACGCGAAGTTCTCCCCGTCGGCGCGGTCCTCGAGGTAGGCCGCGACGACGTTGGCGATGTAGTCGTCGAGCTCGGTGCTGGTGACCTTGTGGGCGCGCAGCTTGCGGCCGAAGTTGGCCTGCAACCCGGTCGCGCCGCCGAGGTGCACCTGGAAGCCCTCGACCTGCTCGCCGTCGACGGTGACCAGCTGGCCCTTGAGCCCGATGTCGGCGACCTGCGTGCGCGCGCAGGCGTTGGGGCAGCCGTTGACGTTGACCGTGATCGGGGTGTCGAGCTGCGGGAAGCGCTGTTCGAGCTCGGCGACCAGCGCGCGGGCCCGCTCCTTGGTGTCGACGATGGCGAGCTTGCAGAACTCGATACCGGTGCAGGCCATCGTGTGCCGGCGCCAGTTGGACGGACGGGCCTCGAGGCCGATCAGGTCCAGGGCGTCGATCAGCGGCTCGACGACGTCGGGCTCCACGCCGATGAGCACGATCTTCTGGTACGGCGTGAGCCGCGCGCCGGCGACGCCGTAGGCGTCCATCAGATCGGCGAGCTCGACCAGCATGGTGCCGGAGACGCGCCCGGCGACCGGGGCCAGGCCGACGTACTTCTTGCCGTCCTTCTGGTCGTGGACGCCGATGTGGTCACGGTGGCCGACCGGCGAGGGCGGGGAGGGGCAGTCGATCAGCTTCTTGCCGAGGTACTCCTCCTCGAGCACCTCGCGGAACTTCTCCACGCCCCAGTCGGCGACGAGGAACTTCAACCGGGCCCGTGAGCGCAGGCGGCGGTAGCCGTAGTCGCGGAAGACCGCGGTGACGCCGGCCCAGGTGTCGGGGACGTCCTCGAGCGGGATCCACACGCCCATCTTCTGGGCGAGCATCGGGTTGGTCGACAGGCCGCCGCCGACCCACAGGTCGAAGCCGGGGCCGTGCTCGGGGTGGACGGTGCCGACGAAGGACACGTCGTTGGTCTCGGGGGAGACGTCGTGGCTGGGGTGGCCGGTCAGCGCGGTCTTGAACTTGCGCGGCAGGTTGGCGTACTCGGGGTCGCCGATGTAGCGACGGGCGATCTCCTCCAGCGCGCTGGACCCGTCGATGATCTCGTCGGTGGCGACGCCGGCGACGGGGGAGCCGAGGAACGGGCGGGGCGAGTCGCCGCACGCCTCGATGGTCGACAACCCGCCGGCCTCGAGGCGATCCCAGATCGCCGGCACGTCCTCGATGCGGATCCAGTGGTACTGGATGTTGGCGCGATCGGTGACGTCGGCGGTGTCGCGGGCGTAGTCGCGGCCGACCTCACCCAGGGCGCGCACGGTCTGCGGCGGCAGCAGCTTGCCGTCGGAGCGGACCCGCATCATGAAGTAGCGGTCGTCGAGCTCCTCCTCCTCGAGCAGCGCGGTCTTGCCGCCGTCGAAGCCGGGGGCGCGCTGGGTGTAGAGGCCCATCCAGCGGAAGCGCCCGCGCAGGTCGGAGGGGTCGATCGAGTCGAACCCGCGCTTGGAGTAGATGTTGAGGATGCGATCCCGCACGTTGAGCGGGTTGTCGTCCTTCTTGGCCTGCTCATTCTTGTTCAGCGGCTCGCGGTAGCCCAGCGCCCACTGACCCTCGCCGCGCTTGGGGCGGGGGCGGGCGGGACGGGGCTTCGGGGGCTGCACCGGGGTGCTCATCGAATGCGTTCCTTCGCGGGAGAAGACGCACGAGTCGCGGCTGAACGGGGGCCCGACGCCATTGTCGGAGGCGGCTGCCGTGTTGCCGGCGACCACGCGCGCCCGGAGTTGCTGGGACGGGGGCGGGGTCACACCGACATACACATCATGCTGCGGGTACGACCGAGGTCCACGTGGCGGCGGGCCACGAGCCAGGTCGTCGTTGCAGCAGTCATGGCAGGGAGTCTCGGCTCGTGGACACGCGTTCCACAAACCGGAATCTCATGATGTGGACCTAGTGTCCAACACTTGGACTCCGGTGGTTCCGTGCGCCTGGCCGACGAGCGGGGTCACTACGCTGACCGCATGACCTCCGCCGACGCGCCCGTTCCGACCGCTTCCACGCCTGAATCCGCGGGTTCCGGCGGATCCGCCGACCTCGCGGCGCGCGCCAGTGCGGCGTACCGGGAGGCCCTGGCGGTGATCGAGGCGGTCGAGCCCCGTGTGGCCGACGCCACACGCGCCGAGCTCGCCGACCAGCGGGCCTCGCTGAAGCTGATCGCCTCGGAGAACTACGCCTCGCCGGCGGTGCTGCTGACGATGGGCAGCTGGTTCAGCGACAAGTACGCCGAGGGCACGGTCGGGCATCGGTTCTACGCCGGGTGCCAGAACGTCGACACCGTGGAGTCGCTGGCCGCCGAGCACGCCCGCGAGCTGTTCGGGGCGGAGTACGCCTATGCGCAGCCGCACTCGGGCATCGACGCCAACCTCGTGGCCTTCTGGTCGATCCTCGCCCACCGGGTCGAGGGCCCGTGGCTGGAGAGGGCCGGCTCGAAGAACGTCAACGAGCTCACCGACGCCGACTGGGAGGAGTTGCGCCGCGAGCTGGGCAACCAGCGGCTGCTCGGGATGAGCCTCGACGCGGGCGGCCACCTCACCCACGGCTTCCGGCCCAACATCAGCGGCAAGATGTTCCACCAGCAGCAGTACGGCACCGACCCCGAGACCGGGCTGCTCGACTACGACGCCGTGCGCGCGAAGGCGAAGGAGTTCAAGCCGCTGATCCTGGTGGCCGGCTACTCGGCGTACCCGCGGCGGGTCAACTTCGCCAAGATGCGCGAGATCGCCGACGAGGTGGGCGCCACCCTGATGGTCGACATGGCGCACTTCGCCGGGCTGGTCGCGGGCAAGGTGTTCACCGGCGAGGAGGACCCCGTTCCGTACGCCCACGTCGTCACCACCACCACCCACAAGTCGCTGCGCGGCCCGCGGGGCGGGCTGGTGCTGGCCACGGAGGAGTACGCCCCGTCGGTCGACCGCGGCTGCCCGATGGTGCTGGGCGGCCCGCTCTCGCACGTGATGGCGGCCAAGGCGGTCGCGCTCGCCGAGGCGCGCCAGCCGGCGTTCGCCGCCTACGCCCAGGAGGTGGCCGACAACGCCCAGGCGCTGGCCGAGGGGTTCAACTCCCGAGGCGCGCGCCTGGTCACCGGCGGCACCGACAACCACATCGTGCTGCTCGACGTCTCCGGCTTCGGCCTCACCGGGCGCCAGGCCGAGTCGGCGCTCCTCGACGCCGGCGTCGTCACCAACCGCAACTCCATCCCCGCCGACCCCAACGGCGCCTGGTACACCTCCGGCATCCGGTTCGGCACCCCCGCCCTCACCACCCGCGGCTTCGGGCGCGACGAGTTCGACAAGGTCGCTGAGCTGGTCGTCGACGTGCTGCGCAACACCCAGCCCGGCACCACCAAGGCCGGCGCCCCGTCCAAGGCCTCCTACACCCTCGCCGACGGCATCGCCGACCGGACGAAGGCCGCCTCCGCCGAGTTGCTCGGCAAGCACCCGCTGTACCCCGGCCTGGAGCTCTGAGTCGGCTGGCACCGGTTTCGCCACATATGTGGCGAAACCGGTGCTTATGACGCCATCTGGCAGGCCACGACGCCAGTTTCGCCACATATGTGGCGACTTCTGTGACGCCTGAGGTTCGGGGTCAGCCGACCTGGGGGGCGGCGGAGGCCGCGATCCGGGCGACGGCTGCGCTGGGCGGGAGGGTGCCCAGGGTGCCGCCGTACGCCGGGCCCAGGCGGGTGGCGCAGAAGGCGGCGGCGACGTCGGGGCTGCCGTACCGCACCAGCAGCGAGCCCTGCAGGCAGGCGGCCATCTGGCCGGCGAGCCGCCGGGCGGACATCTCCGCGGCGGTGGTGTCGGCCAGCATCTCCAGCACGCCCTCGATCGCCCGGTCGAGGTGCGGGTCCTCGCCGCGGGTGTGCCCGACCTCGGTGATCCAGGCCTCGAGCACCTCCGGCTCCCGGCCGAGGGCGCGCAGGACGTCGAGGGCGTTGACGTTGCCCGAGCCCTCCCAGATGGAGTTCAGCGGCGACTCCCGGAACAGCAGCGGCATACCCGACTCCTCGACGTAGCCGTTGCCACCCAGGCACTCCAGCGCCTCGGCGACCATCATCGGGGTGCGCTTGCAGACCCAGAACTTCGCCAGCGGCAGCGCGATCCGCCGCAGCGCGGCCTCGTGCGGGTCGTCGGCGCGGTCGACGGCGGCGGCCAGGCGCATCGCGAGCGTCGTGGCGGCCGCGGACTCCACCGCCAGGTCGGCGACGACGTTCTGCATCAACGGCTTCTCCGCCAGCCGGCTGCCGAAGGCGGACCGGTGCTCGACGTGCCAGGCGGCCTCGCTCAGCGCGCGCCGCATCAGCGCCGACGACCCGAGAACGCAGTCGAGCCGGGTCGCGGCGACCATCTCGATGATGGTGCGGACCCCGCGGCCCTCGTCGCCGAGGCGCTGCGCCCAGGTGCCGCGGAACTCCAGCTCCGAGGAGGCGTTGGACCGGTTGCCGAGCTTGTCCTTGAGGCGGACGACGTCGAGGTCGTTGCGCGACCCGTCGGGCAGCACCCGTGGGACCACGAAGCAGCTCACGCCGCCCTCGGTCTGCGCCAGCACGAGGAACACGTCGTTGGTGGGTGCGGAGGTGAACCACTTGTGCCCGTGGAGGACGTACTCGCCGTCGGTGCCGGTCGGGGTGGCCGTGGTGACGTTGGCGCGTACGTCGGATCCGCCCTGCTTCTCGGTCATCCCCATCCCGGCCAGCGCGCCGAGCTTCTCGCCGGCCGGCAGGAGGCGTGGGTCGTAGGTGGTCGAGGCCAGGCGCGGCGACCATTCCTCAGCGCGTGTCGGGTCGACCCGCAGGGCCGGGACGGCGGCGTACGTCATCGAGATCGGGCACAGGTGTCCGGGCTCGGTCTGCGACCAGGCGTAGAACCCGGCCGCCCGCCGCAGGTGGGCGTCCGGAGCGCTCGATGTCCACGGCGCGGCCTGGAGGCCGTAGCCCACGGCGCGCTCCATCAGCCAGTGCCAGGACGGGTGGAAGCGGACGTCGTCGACCCGGTTGCCGTACCGGTCGTAGTTGATCAGCTCGGGGTGGAACTCGTTGGCGAGCATCCCGTGCTCGCGCGCCTCCGCCGACCCGGCCTCGGCGCCGAGCGCGGCGAGGTCGTCGGCGAGGTCGGGGGAGCCGTGCACGCGCAGGGCCTCGGTCAGCACCGCGTCGCCGGTCACGACGTTGTGGCCCACCAGCGGCGGCGCCTGGTTGGTCGCCCGGCGGAGGTCGGTGAGGTCGGTGCCGATTTCAGGGGTCAGCGAAGCCATGCCCCCACCGTAGGCGCCGTCGCCGCCGGTGACCCGCCGCGGCCGGAAACTCCCATGCGTCCGGGCGATCCGCCCGCCTACAGTGGCGTGATGGTGCCCCGCCTCGGTCCGTTGCCCCCGGACGCCGACCTCCCCCGCGACTGCGCGGTCGGGCGGATCATCCGGGTCGCCGACGGGATCGCCGACGTGCGTTCGCGCGCCGGGCTCGTGCGTGCGACGTACGGGGCGGAGTACCTCGCCCGGATCGCGCACGATCCCCGCACCCGCCCGCGCCCCGGTGATCTGGTGCTGCTGCGCACCTGGCCCGGCCCGCGGGTGACGATGGAGCCGCTCGACCGCCGGGACGGGGGCGGCCGCGGGTCGGGGCCGGCGATGCGCGTCGGCTGACCCGGCACCGGCCCGTCCGGGGAGTCGCCGGGACCTGCCCCGCGGACCGTGCCATCCTGTGCCGCGTGGGCAACGTCAACCTCCCGACCCCGGTCTTCCTGGCCAGCGGCGCGCTGTGCCTGTTGGCGGGGTACCTCATCGGGGTCGTCGCCGGCCCGGACACCCCGGCGCGCACCACAGCGGAGGTCGAGAGCTTCGATCCCGGCACCTCGGAGCTGTGCCTGCGCGGTGACGGCGCGACCGACGCCGAGGGCGCCGAGGGCGACCTGCTGTGCGGGACGTGGCGGCGTACGGCGGGGTCGGAGACACCCGAGCCCGGCGACGTCTTCCGGTTCGTCTCGGTCGACGTCGACAATGCCGGTGGTGGCGGCGATCCCGTGGGCCCCGGGGTCGTGATCTACGGCTCCGTCGTGGACTGACGGGCGCTGGTCATGGTCGAGAGCGGGGAGGGCGTCGGGAACGTCCGGTTGCCGGAGATCCAACGGTCGCCCTGGTGGGCGCTGACCCGCCGGCTCATGGCCGCGGCCGCGATCCTCGTGGGGTCGGTCCTGCTGGTCTACCTCGACCGCGACGGCTACCGCGACAGCACGGACGGCACGGTGTCGCTGCTCGACGCGATCTACTACACGACCGTCACGCTCAGTACGACCGGGTACGGCGACATCACCCCCGTCACCGACACCGCACGGATGGTCAACGCCTTCGTCGTGACCCCGGCGCGAATCGCGTTCCTGGTGCTGCTGATCGGCACCACCCTGGAGGTGCTGGCCACCCAGGGCCGAGAGATGTTCCGAGTCGCACGATGGAGGAAGCGCGTGGACCACCATGTCGTGGTGATCGGGTACGGCACGAAGGGGCGCAGCGCCGTCGACACCCTGCTCAACAACGGGGTGGCGAAGGAGTCGATCGTCATCGTCGACCCCAAGCCGGCCGCGGTCAGCGATGCGCACGAGGACGGGCTGGCGATCGTCACCGGCGATGCCACCCGGCGCGAGGTGCTCCGTCGCGCGGGCGTCAGCCGGGCCGACCAGGTCATCATCACCGCCGACCGTGACGACTCGACCGTGCTCGCGACGCTCACGGTGCGCCAGCTCAACCCCGACGCGCAGGTCGTCGCCTCGGTGCGTGAGCAGAGCAACGTGCCGCTGGTGCGGCAGAGCGGTGCGGACTCGGTGGTCACCTCCTCCGACGCCGTCGGCCGTCTCCTGGGGCTGTCGTCCCTGAGCCCGACGCTGGGGTCGGTGATGGAGGACCTGCTCACCTACGGCGAGGGCCTCGAGGTCGCCGAGCGCGACCTGCTGCTCTCCGAGGTCGGCAAGCAGCCGCAGTCGCTGCCCGACCAGGTGATCGCGGTGGTGCGCGACGAGCAGGTGCACCGCTACTTCGACCCGGTCGTCACCCGGCTCGCACGCGGGGACCGGCTGATCGTCGTCCGGCCGTCCAAGGAGCTGCCGTGGGCTCCGCGCCCCGGGACCCACAGTGAACCGACCGCCGACGACGGCGACGAGTGACCGAACCCACGGTCCCCAGATCCGGCTCAGATCTGTGATCCCGGGACCGATCGGAGGCACAATAGGGGTGTGTCAGTGGAGGGTGGATCGACGGTGCACGAGGAACGACTCGAGGTCCTGGCGTGTGCGAGTCCCGGCGTGGACTCGCGCACCTATGCCGCGGCCGTACGCGTATGGCTGCACGGAGGTGTGCTGCGCACCGATGCGGCCCTGCTCGTGCCGGGGGAGGCGACCCCGTCCATGATCGCCGAGGCGCGCCGCCGCCAGGCGTACGGCGCTGCCGTCGCCGCCTGAGGGCGAGGCCCGGGGGCCCTTCGGCCGCCTCATCCGGCGCTCGAACAGGTGTTCTAACATGGCGCCATGGGCGGCGGACATCGTGGCGGACACGCCAACCCGACCGCGCCCGATGACGGTCGGCGCGCGGTCCACGTGTGGGTGCGCCGTCCCGGCTACTTCGGCGAGGAGCGGTTGCCCGGACTGCTGTTGATGTGGCGCCGGGGGCGTACGCGGTCCGGCGCCCCCCAATGGGAGGGCTGGGTGGTGTTCGCCGCGACCGGCCACCCGGAGGGCGGCGGACCGGTCGTCCGCCAGGAGTGGGTGGAGGCGGCGGCGATCATGCCCCGCTGACCAGCGGGTCGGCGACTCCCGCGAGACAGGCCACCGGGTGCGCCCACCCCTGCGTGAGTGGCGTGCGCGCCCGGTCGCGATGTTGAGGAGATGCCCCGCTCCTGTAGCGCTCACACCTCTCAACCGTGGGCTCTTCCGGTTGTCTCAGGCCTAGCGGGCCAGTGCCGTGCGTACGGCGTCGCGGGTGCGGTCGAGCACGGCGGCGAGGGGCCCGGCGAGGAGGTTGGTGGTGGCCGAACTGCCGACGCTGGGGTGGGGATGCGTGGGGGCGATCTTCTCCACCGCCAGCACGGCGGCCGCCATCCGCTCAAGCATCCGCTCGTCGGTGTCGGCGCGCAGCAGCGGGAACTCCTCGCGCTCCTCGGCCTCGGCGTGAGTGATCACCGCCGCACGCAGGGCGGCGAGCTTCGGGTCGAACGCCGGGTCGGCGACGTCCATCCCGTCGAGGTCGGCGAGCAGCTTCTTGGCCGTGGTCTCCTCCTCGAGGCGCTCGTCGACCACATCGTTGCCACCATCGGCGATCCGGGCCAGGGGGTGGGTGATGAGTTCCTCGGCCGTCTCGTGGACGGCGAGGTAGCGACGCAGTTCCTCGAAGGCGCGCTGCCGCGCGTCGGTGTCACTGGCGGCCTCGACGGCGTCGAAGAGGTCGCGGATGTGGCCGTGCTGTTGCACGAGCAGGTCGATGACGTCGGTCTTGGCGGAACTCATGGGCGGCCTTCCCGGTGGCGGACTGGGGCTACCCCAAGGTGTTCCCCAGCGGCCATCGCCCATACCTGGGTGGTCTGTGGTGCGCGGCACCCGGTCTGGGAACGCGAACCGCCCCCGTGATCGACGCGTGGTGATCGCGGGGGCGGTGCGGACGGCGGAGGTCAGATGGCCTCCGCTGGTGTCAGATGGCGCGGACGTTCTCCGCCTGCGGGCCCTTGGGGCCCTGCGTGACGTCGAACTCGACGCGCTGGTTCTCGTCGAGGCTCTTGTAGCCCTGGGTCTGGATTGCGGAGTAGTGGACGAACACGTCGTCACCCTCGGCGCGCTCGATGAAGCCGAAGCCCTTCTCGGCGTTGAACCACTTCACGGTACCTTCAGTCATGCTGATTCCTTGCTGGTGATGA